>CBCXVS010000003.1:0-89846 GCA_965178525.1 uncultured bacterium | reverse complement strand
ATAGGTCCGCACACGGACCTGCATTTCCTTCAACTGGTTCAAACCACTTAAGTTATGCGTCTTCAGGTCGCACGCTTAAGTCCCTGGACAAAATTAGCGACATTGTTTTTCCAGAGGAAAAAGATGAATTTAGTTTTGTTCGGGCACGTATCACCACGAGGAGGGTGGGGGATGCTCAGAAGATGGCGACGTATCCTACTCGTTTGCACGATAACGCTTAGCATGCTGGGAAGCCTGCGCCCAGGCGCCGCCCAGCACGTGACAGGCGGTGCGAGTCATCGTATTGCCTTTGACGCCCAACGCGCTTTTGCGCGTATCGTGAAGCTGTGGAAAGACAAGCAGTTTGAGGAGCTGTACGCAGCGGGCACATTTGCCAGCCAAGTGGACATCTCGCCCGAGGGCTTCGAGCGCTATATGGGGTACGCGACCCGCTCATTGCAGTGCTGTTGGCGGACGATGCAAGATGTCAAAACGACCGTTGACTCATCGCAACACGTCTATGTGCAAGCGCGTTTGGGATTTAAAAACCAAGAATATCTCATCATCCGTGGACGTCATCGCTATATTGCTCGCGGCTTCGCCGAGGAGGAAACGCTCACCTTTATGTTGCGTTACGAACGTCAGCAGTGGCGTATCGACCTCTTTCGGATTCTGGCCCTAAGTGGCGTCCCACTTGATCTCCCCAGGTATCCTGTATACCATCGCTGGCGCTAGTGGTCCATCAAGTTTAATTTGATGAAGGGAGTCCTTCACGCCCGGTTCCCCCCTTTGCGAAAAGGGGGAGTGAGATACATCCCTCAAATAAAACTTGAAGCTGAGCTCGGATAATGGGCCATGTTGGGCCGCGGCTACGGAGTGCGGTGCTCCCCAGCCGATACCGAAGGAGATGAGGGCAGAGCCCCGGACCGGTGCTCCCCGTTCGACGGTTCTGCGACCGGCGCCACGACGCTGTCGGATGTCTCCTTCGCGGATAGGGTCTGTTGCCGTTTGCCCATCCACAAGGCGGGAATAATCCCGGCGGCAGCGATCAATCCGACCAGGATGAACATGTCATGGTAGCTGTGCAGGGCCGCTTCCTGATTGACCAGCCGGTTCAGCGTCGCCAGGGCCTTCATCGAGGCGATTTGGCTGATATCGCCGAGCTGCGCAAAGGTGTTGTGCAAGGTTTGCAGCATCGCCGTCTGGCCAAAGTCCAACGTGCTCTGATCTTGCGCCAAGAGAATGGCCCGTTGTGCCAGCCGATTCTGCAATAACGTCGCTGCCAGGGCGACGCTTGATGCACTCGCAATGCCTCGGTTGAGGCTGAGCAGGGCGGAACCCATGCGCAATTCGTCTTTCGGAAGCGGCGCCAGAGAGGCGGCTGATAATGGCGCAATGGTAAACGCCCGGGCAAAGCCGCGAGCCGTGAGCCAGAACGTGATGGTACCCAGACTGGTCCACGCGGTAATCGAGGTATATTGCGCGAAACACAGTGCGACTGCAGTCAAGCCGAAAATGACCAATACTTTGGCTGGCACGATATCTGACAGACGTCCGGCGCACACGCTCAGAATACCGATGACAATGGCCGAGGGCATCATCAGCCAGGCGGCTTGCAGCGGGGTAAAGTTGAGGTGAAGTTGCAAAAAGAGGGTGATGATGAAGTTGGAGGCCATAAAACCGATCGTGTTAATAAATACCACAATGGATGCCATGGCAAAGGCCAGATTCTTGTACAGACGGAGTTCGACAAACGGCTGCCGACTGCGCAATTCGGCCACCACAAAGCTACTTCCCGCGACCAGGGCAATGGTCAACAACGTCAGGATATAAGGGGAATCCCAGCCCTCTTCACGTCCCTGACTGATGGCGAGGAGGAACGTCACCAGAAACGCCGCCATGGTCAACATGCCCACGACATCCAAGCTCCGCCGTTCCTGTTGTGGTGGACTGGGGAGAATCGTGTACGCGAGCACCAGGCCGACAATGCCCACGGGCACGTTGATGTAAAAGACAGAACGCCAACTGGCCTGTTCTAACAAATAGCCGCCGAGAACGGGGCCAATCATCGGGCCAAAGGAGAATCCGAGGGAACTGACGCCCATGGCCAGCCCCCGTTTATCCTCCGGAAAGGCTTGAAACAGAATCACCTGGGAAATCGGAAACAGCGGTCCGACGAAGAGGGCTTGCAAGAGGCGGAACCCAATGAGGGAATAGACGTCCCAGGCCATGCCGCAGAGCACCGAGCCTCCCACAAAGCCACCCAGCGCCATGAGGTAGACCTTCCGATTGCCAAGACGCGATCCGAGCCAGCCGACACTGGGCATCATGACCGCGGTCACGATCATAGAGCCGGTCTGGACCCATTGCATCTGGTCGAGATCGGCCCGTAAACTCGTCATGATCTTCGGGAAGGCGAGGTTCACCACGGTGACGCTCAAACCGGCGGTGGTAAAGCCGAGCATCAACGCGGCGGTGATCCACCAGTGATAGTAAGGGCTTGCGGCGCCCCATGCCTGACGCCAAGCGCTAGAGGAGTGAAGCGTGGCCGAATCGGCAATCGAGGACATGGATACGCAACCTTACAGAGTTAACGCCGGCACGAGATCAACGGATGTCGTGCCTATCGTGCTGTATTTCGGTGTCGTGCTGTCCGATGAGATCGCGTATAAAGTACGTCATGATAATGAGATCCCGGAAACGGCCATGTTGATCTTGGACATGATCCTTCAACACCGCTTCACGGCGGAAGCCCAGCCGGGCACACATCTGAATCGCGGCATGTTGGTCGATGGTCATCTGTACGATGACTTTGTGCAAGTCTTCCTCTAAAGCCAGAGCCAACAACTCTCGCATGACCATGTGGCTCAGACCGCTACCCCGGAAGGCGCGATCGACGACAATGCGGAGTTCACCCACATGCTGGGACCAGCCATAATAGGGATAATCCAATTCGCCATCGGCGACAATGCGCCCACGATAGGCAGCCAATAGGTGCCACACTTGCTCACTCTCAATGCCGTCGACCCAGCGGTCCATCGCTTCCGGCTTGGTCACATCTTCTCGCAAATAGAGCAGATCCTCTGGCGCCAGGGAGCGGTAAAACGCCAGCAGGTCAGGGGCATCGTCCGTTGCCATGGGCCAGAGTTCGACTTCGCGGTTCCCTTTGACAAGCTCAGTTCGGGGATACATGCATTATCCTCTCAGGTGGCTCATACAACCGTACGCGCCTTATCGCCTCGCCGCCTTGGCCTTGCGCTTATGAGTCTTGTACCAAGAAATGCCGGCAATAGCAATCAACAAATCCGTGGGCAACGGGTTGTGCTCTTGTCCACATGCTACCGAACGCATCATGCTCAGCGCGCCGGCGTGGCTTTGTGCCGGAGGGCCTGCACAGATTGTACCCTTGATGGGAAAGGAACATCGCATGGCGGGAGACGATGCACATGATATCCAAGTGTGGGTTGCGGCTCTGAGTACGCAGGCGTTTCTGCCGCAGAAAGCGCATCCGACAGACGCGGGTTTCGATCTTGCCATCCCGGTCGACACGGCACTAGCCCCGCAGGCGTACGCGACCATCGACCTGGAATTTGCGATGCAAATTCCGCCGGGTTGGTATGGCCAAATCTTCGGGCGCAGTTCCGTTTTTCGGCGTGGTTTGACGGTGCATCCCGGGGTTATTGACGCCGATTATCGTGGCCGTATTCAGCTCCTCGTGTCGAATCAGCTGCCGACGGCTCACACGCTGCAGCGCGGCGACCGCTTGGCCCAGCTCTTGATCTTGCCGGTGCCGAAGGTCAGCCTCACCGAGGTATCGCCAGATGCACTCCATCCAACTAGGCTAGGCGCGGCGACGGTGGGCTGGGCAGTACCGGCAGGTAGGCGCTGGAGCGATAACCGAGTATAATACATGCCCGGACAAAATGAGCGGTATCGTTTGGCCAGAGAAAAGATACGTACAGACGTAAGGACGCCACATGGCTCTCTATATTCACTGCCCCAACTGTCATGAACGCCTCGAGGTCATGAAGGTGACCTGCACCCGTTGCGACGCGGCCTTGCCGCCTGGCGTGCTGTATGCCCTCTCCGCGGCACTCGATGATGCGCCGCTATCGTCGCCCATGCAAGCGCCCGGCCACATACCGGCTCATCTGACCCCGCCACCCGCGCCAGCCCCAGCGCCAACCCCACCGCTCGCGCCTCCTCCCGTGTCCCGGAATAGTGCTTTACGTCCGTGGTTGGCCGCCGCTTTGTCCTTGTTGTGTGGTCTCGGCCAGCTTTACAACGGGCAGGTCGCCAAAGGTATCATTCTCATCATTTTCGCCACGATTGCCGTGGTCTACTTTCGGCTCCCTGCCGTGAAAATCATGCTCCCCGTGCTGTGGCTCTACGCCATTATTGACGCGTATATGGCGGCCCGGCGCGCTAACGCGTGACGGCTGGAGCCGGTTAGCTTCTGAGGTGGCGCAGTTGCGATGATGGCATGAATTTTCCGTTGACCCCTCCTTCTATACGTTGACCCCTCCTTCTATACACGGTATGATTGAGAATCAAACGTTTGTTTTGTAAATGCCAACGCGCTGTGGTCTGGGATTGAGGACTCTCATGAAAACCCGTATTCAAGAAGTTGCAGAAAACATCTACGAGTTTCAGGTGCCTTTGCCTTTTAAACTCAAAGAGATCAACCTCTACCTCGTGAAGGCGGAGGACGGCTGTTTGTTGATCGATACCGGCACCAATACCCCGGCGACAGCCGAAGCGCTGCAGGCCAATTTAGCCCATATCGGTGTCACGTTTGCCGATTTGCGTTACGTCGTGATTACGCATTTCCACAGCGATCATGCGGGGCTGGCCGGTCTGATTCAGCAACACGCCGATGCGGCGATCATGATGCATGCGGATAGCAAACGTTTTTTAGGGTCGTGGAGCGATGAAGAAGGGCAGGGGCCGGTGTTGATGGCGCCCGATACATTTTTTCGGCAACATGGCCTGCCGCAACCGACGATCGATGTCTTTCGGTCGATGCGGCACCGCTTTCAGACCTTGACGTTACCCTTTCAGGTGACGGATACCGTCGAGGATGACGACGTCATTCAGGTCGGCGGGAACGATTTCCATGTCGTCTTTACCCCGGGCCATGCCATTGGTCATATTTGTGTCTACTGTCCGCAGTTGAACCTTGCATTCACCGGGGATCACATTCTGCAACGGATTACGCCGAATATTTCGATCAGCTCCGACCAACACCCGTTGCATCTGAACGAACGCTACAACCCCCTGAGTGATTTTTTCCTCTCGCTGGAAAAGACGCGACAACTCGGGTTTGCACTGGGGCTCCCCTCGCATGGCGCTTTGATCACAGATCCGGCAGGCCGCATTGACGAATTGCTAGCCCACCACGACCAGCGTCTGCAGGTCATGATGGAAGCCCTCGACGATGGGCCGCAGACAGCGTACGCGATTTCACGCTATGCGTTTCCCAAGTATACTGAACCGTTCGATCATTGGCTGATGCTCGGCGAAACCCTGGCGCATTTGGAATGGCTCGAAACGCGGCGCCAAATCGAGCGCGTGCGGGACCATGGTCATATCCTCTACCGCCACGTTACGGCCGATGCGAGTACCTCCTAGATCTTCATTTCGTAAGTCTGACGCTAGTTTTCGTCGCTTAGTGGATAGTGGATAGTGGATGGCCCGGCACGCCTCACTATCCATTTCTTTCCTGATATCAACGCCCGGTCTTACCTACTCATTCTCTCTGTGCTTCGTCCCTTGCATGACACCCTGTCGCAAGCGTATCCACGATGTCTAAGCGGTTCGAGGCCGGCGCGGGGGTGTCTGCCGGAGGCGGAAACAGTGCGTTTCCACCCCACCAGGCGCCACGCGTTTGGCGTATACTGCACATACAGATGTTATCGGCCCGTACCCCTTGAAAAGGAGCAGATCTCAGTGAACGGCTTCTACAAATTCCTTGAGCAACTCATACCGGCCACGGTGACGATCCACACGCTTGTCAAAGAAGATCACCCCTCTGCGAAGACGTTAGGCCCTGAGCGCGCCGGTTCCGGCACGCTAATCGACGATGTTGGCCATATTCTTACCGTCGGCTATGTGGTCCTCGGAGCCGAACACCTAACGGTGACGCTACAACAGGGCGAGGAGGTTGCTGCCCAGATTATTCATATTGATTTTGAGAGCGGACTGGCGGTGTTACAGGCCGACGTAGAGGGCATGCCCATCATTCCCCTGGGGGATTCCAGCCAGCTACGGCCAGGCCAAATGGGGCTGTTGCTGGGCAGCACCGACATCACGCAACGTCAGGTCACGGAAGGGGTGATTACGGCGATCAAACCGTTTGACGCCTCTTGGGAATACATGGTCGATCGGGCCATTCTGACGACGGCGGAGAATCCGGGACTCGGCGGCGGCACCTTCGTGACCCTTGATGGCCTGATGACCGGGGTGGTCTCCCTGAGTTTGCAGGGGCTGAAGGACGCCACCATGATCATTCCACTGGAATATTTTCAGCGCATTCGAGACGATCTCTTCATCCATGGACGTGTTCGTGGGCGTGTCCCTCGCGCCTGGCTCGGCATGCTTCCGATGCCCTCACCGCGGGGCTTGGTCGTGTTTGGCGTAACGGAGAATGGCCCAGCCGATACGGCCGGCGTCAGACCCAGCGATATTATTCTGAGCCTCAATGATCAGGAAGTGGCGAACCGCGTGGAGCTGTATCAACGCCTCTGGCAACATCGGGCCGGCGAGGAAGTGGTGCTTGCCGTAATACGCAAGGGCCGTAAACACATCTTGCCGATCATCAGTCAGGATCGCGCTGTGTTCTATGCGTAGCGTATCGGAAGTCCGATACCCTCATGCTGGCATTCCGTTTTCCTTTGGCATGGCGTCTTGCGGTATGGGTTTGGCCAAATCATATGTGGTCTCCGGCGTCTCACGCAGCCAAAACCCATCCACCGCCACCTCCTGGCCGTTGTGGGTCAACACCACTTGCTTGACGAGTTCCTGCAAATTCACCCGAATCATTTCGACCATCCGGGCACGCTCGGTATCCGTGCCTCGGGCAAAACGGAAGGCATATTCGATGGTTTGAGGTTTGGACCGTTTTGCCATCCGATGTCACTCCTCTACGTCCATGATGTTGTCCTCTCCTGCAGAATGTCCTGGGCTGCGGTATAGGGATCGAGCGTGGCTTCCTGCACCTTGTCCACCAGCGCCAGAAGGCTTTCATCTTTCTCTAAACGCTCCAACAACGACGTGAGAAGGCGATGTTGCAAAAGTTCCAGGAGTTCGCGGCGGCGGCGCTCACGGCGGCGCTGCACGAGCTGACCGGTATCGAGCAGCATCGCCAGATGCTGCTCCAGCGTGTCATACAACTCGGGAATGCCGCCATTGGTATGCGCCTGCGTGGATAGGACGGGGATTTCCCATGTCTCATGCCCATGCATATGCACCAGTATACGCAACTCCATGGCCATGCGGTCGGCCCCATCCCGGTCCGCTTTGTTGACCACGAATATATCGGCGATTTCCATGATGCCGGCTTTCATGGTCTGCACCGTGTCACCCCCTTCAGGGACGAGTAAGACAACGGTCGTATCCGCCGTTTCCACGATATCGAGTTCCGTTTGGCCGACACCAACGGTTTCGACCATGATCAGATCCTTGCCATAGGCATCGAGGAGCTTCATCACGCCTTTGGCCGTGTGCGACAAGCCGCCATGACTGCCACGCGTCGCCATACTGCGGATAAACACTCCGTCATCCAGATAGTGTTGCTGCATGCGGATGCGGTCGCCTAAGACGGCGCCGCCTGAAAACGGGCTGGTCGGATCCACCGCAATGATACCCACGGTCTTCCCTTGCTGGCGGGCATGCGCCGTGAGCTTGTCCGTCACCGTACTTTTGCCTGCCCCCGGTGGTCCGGTAATGCCGACGCAGTAGGCGCGGTCAAGCGCAGGGTAAATCCGCTTCATGATGGCAGGGACATCGGCATGATTCTGCTCCACACGGGAGATTAACCGGGCTAAGGCCCGTTGATTGCCGGCAAGCATGTTATCTACAAGATCCACAGTCCGTGCGTCCCTTACGTTGGGCCGTCAATCGTACATATATGAAGTACCTAAGTGCCTGGGCTTCCTGGTGTTAGGATGGGCTGGGCACGTGCTCTCGAATATAATGAATGATATCTTCGGTCGAGGAGCCCGGACCAAAAATTTCTTTTGTGCCCTTGGCTTTGAGCTCAGGGGCATCACTCTCCGGAATGATCCCGCCACCGATGACCATAATCTCTTCGGCCCCTTGTTCGTGCAGTAATTCGACCACCCGAGGAAAAAGATAGAGATGGGCTCCGGACAAACAACTCAAGCCAATCACATCCACATCTTCCTGTATAGCCGCGGCGGCGATTTGTTCCGGGGTCTGGCGCAAGCCAGTATAGATGACTTCCATGCCCGCATCACGCAGCGCTAAGGCCAACACCTTGGCCCCACGATCATGCCCATCCAGCCCCGGCTTGGCCACCAGAACTCGGATTTTGCTCTCTGTGGCCATTGCTCCCCCCTCTCATTTTCTGCCAGCCATTCATGCGGTGATCGGTCTCGTAAGTAAAGTTTCAGAGATAGAGATAACAAGCGCCAATTGTAGCAGCGGCCTCGTTTGTGTGTCAAGAAGCAGGTCTCACGATGTTGACACTGGGCGTTATCCACATTATAATCACCCTATTTCATGACTTATACATAATCGGTGCTTGGTTGGCTATGTTCTCCCAGTCGCCGATCGTGGTACTAAGATTCTCGCAACCGTGTTCTTTTATATAGATGCTCTAACTGTGCTACCCAGTCTGCTCATCTGGGTTTTTCAGCTCTCGCTACCGTGGGAAGGGCAATGGAGTCGAACATGCCTACCTTGGTGTGGGACCGTACATTCATCGTCGTGACGATCATATCCTATATATTCTGGGCACTGTCATCTCTTAATCCTCATGCGGTCTTCCGACATCCGGTGCGTGCTGATGGTATATGCCTTGCCCTGGTGTCTCTTCTGCCACACGGCGTGTGTTTCCTGGTACACCGTGCCCGTCGGTACACCTGAGCTGGTCAGAGCCTATAAGGTACCTGTTCACAGAGGATAGTAACTACATGCAAGAAGAATTCGCGACCATACGAGACGACCTTGAAAAACGCCGCCAAGGACTCCTGGCAAAGAGTTCGGAGTCGCCTCCCATGCCATCGAGTCAGGAAGCCTCACACGGTGATTCCTTGGATATTGCGAGCAGCTCACGTGACCGCGAAATCACGTTTATGCTCAAGAGCCGGGAACTCAATGAGCTCCGTGCCATTGAAGACGCCATTCGGCGCATCGATAGCGAAGACTACGGCCTCTGTGCACTCTGTGAAGATCCGATCGAGATCAAACGTCTCGAGGCCATTCCCTGGGCACGGTATTGTCTCGCATGCCAAGAAGAAATGGAAAATCGCACGGCACCCGGGCGCACCAATTTCGAACTCTAGCTCACGATGCGCTCTCTGGCCGCTTGGTATTCTGAAGTGTCGTGCTCTGGCGCTTCAGAATACCGCTAAGGCTCGATGTCATAGATGATGCCTCCGTCCTGTACCCGTCGCATTTTGCACTCGCTTCCTCTGCTCTAACTCCGCATCTACCTGCCCATCGAGGGCATGGAAGGAGAACCGCCGTGGCCTTGCTCTTTGATGTCCGTGACCAGATTGCCTACCTGACCATCAATCGTCCCGAAGCGATGAATGCGATGGATCCCGAGACCTATCAGGAACTCTACGACGCCTGGATCGAAGTCCGCGATAACCCGGATATTTGGGTCGCGATTATTACCGGTGCGGGCGATAAGTCCTTTTCGGCTGGCACCGACTTGAAGCGGACGATTCCGCGCCAGCCGGAAGCCTGGGCGTTTTGGCAAACGCAAGCGGCGCCGATTTTGAATCGTGGCCTCGACGTCTGGAAACCGATTGTGGCGGCGGTCAATGGCTACTGTTTGGCCGGTGGCATGACCCTGTTGCTGGCCACCGATATTCGTGTGGCCGCCGAGCACGCCACCTTCGGCTTGTCTGAAGTCAAGCGCGGTATTTTGCCAGGCAATGGCGGCACGCAGCGCACCATCCGCCAGTTGCCCTATCCGATTGCGATGGAACTCTTGCTGCTCGGTGATCGTATCGATGCCCAGACGGCCCACCGTTTCGGTCTGGTCAATACCGTCGTGCCGCAGGCACAACTCATGGCCACCGCTGAGGACTACGCCCAGCGCCCGCGGGCCAATGCCCCTTTGGCGGTGCGGGCGATCAAGGAGCTGGCCGTGCGGAGCCTGAGTCTCCCCCTGAATGAGGGCTTGCGTTTGGAGCAGACGATCCAGACGGTGCTGCGGCAAACCGAGGATGCCAAAGAAGGGCCGCGGGCCTTTGCCGAAAAACGCCCCCCGCGTTACACCGGACGTTAGGCATCTTACGCCGCCAGGATTGAAACCATGCAAGACCTCGCCGCCGTCGCGCACGTTGCCGTCGAGCAGCCGTTGGACATGCCGCTCGATTATCTCATTCCGCCACCGCTGCGCGCCCGCTGCGGTATTGGGCAGCGGGTGCTCGTGCCGTTGGGTACGCGCCAGGTGCAGGGGTATGTGATTGGCCTAGCGGAAAGCAGCGAAGTCGCGGCGCTGAAAGCCCTGATCGACGTGTTAGATGAGAGCCCGCTGCTGACGCCGGAACTCCTCCAGCTCACCCGTTGGATTGCGGAATATTACATGTGTCCCTGGGGCCAGGTGCTCAAGGCTGCTGTGCCGCAGGGATTCCGTGTGCGCAGCGAAACGTTTTACAGCCTGACGCCGCAAGCCTGTGAGCCGTCCGCACCCTGGCCACGGGGGCGGGCGACCGAGCTGTTGCAATGCCTGCAACAGCATGGCCCACAACGGCAACGTGACCTGGTACAGCACTTAGGCACGCCGCAGCTCGGCCCGCTCATACGCCGGTTACAAGAACAGGGACTGCTGCAGCAAGAGCAGCGGCGCAAAGCGCCTCCTGCCCGCGAACGCCTGGTGTCGGTGGTCCGGTTAGCCCTGCCGCTGGCGCAAGCCCAGAGCTTGCAGCAGCTGCTGCAGTCGCGCGCGCCGAATCAAGCCGCCGTCCTGGCGCACCTGCAGCACCAGCCTACCTGGGAGCTCGCCGCCCTGCAGAAACAGGTTCCGGGCGCCCGGGCCGCCGTCAAGCGGCTCGCACAGCATGCCGCGGTGGACGTGACACAGGTGGAAAAAATGCGTGCGGTGACGCCGCAGACGCCGCCGAGTGCGGCCTCGCCCCCCGTCCTCAACCAAGTGCAACAACACGCTTTGCAGCAGATCGAACTGAAGTTGGCCGCTCCCGATGGCGTGCCCATCCTGCTGCACGGCGTGACGGGTAGTGGCAAGACCGAAGTCTACATGCGGGCCATTGCCACCGCCCTGCAGCATGGGAAGAATGCCCTGGTACTCGTGCCGGAGATCTCCCTGACGGCGCAAGCCGTGGAGCGCTTTTCCACCCGTTTTGGCGCCCTCATCGCGGTGCTTCACAGTGGTCTTTCGGTTGGCGAACGCTTTGATGAGTGGCGCCGCTTGATGCGAGGTGACGCCCGTATTGCCATTGGCGCACGCTCTGCCGTCTTTGCGCCTTTGCCCACCCTGGGGCTGATTATCGTCGATGAAGAACACGACACCTCATACAAACAGGAAGACACGCCACGCTACAACGCGCGCGATGTGGCCATTGTGCGGGCGCAGCAACAGCAGGCCGTCGTCGTCTTAGGCAGTGCCACCCCGGCTCTGGAAACCTTTCACCACGCGCGCCGTGGCAAATATCTCCATCTCTCGCTGCCGCAGCGCGTGGCGGAGCAGCCTCTGCCCCGTATCACCATCGTGGATCAGCGTGCCCATGCCACCCCCAATGAGCGGGTCATCTCCACGGCGCTCCGCCATGCCATTGCCGAGCGCTTGCAGCACCATGAACAGTGCCTCATCTTAATTAATCGCCGGGGCTTCGCGTCCTATCTACAGTGTCGGGAATGCGGCGCCGTGCCGGAGTGTGCGCACTGTAGCGTCTCTTTAACCTATCACCGGCGGGGGCGTGTGCTCAAATGTCACTATTGCGATTTCTCCCAGCCGGCCCTCACGGTCTGTCCGATCTGTCAGGGCACCGTGTTGCAGCTCTTTGGGATCGGCACGCAACAAGTCGAAGAGGTGTTGCATACGTTGTTTCCGGCGGCACGGCTGGGGCGTATGGACCGCGATACGACGCGTGGCAAGGCGTCGCACGAACGTATTCTCCATGCCTTTGGCGATGGCGAGGTGGACATTCTCGTCGGCACCCAAATGATTGCCAAAGGCCATGATTATCCCAACATCACGCTGGTCGGTGTCATCTCAGCGGATGGCGCTCTTGCCATCCCGGATTTTCGCGCGCCGGAACGCCTGTTTCAGCTCTTGACGCAAGTGGCCGGCCGGGCCGGGCGCGGCACGCTTCTTGGCGACATGCTCATTCAGACCTATCGCCCCGAGCATGAAAGCATTTGCTTGGCCCGTGAGCACGATTTCCATGGGTTTTTTCAGCATGAAATCGCACACCGCAAGGCCTTGTTGTATCCGCCCTATACGCGCCTTGCCAAGGTGTTATGTGATAGTCCCGATGCCGGCCGGGTGCAGACGGCGAGCCAGTGGCTGGCCACCGTGCTGCAACGCCACACGCCCGAGACGCAGCCGGTCATGATTCTCGGCCCGGCGGAGGCGCCGGTGGCCAAAATACAGAATCGATACCGCTGGCATATTCTGCTCAAATCCGCTTCGAGCCGGAGTTTGCACCAGTGTTTGCAGGCCGCTTTAACAGAGGCCAAACAAGACCGGCAACACCGCCAGGGAGTGCGGATTAGCGTGGATATGGATCCCGTGCTTTTTCTGTAGGTGCAACGTGTGTCAGGCAAATTGCATGGGCGGACAAAATGCGCTACATTGCATGGCATGAGATACGAGCCTGGAATGTCGGTTCGAGTATGTCGCGTACGGTGAGGCAAACGCAGCATGGCAGTGCTTCCTATTTGTGCATATCCTGAAGCCGTCTTGCGCCAAAAAGCGCAACCGGTCACCTCGATTGATGACGCCCTGCAACGCTTAATCGATGATATGATTGAAACGATGTACGCCGCGCCCGGTATTGGCCTGGCCGCGCCACAGGTGGGCGTCTCCCTACAGCTCTTCGTGGTGGATATCACAAGTGGGAGAGAGGTCAATGCGTTGCAAACCTTCATCAATCCCGAGATCGTCTCGATGGACGGCCGTGCGCGTGAGGACGAGGGCTGCCTGAGTGTACCTGGGATTTATGGCTCGACACCGCGTGCGGAACACGTCGTGTTACGCGGCGTCAACAGGGCCGGGGAAGAGGTGCAGGCCGAAGGCGACGGCTTGTTGGCGCGGGCGTATCAGCACGAGACGGATCATCTGCTCGGAGCGCTGTTCTTCGATCGTATGGGCACGGTTGGGCGCGATCTCGTCAAGCGTAAATATAAACGTTCCCAACGCCAACATCCGCGTCATTAACCCAGGGCCATGCCGTTTTCAAGTCCCCTCGTCCCCTTAGGGGAGAGGGAGAAAACGGGAAAACGGAATGCCCTTGGGTATTGATGGAGTCCGGACATGCGCTTTCTCTTCATGGGGACGGCCGAGTTTGCGTGTCCCACGTTGCGCCAGTTACTCGCGTCGCCGCACCAGGCGCTGGCCGTCGTCACCCAACCGGACCGCCCGCGAGGGCGGGGGCGGCAAGCCGCCATGTCGGCGGTGAAGATCTGCGCGCTGGCGCATCACTTGCCCGTGTTGCAACCGGCCACCCTACGCTCGGACGCCGTTGTAGAGGCGTTAAACGCCTTGCAGCCGGACGTCATCGTGGTCGTCGCCTATGGCAACATCCTCCCGCCACGCGTGTTAGCGCTTCCGCCCTATGGCTGTGTAAATTTGCATGCGTCGCTGTTGCCGAAATACCGGGGTCCGGCGCCGATTAACTGGACCTTGATCAACGGTGAAACGCAAACCGGTTATACCATCATTCAAATGGATGCGCACGTCGATACGGGGCCGATGCTCTGGCGCGAGTCGTGTGCCATGCAACCCGATGACGACGCGATTCGTCTAGGGCAACGTCTGGCGGAGCAAGGCGCCGCCGGTATGGTCGAGACGCTTACCGCTTTGGAACATGGGACCCTGCAGGCGCAGCCACAACCGGATAGCGGCGTCTCCATGGCGCCCAAACTGACGCGCGAGCTTGGCCGTCTTGACTGGCGCCAATCCGCTGTTAGCTTGCACAATCGCATCCGTGGCCTTGTCCCCTGGCCAGGATGTACCACGCGGTGGCGAGACGCGGAAGTCAAAATCTGGCGTGCGACAGTGGATGCTACCGCATCGATGCAGGCGTCAGGGACCGTGGCCGGCATTTTACCCGAGGGCCTCTTGATCGCCTGTGGGGAGCAGCATCTGCTACTGCAAGAGATGCAGCCGGCGAACCGGCGCCGCATGCCGGCGCGGGATTTCGCCCTGGGGTATCGTATGCAACAAGGGGACGCCTTTGGCTAAGCCCACGACCGCGCCAACAGCACGCCAGACGGCTTTGCAGATTCTGTATGCGATCGACGCGCAGCAGGCATACACCGATGTGGCGCTACGGCAAACCCTGCGCCATAGTCAGCTAGACCGGCGCGAGCGGGCCTTTATTACCGAATGTGTGTACGGGGTGGTGCGCTGGCAAGGCCGCATCGATTGGCTGCTGCACCAGGTTTGCCGCCGGCCGCTCGATTCCCTGACGCCCTGGATTCGCAACACCCTGCGGCTGGGCGCCTATCAGTGCTTCTGGATGCAGCGGGTGCCACCACGGGCCGCGGTGCATGAATCCGTGACCTTAGCGCGGCGCTTTGGCCATGCGGGCACGGCACGGCTGGTCAATGGGGTGTTACGGGCGCTCTTGCGGCAAGAGGGTACGTACCCACTGCCCGATCCGGCGGCGCAACCAGCGGCGCATCTTGCGGTCATGTTTTCACACCCGAAGTGGCTGGTTGAGCGCTGGCTACAGCGATATGGCTGGGCGCGTACGCAGGCGCTCTGTGAGGCCAACAACCATCCTGCCGGTATCACCCTGCGGCCCAACACCCTACGGACGACGCGCTTGGCCCTGGCGCATCGCCTGCAGCAGGAAGGCATCGCACAGATGCGCGCTTCGTCGCTCGGACCGCAGGCGCTTATCGTGCAGGGAACCGACCGCCTTGACGGCTTAACGAGTTATCGTGAGGGCTTGTTTCAGGTGCAAGACGAAGGGGCGCAACTGGTCGCGCCGTTGTGCCAGGTCGGCGCGGGTCAACGCGTGCTCGATGTCTGTGCCGCGCCTGGTGGGAAAACCACACATTTGGCGCAGTTAATGCAAGACACGGGTCGTATTGTGGCCCTCGAGAGGCAGCCGGGACGTCTGCATCTCCTGCACCATCATGTGCGGCGTTTGCGCTTGACATGCATCACGCCAATCGTTGCCGATGCCGCATGGGCTGTACCCGTGCGGGGTCATTTTGACCGTATTCTGGTGGATGCGCCATGTTCGGGTTTGGGGGTGTTACGCCGGCATCCGGATATTAAATGGCGCCGCACGGCTGCTGATCTGGCGACGCACCACGCCGCGCAGTTGCAGCTGCTGCGCCAGGCGCAGTCCTGCCTAGCCGGCGAGGGTTTGCTCGTGTATAGTGTGTGCTCGAATGAACCGGAAGAAACGCACGAGGTGGCCGCGCAGTTTCTGCGTGAGCACCCGCAGATGCGGCTTGACGCGATCGATCCGTCTTATCCACAGCCATTGCCAACGCCGTCTGCAACCGCCGGGACGCTCGATCTGACGCCTGAACAGCTGGGTGCGGATGGCGTGTTCGTGGCCCGTTTTCGCCACACGCATTCGGCGTGATAGGGAGAATTTGGTGGTACGCATAGCCCCCTCAATCCTGGCCGCGGATTTTGCCCGCCTGGCCGACGAAATTGCCCGTGTTGAGGAAGCCGGAGCCGACTGGCTGCACGTTGACGTGATGGATGGCCACTTCGTGCCGAACTTAACGATCGGCCCCCCGGTGGTGCAAGCCTTACATGCGGTGACGCGGCTGCCGCTCGACGTGCATCTGATGGTAAACGATGCGGATGCGCTCCTGCCGGCATTTATAGAGGCTGGCAGTGCGACGTTGTCGGTACACGTCGAGGCCTGTCCGCACCTGCACCGCACGATTCAGACGATCAAGGAGGCGGGGCTCCAGGCGAGTGTCGTGTTGAATCCCGCAACACCGGTATCCACGCTGCAGGACATCTTGCCAGAACTCGATATGGTGCTGCTGATGTCGGTCAATCCGGGCTTCGGTGGACAGCGCTTCATCCCCGCAACACTCGAAAAAATTCGCACGTTAAAGCAGGAAATCACCGCGCGTCAGTTGTCGGTGAGCATCGAAGTTGATGGGGGCGTCAATGCCGCTAACGCCCGCGAGGTGCGGGAGGCCGGGGCCGACGTCCTGGTTGCCGGCACGGCGATCTTTGGCCAGGCAGACTATGCAGACGCGATTGCGGCCTTGCAATCCTGAGGGGCGGGACCCGGGTGGGTCAACGGCGCTGGCGTGTCCGGACGGCGGACAGATGGGACATCCAGCTTGACAAAACGGTAAAAAGTACAATAATTCCCACAGCAACGGCGTGACGCATCATGCTGGCATTAATCATGCACGTCCCTGTGGAGGGCGCCGGATGTTTGAGTCGCTTACGTCCAAACTCGATAGCATTTTTTCCACCCTGCGCGGGCGCGGGAAGAAGTTGACGGAAGCCACGGTGAAAGAAGCCATGCGGGAAATTCGCCTGGCGCTTCTGGAAGCCGACGTCAATTTCCAGGTGGTCAAGGATTTTGTGCAGCGCGTGCACGAGCAGGCGTTGGGCCAGGAGGTGATGCGGAGTCTGCCCCCCGGGCAGCAAGTCGTCAAGATCGTACGCGATGAACTGACAGCACTCATGGGCGATGAGCATCGTCCGCTGACGATGGCGCCCAAGCCGCCAACGGTCATTTTGTTAATGGGGTTGCAAGGCTCCGGTAAAACCACGACCGCAGCGAAGCTTGCCCGGACGCTCCGCGAGACGGGGCACCAGCCCTTGCTGGTGGCGGCAGATGTGTATCGTCCGGCTGCGGTCGAGCAGTTGCGCACGCTGGGCGACAGCCTCAGCATTCCGGTGTATGCGCAGGAGGATAGCCAGGATGTGGTGGGGATTTGTGAGCAGGCGAGAGCGCAGGGCCAGAGTCGTAACTGTGATGTCATGATTATTGACACGGCTGGGCGTTTACAGATCAATGAAGCGCTCATGCAAGAGTTATGTGACATTAAACGGGTGACGCCGCCACATCATAGCTTGTTAGTCGTCGATGCCATGACCGGCCAGGAAGCCGTCAAGGTGGCCCAGGCCTTTGATGAGGAGGTGGGGCTTGATGCCACCATCCTGACGAAGCTCGATGGAGATGCCCGTGGCGGGGCGGCATTGTCGATCCGGGCGGTCGTCGGCAAACCGATTCAATTTGTCGGCATCGGGGAAAAGCTTGAGGCGCTCGAGCCTTTCCATCCGGATCGCATGGCGTCACGTATTCTGGGGATGGGCGATGTCCTGACGCTGATCGAAAAGGCGGAGCAGTCCATTGACCAGGAAACCGCCGAGGCGCTGGAGAAGAAAATCCGTCAGGCGAATTTTACGCTTGAAGATTTCCAGGAACAATTGCAACAGTTGAAGCAGATGGGACCGCTGGACAACCTCCTGTCGATGATTCCGGGCGTCAAAGGCGCCAAGCTCCCATCCCTGGATGATGCCGAGTTCAAGCGCGTGGAAGCGATTATCAGCTCGATGACGCCGGAGGAGCGCCGCACCCATCATATTATCAATGGGAGCCGGCGCAAGCGCATCGCCCGCGGCAGCGGCACGAGCGTGGAAGACGTGAATCGCTTACTGAAGCAGTTTGCCCAAACCCAGAGGATGATGAAATCCTTAATGGGTGGCAAAAAAAGAAAAGGCAAGGGGAAATGGGCGAATTTGCCGTTGCCACGGCCCTTCTAAATATTGAGGCAAAATTAAATTTATATCTTTCCCCTGGAGAAAGATATAAAGGTCATAATGCCCAGGCACTTAACCTCGCTGCGTGGACGATCTCGAAAGAAGGAACACCATCGTGTCAGTACGTATTCGCTTGAAACGGATGGGAGCGAAGAAACGGCCGTTTTATCGCGTGGTGGTGGCGGATGCGCGGGCACCACGCGATGGCCGCTTCATTGATACCCTCGGGACCTACAATCCCCTGACGAAACCCATGGAAATTCGTCTGAATGCTGAGAAGGTCCAACTTTGGCTCTCACGTGGGGCTCAGCCTTCTGATCCGGTGAAGCGCCTCCTGGCGCGTGAAGGGCTCCTGGCCACTCAGCGCCGCCCGCAGACCGGGGAAGATGAGCCGGCAGGGGAGGGGACGGCTTCGGTGTGAGCCAACCTTCTGGATGCGTTGGGGGGAGCACGAGGCGATGCAGCATAAGGCACTGATTGCGGTGGGCCGGCTCACCAAACCGCACGGTCTTCGGGGGGAAATCGTGTTTCTCCCCTATGTCATTGATATGGTGTTACTGCCTAATCTTGCCGAGCAGGCGGTGATTCTGCAACATCGTATGGCTCCAACTCTGACGCGGACGGTGCTGGCCTGGCGCCAGTTCCATAAACGGGTCTTGTTGCAGTTGGCGGACTGCGAGGACATCACCCAGGCCGAGGCCTTTCGCGACTACGAAGTGCTGATCCCACGGCAGCTCTTCCCGCCTTTGCCTGAGGGAGAATACTACTGGTTCGAGATCGAAGGGCTGAGCGTCTATGCGCGTGATGGCCGCGCCCTTGGCACCATTGCTGAGATCATTCATACGGGTAGCAATGACGTCTATGTCGTGCAGGATGAGGGTCATGAAGTTCTGGTGCCGGCATTGAAACAGACTGTGCGCAGCATCGACCTACAGGGTGGGGAAATGCACCTCTTTGTCCTTCCCGATGAGCTGTAAGCACCTGTTTTCAGAGGACACCTCAGGACCGCATGGTATACCGAGACGTGTAAAAGATGGACATCCATATCCTGACGATTTTTCCCGAGATGTTTGCGTCGCCCTTTGAAGAGAGCATTCTGCACCGGGCGCAAGCCCGCGGCTTGTTGCGGCTCTATCTGCACAATATACGTGAGTTTACGGCTGACCGTCATCGCGTTACAGACGATATTCCCTATGGCGGGGGGCCGGGGATGGTGATGAAACCGGAGCCCATCGTCGCCGGTATTCAGGCGGTGCAGGAACGCTTTGGCGCGGCTCACGTGATGTTGTTCAGTCCGCAAGGAACCGTGCTCACGCAGAGCATGGTGAAGACGCTGACGCAGCATGAACGGCTCTTGTTGATCTGTGGTCATTATAGTGGCGTTGACGCCCGCGTCCAGCTTTATATCGACGCAGAGATCTCGATCGGTGATTACGTGCTGACGGGTGGGGAACTCCCCGCCATGGTCATGGTTGATGCGGTCGCACGGCTGCTTCCGGATGTGCTTGGCGATGAACAATCAGCTGAGGAAGACTCGCTCTTTCATGGTCTGCTGCAAGGGCCGGTGTACACGCGGCCGGCCGAATTTGCCGGCGTCAGCGTGCCGGAGATTTTACGGTCAGGGAATCATGCCGCCATTGCCGTGTGGCGCCGGCGGCAGGCGCTCCGCACGACGCTGCAACGGCGCCCGGAGTTGCTGCAACAGATGCGACTGAGCCCACAAGACCTGGAAATCTTGCGGGAATTTGAGGCATACAAGGCGTATGAAACGCCAGATCGTCGTGCTGAGTAGAGCATTTCGTAAGTCCATGTCAAGTAAGAGGAATAGCCGTATGTATGCGTTGCAAGAGCTCGAACAAATCCAAATGAAGGAAGAATTACCGGCCTTTCGGCCCGGTGATACGGTCCGGGTCCAAGTACGCATTGTCGAGGGTAGCCGGGAGCGCGTACAGGCATTTGAAGGGGTCGTCATCGCGATCAGCGGCAGTGGGGTGCGCCGGACGTTTACCGTGCGCAAGGTATCGTACGGGGTCGGGGTCGAACGGATTTTTCCTTTACATTCCCCCAAGATCGATGCCATTCAGGTCGCGCGGCATGGCAAAGTGCGCCGGGCCAAGCTCTTTTACCTGCGGCAGCGCCGTGGCAAAGCTGCCCGTATCAAAGAACGGCGTTTTCACTAAGTCGGCGTCGCGCGTGGCACTCCGTCAAAGAACCGAGTTGCCTTTTCAACCCTTTGAGGCGCAGGCACAGGCGGCCGGGCGCCAGCGGGTTGCCGGGGTGGATGAAGCGGGCCGAGGGCCACTGGCCGGACCGGTGGTTGCGGCGGCTGTCGTGTTGCCTTGCCATGATGTCATTCCCGGCTTGCGCGACTCCAAGCAGTTGACCGCTTCCCAACGTGAGCGCGTCTATCGTCACATTCTTCGAGAGGCGATTTCATACGGCCTTGGCATGGTTTCCCACGCCTACATTGACCGGCATAATATCCTGAAAGCTACGCAGGAGGCCATGCGCCAGGCCGTGCAGCAACTGGAGAGCCTCCCGGATCTGGTCCTGGTTGACGGAACCACAACCTTCCCGAGTTCGGTACGGCAACGGACGCTCGTACGAGGTGATGCCTGCTGTGCGTCGATCGCAGCGGCGTCTGTGGTCGCCAAAGTCACCCGAGACCGATTGATGATGGCGTATGCCAAGCGCTATTCAGTCTATGGCTTCGCGGCCCATAAAGGCTATCCGACGCGGGAACATTACCGTCGTTTGCGGGCCTACGGCCCCTGTCCGATTCACCGCCGTAGCTTTCGAGGGGTCGTTTTTTAGATGTGTGGTGAAGGGAGAGCATGAAGGGCTGGCGCCGACGCCGTGGGCAACAAGGCGAGCAGATCGCGGCCGAGTTTTTGCAACAACAAGGCTATCTTATCCAAGAGCGCAACTATCGCAGTCGCCGGGGCGAAATCGACATTATTGCCTGGGATGGCGGCACGCTGGTTTTTATCGAGGTCAAATCCAAGACGCACACCGTCTTTGGCTTTCCGGCCGAGATGGTCGATCAGCGGAAGCAACAGACGCTTGTCCGGGTGGCGATGCATTATGTGCGCCAGCAGAAATTGCCGCACACGGCTTTACGGTTTGATGTGGTTGCCATCCTCGTGCGGCCGGATGCCATGCCGGACGTCATCCATATTCCGGCGGCGTTCTGCCCGTCAGAGCGCTTTTTCTACTGAGCGTTGAGATCGCGCACCTGAGGTCTGCCGGTGGGCTTGACAAATAGGTGTGTGCTTTCTATGCTATGGCTTGTATCTATAGGTTGGCTATCCACTGGAGTGTATGCGATGCGGACGGTTTCTATACGACATGAAGATGTGCCACGGAAGTGGTATGTCGTCGATGCGGAAGACAAGGTGCTCGGCCGACTCGCCAGTGAGGTCGCCACCATTCTGCGGGGAAAGCATAAACCGATTTACACGCTCCATGTCGACACGGGCGACTATGTCATTGTCGTCAACGCGGGTAAGGTGGCGTTGACCGGCAATAAATGGTCCCAAAAGCTGTATCGTTGGCATACGGGATATCCCGGTGGCTTGCGCGAAATTCCGGCAGAGAAACTGCGCCAACGTCGGCCGGAACGGCTGGTGGAATTGGCCATACGTGGGATGTTACCCAAGACGAAACTCGGTCGGGCCATGATTCGAAAATTGAAGGTGTATGCCTCGAGCACGCATCCCCATGCCGCCCAAAAACCCGAGCCTCTGGTTTTATCTCGCTGATTTCAATCCTGCATAGCTGTTGTGGCGCTTGCAGCCAAGGTGCACATTGCCTGGAGGGAGGATGGCAGAGACAACTCGATATTATCAAACGGGCAAGCGGAAATCCGCCATTGCGAGGGTCTGGTTGATGCCCGGCAGTGGGCAAGTGACGATCAATCGGCGGCCCTTAGACCATTATTTTCTGCTTGAAACCCATCAAAGCGTCGTGCAGGAGCCGCTCCAACTCACCGAGACGTTGGAGCAGTTTGATGCCTTGATTACCGTGCGCGGTGGCGGTGTATCCGGTCAGGCGGGCGCGATCCGCCATGGCATTTCTAAAGCGCTCTTACTCGCGGACCCCGCGTTGCGGCCAGCCCTCAAGCAACAGGGTTTTTTGACACGCGACTCGCGGATGAAGGAGCGCAAAAAGTACGGGCGGAAAAAGGCCCGGAAGCGGTTTCAATACTCTAAGCGTTAGCGAAGTCGTGCGACGGTTGGCCGATGGTAAGTGCCCGAACAGAATTACATGCATATTTTTCCTCTGGAAAAACGATATCGCTAATTTTGTCCAGGAACTTATTGTCTCGGGACTTCAATGCTTAATGCTGACACCACAGGAGGGGTTTCCCTTGGCAGCCATTACGATACGGCAATTACTGGAATCGGGCGCCCATTTCGGTCATCAGACGAATCGATGGAATCCGAAAATGAAACGGCATATTTTCGGATCGCGAAATGGCATTTATATTATCGATTTGCAACAGACCTTGCGGCGGTTTCGTGAGGCGTACAAATTTGTCCGCAGCGCGGCGGCCCGGGGTGAAAAAATCCTCTTCGTGGGTACGAAAAAACAGGCGCAAGACATTATCAGCGACGAAGCGACGCGTTCCCAGCAATTCTACGTCAATCAACGCTGGCTGGGCGGCGCTTTGACGAATTTTACGACGATCAAGCAGAGTCTGAATCGCCTGAAAGAGTATGATCACCTACATGAGTCGGGAGCGTGGGAGAGCCTGCCCAAAAAAGAAGTGCTGAAGTTGCAAAAAAAGCGGGCGAAGCTGGAGAAGTTGCTCGGCGGTATCAAGGAAATGGACGCGCTTCCCGGTGCTCTCTTTATTATCGATTGTAAAAAAGAACGGATTGCGATTAGCGAAGCGAAAAAGCTCGGTATTCCGACGATCGCTTTGGTCGATACGAATTGCGATCCCGATGATATCGACCACGTCATTCCATGCAATGATGATGCCATTCGTGCGATTCGTCTCATGACCGGCAGCATTGCCGATGCCGCACTCGAGGGCATGCATGAGCGGCAAGTCGCCGTTCCCATGGTGGAGCCGGTTGCGGAAGTGTGGTCGCAGCCCCAAGACCTATCTGCTGCGTCTGACGTTGAGGCCGCGGTGGCGGCAGATGAGCTGGAGCCGGCGATGACGGCCACCGCGGTTGAAGACGCGCCGGAGGCAGATCTCGACCCTTTTCTTGAATCCGATCAGTAGAGCGACGCATGCCGGACAGCAGGTTTTTTTTGTATGAAATCCTCTAGCGTATTTCTGCACAAATGTCTGTCCGGGTACGGGTCAACCATAGGTACAAGGAAAATGGTATGAACATTACTTCAGCAATGGTGAAGGAGCTGCGCGAAAAAACCGGGGCTGGTATAATGGACTGTAAGGAGGCGCTGACCGCGTCCGATGGGTCCATCGAGGTGGCGAGCGATTATTTGCGCACCAAAGGATTACAAGCGGCTGCCAAAAAGAGTGTGCGGAGTACTCGTGAGGGTACGGTGCACTCATATATCCATGGTGGTGGGCGTTTGGGCGTGCTGGTTGAAGTCAATTGCGAGACGGATTTCGTGGCTCGCACGGAAGACTTCCAAGAGTTTGTCCATAATATTGCCATGCAGATCGCCGCGAGCAGCCCGCTTTACGTGTCCAGGGAGGATGTCCCGGAAGAGGCCATTGCCAAGGAACGGCATATTCTGGAAGAACAAGCCAAAGAGGCGGGGCGTCCGGAGCAGGTCATTCCGAAGATTGTCGAAGGGCGGCTGCAAAAATATTACGAGGACATGTGCTTGCTCGAACAGCCCTTCGTGAAAAATAACGATATGACGGTGAGTGATCTCCTGCAAGAGAAGATTGCCAAGATTGGAGAGAATATCACGGTCAACCGTTTTGTCCGCTTCGTGCTAGGGGAAAACGCCTAGCTTAGCAACCGCCCATATGCCCCCCCTCGGCCAGAGCCAGATAGAAGGATTAGCTACCATGCAAACGCTCACCTATCGCCGGGCACTCCTGAAACTCAGTGGCGAGGCCCTCGTTGGCGAGCAAGGATATGGTATTGACGCCAAAATGCTGCAATATATCAGCGCCGAAATTCAAGAGGTGCAACAGTTAGGGGTCGAGCTTGCCGTGGTGATTGGCGGGGGCAATATTTTTCGGGGTACAGAGGCGCAGGCGTATGGGATCGAGCGGGTCACGGCGGATCATATGGGGATGTTGGCTACCGTGATTAATGGCTTGTCGCTGCAAGCCGGTCTAGAGAAAATCGGTGTGCTCACACGGGTTCAGACCGCCTTTGAAATGCAGGCGATTGCGGAGCCGTATATTCGCCGGCGCGCCATGCATCACCTGGCAGCGGGCCGGGTGGTGATCTTCGCTGGCGGTACTGGGAACCCGTATTTCACAACCGATACGACGGCGGCGCTCCGAGCGGCGGAAATCGGAGCGGAAATCGTATTAAAAGCGACCAAGGTTGATGGTGTGTACGATGCGGACCCGATGACGCATCCTGAGGCGGTGAAGCTGCAACAGGTGGCGTACCTGGACGTGTTGCAGCGTGGTTTAAAGATCATGGATGCGGCAGCGATCTCCCTCTGCATGGACAATCGATTGCCTATCGTGGTGTTTGATCTCAAACAATCCGGCAGTATTCGGTCCATCCTGGAGGGAAAACGCATCGGCACGTTCGTAGGAGGGGATTAGGCATGCTTGAAGATGTGTATCAGGAAGTCGAGCATAAGATGGATCGATCCCTGGAAGCTCTGCGCAAAGAGCTCTCACGCATTCGTACCGGACGCGCGTCGCTGGCGTTGCTCGATGGCATTACCATTGACTACTACGGGACCGGCACCCCTCTGAACCAACTGGCCACGCTAGCGGTGCCGGAAAGCCGCCTGATCACGATCCAACCGTGGGATAAATCCCAGATCGGTCCGATTGAAAAAGCGATTCAACGTTCCGACTTGGGGCTTACACCGGCCAACGATGGCACGCTGATTCGCCTCACGATTCCGCCGTTGACGGCTGATCGCCGGAAGGACTTGGTAAAGCAAGTGAAGAAAGTCGGGGAGGAGGCCAAAATCGCTCTGCGCAATGTGCGCCGTGAGGGGAATGACACCCTGAAGAGCCTCGAAAAAGACAAGATGGTTTCAGAAGATGACTGGCGGCGGGGACAAGATCAGGTGCAAAAAATTACGGATCGGTTTATCGCGAGCATTGATGACATTCTGCAAACGAAGGAGCATGAGGTCATGGAAGTGTAGGGCTTGCCACACCCCGTTGCATGCCCACCTCGGCGTGGGTAGACCGATTGATAAGTACCGAAACAAAATTAAATTTATATCTTTCCTCTGGAGAAATGTATAAAGGTAATTCTGTCCAGGTACTTAGCCCCTCTGGGGAGAGATAGACTTGGATTCGACGTTGCTCAGCCAGCTTGATCAAGATAGGCTTCCCCAACATGTGGCCATTGTGATGGATGGCAATGGCCGCTGGGCTCAACGCCGCAATTTACCCCGTAATGCCGGACATCGTGCGGGCGTGAGTTCGGTGGATGACATTGTCTCTGCATGTCGGCGCCTCGGTATTCCTGCCTTGACCCTCTATGCCCTGTCCATGGAGAATTTAGAACGGCCTCGCGCCGAGCTGGCCGTGTTGATGCGTATTCTGCGCCAGCACCTGCGTAAAGAGTGCAAACGCATGTGTCAGGAGAATATCCGTTTCAACGCCATCGGCGATATGTCGGTCCTGCAGCGCTCGGCGCATGCGATGGTGGAACAAACCAAGGCGCAAACGGCTTCGTGTGATGGTATGGTGTTCACCCTCGCCCTGGGATACGGCTCGCATGCGGAAATGACGCGTGGGGTTCGCCGCTTGGCTTTGCAAGTCCAACAGGGGTGTCTCTCCGTCGATGAAATCGATGAAGACCTGTTTGCGGCGCATCTGGATACGGCGGGTTTAACCGATGTGGACTTGTTTATCCGTACCAGTGGTGAACAGCGGTTGAGCAATTTTCTCCTCTGGCAGTCGGCATATGCCGAACTCTATTTTACTCCGGTCCTTTGGCCCGATTTTCGCGGTGACGATCTGTTACATGCGCTCCTCGATTATCAGCAGCGCGAGCGCCGTTTCGGTTTAACGCACGAACAACTCGCCTAGGCCGTGCCATGGCACGGCTCGCCTCTCTCCTACGATCATGACGAGGCATCGGGGCGTGCGTTACGTTACTCCTCCATTAGTGGCCTCGTATTTCCATGTTGACAGCTCATGGATCATTACAAACGCATCGTCAGTGCGGTCGTCCTCCTTCCACCCGTGGTGTTTTTTCTCCTCTATGCTTCGCGCGGGCTGTTTCTGTTGCTCGTATGCGTTGTGATCAGCCTGAGTTTATACGAATACTTCTGTTTACTACCTTTGAAGCGTCTTGCTGCCTGTGTTGTGGCAAGTTATGCTTTCGCCCTAGGCTTGGCGCTCGTGGCTTATGTGTGGGGCGTACGCGGGATGCCATTGGCGTTATCGCTCGGGCTCATACTCCTCTCCGTGTGTGCGTTATGGCAAGCGGAATCGGCCTCTTCTCCATTTCTGGCGCTTGCTCATTGTCTTTTTGGGGTGTTCTTGATTGGCTGGGGGCTAAGCCATGTGGTCCTGCTCCGTAGCCTGGAAGCAGGCAAGGAATTTGTCTTTCTTCTTTGCGTTGTCGTTTGGGTTGGTGATGTCGTGGCACTGTACATCGGCCGGGGGCTAGGACGTCATCTGATGGTTCCCGCGGTAAGCCCGGGCAAAACCTGGGAAGGAGCGGTTGCCGGGGGCCTTAGCTGCTTGGTCGCTGCAACCGTGGGTACACGGATGTTGGGCCTCCCATTGTCGCTGTATCAGAGCTTAGTTTTCGGACTCCTGATTGCTTTCACGGCGCAAGTGAGTGATCTGGCAGAATCGCTTCTCAAGCGATACACCGGTGTGAAAGACTCCGGTACCTTCATGCCCGGTCATGGCGGACTTCTGGATCGTCTGGACAGCTTTTTCTTGGCCGCACCGCTTGCGTTTTATCTCCTCGGCTTTTTGACTAGCGCGTCGTTTGTCTAAGCTCGATCGTGGCGCATGATAACCTAAGGGGGATACGTCTATGAACACCCGTAAAGGGTTGGCCGTTCTGGGCTCCACCGGTTCTGTCGGGGGAAATACCTTGGATGTCGTGGCATCACATCCGGAGAGCTTTACGGTTGTTACGCTGGCTGCTCATGGCAATGTCGATATCATCGAGCAACAAGCCCGTCGTTTTCATCCTCGACTCGTCGTCTTATTTGACGAAGAAAAAGCCGCTCTCTTGCGGCAACGCCTGCAGGACTTGGAGATCGAAGTGGATGCCGGGATGGACGGCTTGTGCCGGGCCGCGACCTATCCGGGCGTCCAACTCGTGATGTCAGCCGTCGTGGGTGCGGTCGGCTTGCAGCCGACGCTACGTGCCGTGGAAGCTGGCATTGACGTAGCCGTCGCCAACAAAGAGCCTTTGGTGATGGCTGGGGAACTCGTGGTGCGTCCTGATGTCGAGGGCTGGGGGCAAATCATTCCCGTTGACAGTGAGCATAATGCGATTTTTCAGGCCCTGCACGGGCAGCAACGTTCTGCCCTGCGGCGTATCTTGTTGACCGCATCGGGTGGGCCGTTCCGGGATTTGCCCTTAGAGGCGATGCCACATGTCAGCATCGACGATGCGCTGAATCATCCGAATTGGAAGATGGGAAGAAAAATTACGATCGATTCCGCCACGATGATGAATAAAGGGCTGGAGGTCATCGAGGCGCATCGGTTGTTTGACGTCTCGATCGAGCAAGTCCAGATCGTTGTCCATCCACAGAGTATCGTTCATTCCATGGTGGAATTTTACGATGGTTCCGTCCTGGCACAGCTTGGCATTCCCGATATGCGCATTCCCATTTCCTATGCGCTAGCGTATCCGGAGCGTTTGCCAAACACACTGCCCTCCCTCGACCTCTTTGCCGTGCAAGCCCTGCATTTTTATCCCCCGGAGCCGGAACGCTTTCCGTGTTTGCAGCTTGCCTTTGAGGCTGCCCGTACGGGCGGGAGTATGCCAGCCGTGTTAAACGCCGCCAATGAAATCGCGGTGCAGGCGTTTCTCGACGGGATCATCGGCTTCATGGATATTCCGGCGGTGATTGAAGCGACTATGGCTCGGCACACAGCTGTCCCTCTCACCGCTATTTCCGAGGCGCTCGAAGCGGATTCTTGGGCACGTGAATATAGTCTCGGCGTCGTGAAGGAACACCTCGTCTCCAAGACCGTATCGTAACCTAGATCGCCACCACAAACGGATAGCAGACTATGCCCCGGGTCTTCATCGCCATCACCACCCCAGCGGTTCTGCAGCAGACGCTGCTGCAAGAAATACGCACAACGTTCCAACATCTTCCCCTTCCTTTTCGTTGGGTCCACCCTTCGCACCTGCATGTGACGTTGAAATTTCTCGGTGAGGTGCCTGAAAGCCTGCTTCCAACGCTGCACCAAGCGATGCAACGGGCCGCGATAGGACAGAAATCGTTTACACTGGTGGCGCATGCTCTGGGGTGTTTTCCACATCCGTCACGCCCACGTATCTTGTGGTTGGGACTCGATGACCCGCAGCGTGCGTTGCTCCCCCTATACCAGCGTATGGAATTGACCTTGATGGCGCGCGGGTTTCCCACTGACGAGCGGCCCTTTCATCCTCATGTTACCTTGGCTCGGATACGCAAACCGGTCCGTTGCGAGGCGTTTCCGCCTCTCCTGGCTAAACATGATGATCGACGATTTGGCGACATACCGGTTCGCGCGTTACATCTCTTTCAGAGTCAACTGAGCCCCGCAGGCGCCATGCATACCATGTTGCATTCCGTCCCTTTGCAACGCTGAGTCCCTCTCTCTTCCCTATCCGGGCCGATCATGCTTGGCGGCAGATCAAGCCCATAGGAGAGGATATGCCCCGGAATACAAAGGCCCATGAAGATGGACAAACTTGAAAAAGACAAGGTCTTGCATCTGGCTCTCTCGCAGATTGAGCACATGTATGGGCGAGGCAGTATTATGCGGCTGGGATCCTCACAAACCGTCACGGATGTCACGGTGATTCCAACCGGGTCTCTCCGTCTCGATGCCGCTCTAGATATTGGGGGCATACCACGTGGACGGATTACAGAAATCTACGGTCCCGAAGCCTCTGGCAAGACCACATTAGCCCTCCATATGATCGCTGAAGCACAACATACGAAGGGGATTGCCGCGTTTATTGATGCTGAACATGCACTTGACCCCTCCTACTCTCGCGATCTCGGCGTCAATACGGATCAGCTCCTCCTCTCGCAACCCGATACGGGTGAGCAGGCTTTGGAAATTGTTGAAATTCTCGTTCGCAGTGGCGCCTTAGATGTTATCGTCGTGGATTCGGTCGCCGCGTTGGTGCCCAGGGCGGAACTTGACGGTGATATGGGCGATGCGCCCATGGGGTTGCAAGCGCGCTTGATGTCGCAAGGTTTGCGGAAACTAACCGCCATTATCAGTAAGTCGCGTACGAGCGTCATCTTCCTCAATCAGCTACGTCAGAAACTCGGTGTCACGTTTGGGAACCCTGAAACCACGACGGGTGGCAATGCCCTGAAGTTCTATACGTCAGTACGCCTCGATATACGGCGTATCACGGCTCTCAAACAGAATGACCGCCTGATTGGCAATCGAACTCGTGTGCGCGTGGTCAAAAACAAGCTCGCTCCCCCTTTTCGCCAAATCGAGTTCGATATCATTTACGGACAAGGTATTTCGCGCGCTGGTGAACTCCTCGACCTCGCCGTAGAACAGGGTTTCGTAGCAAAAAAGGGCGCTTGGTTTACGTATCATGACACACCCATGGGGCAGGGACGTGAAAATGCTAGAGCATTTTTACAACAGTCGCCTGACGTCGCCAAGACGCTTGAAGTCCAAGTCCGTCAGCAACTCGGGCTCCCGGCCTACGATGTTCCGCTCGCCGAATCGTCGCCTTAGGAAAAGGGGTCAAGTTTTTCTATTTACGATTTGGGATTATGTCTATGCAGTCAAGGGGAAAGTGGCAGGTGAGTTCTGGAAACCGCAGGAAATCGCGATCCGCGGTGTGTACAACGGCGCGGTAGGCGATCGCGAGGGCGGCAATCTGGGCATCGGTGACGAGATTGCCACCGGCTGACGTGGCAGCCGCGAGGAGCAACAGTACGCGATCCACATGATCTGCGTCCGGTTGGAGCACCTGCGTGATCCGCCGCTCTATCCACGACTGCACCCGCTCCGAAGCCTCGCTCAATGTCATGGGGCTGATAAATGCCCGCGGGTTGGCGCCAATCCGAACGAAGGCAAAAACCACCGGATGTGTCAACCCAACCGGCTCGGTCCCTGACAGACAAGCTTCCCACCAGTCGCGGGCGCGCATGTGGAATGGACACGTGGCGTCGTAGGCATAGAGCAACAGATTGGCGTCCGGGACAATCACGATTCGTTCACTGTGCCCGGTTGCAGTTGATCCGTGACTGCCACGAAGGCATCGACTTCCAGTTCATCATTCAACTGGTTCAGTCGGGCTGGATCGATGCCTGCGCGCAGCCCTAACGGGCGGGCATCCACCCGAAACGGTTGCTCATCCACTGGAGGTCCCATGTCGGCCAGCCCCCTTCGCAAGGCCTGATTCAAGGTTTCCTTGAAGCTCTGACGCGACCGCTGTATAGTATCTTGAATGAGTTGTTGGACATCTGGGTCAATAGTGACGGTTGTTCTTATAATGGTACTATTATAGCATCAGATTATTTTGCTTTCAAGATCTTCTAATACCACAATCGTCATAGCCGCCTTCGATTTCCGAACGCATCCCCCCATGCTGTCAATCCTTCTGCCCATCATTGACCTCGTCATCCCCATACGTTACGCTACCTGAGCTGTCGTGTCCCCAGCTCGTTTCGGAGTTGGCAACGCGCCAGGCGTGTCAATCTCTCAACCGCATCAGGAGGACAACCCTATGCATCCATCATCGCGCCCATCCGGATTCTAGAAGGAGGATTCCCATGGCAGGAGAAAAGATACGCGTTGGTATCATTGGCGCGAACGCCCATTACGGCTGGAGCATGCGGGCACACCTTCCAGCCCTGCGCGCCATGCCCGCATACGAGCTGACGGCCGTGTGTACGTCGCGCCCGGAGACAGCGGCGGAATCGGCCAAGCACTACGGGGCGCGCCTGGCCTTTCACGACTACCACGAGATGGTTGTGCATCCCGACATCGACCTGATATCCGTCTCCGTTCGCGTGCCGCTCCACTATGAGATGGTGATGGCTGCCCTACAAGCTGGAAAGCATGTCTTTTGCGAATGGCCGCTGGGGGCCAATCTGGCGGAGGCGGAAGCCATGGCCAACCTGGCCCGATCCCAGGGCGTGCGCACCATGATCGGCTTGCAGGCCAATGGCGACCCCGTCTTGCTGCGTCTGCGGGAGCTGGTAGCAGAGGGATACGTAGGAGAGGTCCTCTCCTGCAACATGGTCATGTTTCTGCCCGGCCTCCTGCAACGGGGGATCGACCGCGCCTGGATGGCCGACCGCAAGATGGGGGCGAATACCCTCTCCATCTCCACGGGGCATGCCATCGATGCCCTGTGTTTCTGCGTGGGAGAGTTTCAGGCAGTCTCGGCCCTCTCCACCACCCAGGCGCCGGTATGGGAGACATCGGAAGCGGGCAAGACGGTGGACGTCAACGCTCCCGATAATGTGCTGGTCAGCGGCGTGTTGACCAACGGCGCGGTCGCCTCGGTGCACGTCGCCACCGTCCCCTGGCATGGTACCGGCTGGCGGTTGGAGGTCTATGGCCGGGCGGGCACGTTGGTCGCCGCCTCGGAGCAAATGGTCCAGTACGCCCAGATCCGGCTCCAGGGGGCGCAGCGAGCGGATCGGGACTTACAGGCGCTTCCCGTACCCGAGCGGCTGACCTGGGTCTCAGGCGACGTGCCCAAGGGGGCGCCCTTTAATGTGGCCCAGATGTACCAGCGCCTGGGTGAGGCTATCTGGGAGAATCAGGATGTGCAGCCCGATTTCGACCTGGCGGTGAAGCGGCACCACCTTCTGGACACGATTCAGCGCGCGTCGGACCAGGGGGCGACTGTACAGCTCCTTAACAAGGCGGGGTGACGCCGCTTTCACCTCGACGCATCAGGTTGCAGTTTGATGTGTAAAGCCGGTATGACCTCTTGGCCCAGCAGCTCGATCGAGCGCATCACCTCTGTATGCCACATCGCCCCCTCATGGCCATAGATGTGCAGGTAGCCCGGGTTAAGGAAGGATGATGGCAACCACGACGACACGCACGCAACCGACGACGATCCTCCCACTCAACACCCAGGCGTCGCATTACAAATGGCTCATGGCCAGTATCGTGCTGCTCGCCAACGCCACCCAGACCTTCGGCGGCGGCAGCGGCGTCAACATCGTTATGCCCCGCCTCATGGCCGCCTTCGGCGCCGATCTCGCCACCGCGCAATGGGTCGTCACCGGCTTTTTTCTCACCCGCATCTTGGTCATGCCCCTGCTCGGCTGGCTGGGCGGCATGCTAGGGAATCGCACCACGTTTGTCGCCATCATGGCGGGGTTGGTGCTGACGTCGGTGGGTTGCGGGCTGGCCACCAGCCTGCCCATGCTCATTGCTCTTCGCCTGCTGCAAGGCCTGATCATGGGGACGATGGAAGGGCTGACGGCGGTAATTCTGGTGAGTGTCTTCCCGCCGAGCCAGCGGGGCTTGGCGCTGGGCCTGCGAGCCATTGGATGGTCGGGAGGGCAGGTGGTCTTCTACGCCGTGGGAGGCTACCTGGTGGAACAGATCTCCTGGCGCATGATCTTTTTCCTCGCCCTCCCATCGGGCATTGTGGCTATGGTGCTGGGCCTGCTCGTGCTGCCGCAGCAGCGGGAGTCCCAGAGCGAACCGGTGGATTACCCAGGACTGCTGGCCCTGGGTGGCTTTCTGGTACCGTTGCTGCTGGCGATCAGCTGGAGCCGCGACAGCCAGACCGAGACGTCAACCCTGATGGTGTTAGGGCTAGGAGCCCTGGTCGGGGGCGGTCTCTTCCTCCTACGGGAGCTGCTGACGCCGTTTCCCGTGGTGAATCTGCGTTTGTTTCTGCGGCCGACGTTTTGTTTGATCTGCGCCACCGCGTTTTTCAACAATATGGGGCTGCATAGCGCGCTCTTCATAGTGCCCATTTTCCTGCAGCAGGTGCTCGGCTTGTCGCCCCTGCAAGCGGGACTGGTCATCGTGCCGGCGCTCCTCGTTTCCGGTGTGACGGGCGTCATGACGGGACGCCTGAGTGACTTGCTGCCGCCCCCTGTGATGATCCTGGCGACGATGCTGGCCCTGGCCGTGATTTTCTACTCGTTTTCCTCCGTCACGGCCTTGACGGCCATCGCCGTCGTGGTGGGTTACGTGATCCTCTATCGCATTTGCATGATGGGGACGGTCACCCCGATGACGGTGCTCACGGTGCAGCTCCTTGAGGCCGACTAGGTGCGCATGGGGCAGGGCTTATTGGGGGTGGTGCGCAGCATCGGGGGTCTTCTCGGCGTCACGATCACCAGTGTGTTCTTCGAGCGTCAACGCGTGTCGTACCAGCTCGCGGCCTATCAGACCTACGATCGCGCCTCGTTGGCGCACGGTGACGCGTTGCGCGACCTGCACCGGTTCTTGCACCAGGCCGGTATCATGGGACCGGCGGCGGATCGAGTGGCGCTGAGCACGATTCGCCGCCAGATCGACATCGAAGCCATTGCGGCGGGTTTTCAGAGCAGCTTTCTCCTTGCCTGTCTGTGCTTCCTGCTCGCGAGCCTGCCGATGTTGTATCTCTTCTTGAGCCGGCGCTGGAAGGGTTGAGCCGGTGCGTGAATTAAGTCAAGGCTCCCCTTTCCTTCAGCTTCCGTTCTTGCTCAATAACCTTACGGTTTCCTCACTACTCAGCACGGTAAAGGGCAACGCGGGTAGCTCTGTGAGGAAGTCACGGTTCTCAGATACCAAGTAGCGAATGGCGGCCACCTCAAGGTGAGCCGTAAGCACGGCATCTCCCTTCTTCGCCCCACGTTGCTCCCATCGCCTGACGAGATCTATCCGGGCCGGGCCATAATCCCAGGTCACGGCTTGGGTCATCGTGAGAGCGCGAACGACTCGCCACATTTCGCTGGCCGTGAGGTTTCGTTGCAATTCGAGGAAAATTTGCCGAGGCATATAGACCTGGAGTTCCGTGAGCTTGTCGAAGAGCAGGGTTTCGCATGCAGGGTAGTTGGGCTCTTTGCGCAGGGCGAAAATATATACGTTGGTATCCAGGGCCACTGCCTCACTCCGGATAGAGGTCACGGGCGATCTGCTCCCGAAGGTCGCGGAGTTCTTGCAACACGTCGTCAGATGACTGAGACAGTTTCCCCTCGCGCGCCAAGCGGGCACGGTAGTCCTCGGAGACGTGTTCCAACAGTTCTCGCCTGGTCATATGCGCCTCTAGCCCTTCAGCAATCAAGGCGCCTAAGAGGTCTTCCACTTGCCGTTGTTCCATGAGCGCCGCTTGTGTGACCCGTTCATACATGTTTTTTGGCAGCCGCAGCGTTACCTCGACCGTTTGGCCAGTACTGCTCATCAGACTATCCCGCGCCCGCTGCAGGTGTGACCACGCAGCATCCTCCTCGGGCCGATTCCAGTCCTCAGCGAGTGCTTGTTCACTTATCAATGCCGTTTCGTATATGAATGGAATGGTTTGCTTTTGACACCAACTCAGGGACTCTTCAACTTCCTGACGTGTGTTTGAAGGCATAAGTACCTTCTCCAGAATCCGGGCGGCACCATCTGCAAATCCTCTGAATTTACCTTTGAATTCGCCTTGAGTATCCGTAAATCGCTTAAACTTGTCCGGGAGAGAGCAGGGTGGAGGAGTCGACTTGATCCATTGATAAAGTTCCATCACATCATCCCAGGATACGTCTTCGATCCGCAGCCAGTCTACACCTCCTTCACGCAGTTCGAATGGGGACACAACGTCAGCGTGTTCTGGGATGCACAATGCATAAGCGGTTGAGTACTCAACATTCTGTTCTGTTAGATCGTCCATCCCCCACCTGAATTCGCCAACACGACCTATCCGCTGAAAATGAGACTTCAGAATAAGGTGAGGCTTACTTTGAACCGTGACAAGCAACTCCTCCCGCGCCTCTCGAAGGGCCGTTTCCTCCGATGCGTCTTCAAGTCCGTTAGGGGACAAGAGAATTCCCATCTCAAGGCTGACATGTCCTCCGAAGAAGTCCCACATCCCCGGAGAAGTCCGAGGCTTTTCTGACCTTTTGTGTAGTAACAGGTTTCCCGTACCGCATCGTACAGGAATAATCTGGACAGATGCGTGCGGAACTCTTGCCGGCCCATGAGCGAGGTTCCGAGTCACACATCCGTGCACTACAATTTCACTCTCTAGCTCCTCTGGGTCTTTAGGGCCAGCGATTGTAAAGAATTCTTCCATTGTCACATCCCTCCTCAAAACAGCGCATAGCTCTGTTTGCTTAAGAGTCAAGTCATGCCTAACATAGTATTCGACGACACCCAGTCGCCGAACATTGTCGCCAACGGGTTTTGACGACTCAGTGTCGTCGAGCATCGTTCTGGCAGGGATGATAAGACTGAGGGTCGTCAAACACAATAACGTCCAAGAAAAGTGTCGAATTGTTCTTATAGCAATATGTAGACTTGCCCCCTTTCCCGTCTGCTCCGGCCAGAATGTTAGGCGGTGTCTTGGGGTTGTGTTGCTTTACGCTGCTGCAACCATCGCTCGAACGAGGAAGCACTTTCTGTAGATTGCTTGCCAACCAGCAATCCTTCAATGCCGACATCCTCATCGAGCTCAGGCCAATGCATTCCGTAACCTGCGCCACTAATCTGAACATTGGCGCGCTCAGCCGGTGTGCCATGCGCCAGACGGGGATACCAACCAATGGGCACAGCGATGGTACGACCGTCTTCGAGGTCGACAGACACGGTATCGTCTGTCACCGTTGCACTTATGATTCTAGGCAGGGTGAGAGTCACCACCGCAGAAGGCGTCCCATTCATGTCTCAAGGTCTCCAGATGCTCACGGATAATGCGCTCGATGTGACGTAATTCTCGGCGGCTATAGCCGTGATTTGTGGCCAGGGTAACATCGGGATCCAGCCAGAATTTGGCGCTCCAGCTCTCTCGGTCTACGTGCATATGTCGTGGCTCACGACAATCATAAGAGTAAAAGTAGAAGCGATAAGGACCAGTTTGTAAAGTCGTCGGCATAGATACGGGTAGCCTTCAGTTTTCGTCTATCCTTTCGTCGCACCTGCTGTGAGCCCCGAGACATAGTAGTCGAGGAAAAAGACGTAAATCATAGCAATTGGCACCGACCCGAGCAGCGCCCCTGCCATGAGTTCGCCCCAGTAGTAGACATCGCCTCGGATCAGTTCGCCCACCACCGCCGAGGGGATGGTCTTTTCCCAGGAGTCGGTCACGAAGGTGATCGAGTAGAGGTATTCCCCCCACGACAGCGTAAAGGAAAAGAGCGCCGCGGTAATGATACCGGGAATGGCCACTGGCAAGACGATCCGGATGAGCGCTTTGACTCGGGAGCAGCCGTCCACCAGGGCGCATTCCTCGATTTCTTTGGGAATGGTGCGGAAGTAGCCCATCAGCAGCCACGTGCAAAACGGCACCAGAAAGGTGGGGTACGACACGATCATGGCCCAGCGCGTCTCCATCAGACCGAGCTGATCAATGACCTGAGACAACGGCAGGAACAACAGCGACGGTGGCACCAGATACGTGATAAAGACCGATGAGCCAATGGTCTCGGCTCCCTTGTAGCGCAGGCGCGCCAAGCTGTAACCGGCCATAATGCCAATGGAGACGGAAATGCACGTCACCAGGCCGGCGACCATGAAACTGTTCTGCATCCAGATGAGAAAATCGGTCTTGTCGGGATGGATCAGATCCCAAAAATGGGACAACGTCGGCGCCATGTTGAACCAGAAAGGATTGGCATCCGGGTCAAAGATGTTGAGGTCCTGCTTCAGCGCCGTGATGGTCATCCAGTAGAACGGCAGCAGCACAAAGACCATGAACATGAACACCGGGATGTAGAGCCACAGCGCCCGCCTACCGAATTTTTGAAACTGTGCAACCGTCACTCTGTAGAGTCCTTTCGAATCAAGTGCAGCTGAATAACCACGGTGATGACCAACACCGGGAAGAGGAAGAGCGCAATGGCCGCGCCCTCGCCGATTTTGGTGCTGACCAGTCCGGTGTTGTAGGCCAGTGTCGCAAACAAGTGCGTCGAGTTGGTGGGGCCACCCCGCGTCAAGACCCAGACGACATCAAAATCGGCAAAGGTAAAGATGATCGAAAATAGCGTCACCACCGAGAGGATCGGTTTGAGCATCGGCAGGGTGACATATCGGAAACGGTTGAGCGGCCCGGCGCCGTCGACCGTCGCGGCGTCATAGAGATCCTGAGGGATAGCCACCAAACCGGCCAGAATAGAAATAGCAAAAAAGGGCATGCCACGCCAGGCGTTCACCAGAATCACCGATACTTTGGCCCAGAAGGGATCACCCAGCCAATTGGGGCCTTGCTCGATCAGTCCGATGCTGGTCCCAATCCAATTGAAGATGTTGTATTGGGGGTCAAGCATCTTCCACCAGGCCACGGTACTGAGGGCGGTCGGCACGATAAACGGGAGGAGGACCGCACCGCGGAAGAGATTTTTCCCCCACACCAGCTTATGCATAAGCAGCGCCAGCGCCATGCCCAGGCCCACTTTCAACACCAGAGCGAAAAAGGTGAAGGTAAAGGAGTTCACCACCGTCTGAATAAAGACTGGCCATTGCAGCAAGCTGAGGAAGTTATCAAGCCCAACGAAATTGCCCGGGTGGCCAATCACTTTATCGCTGATGGCAAAGCCCAGGGCGATCACAAACGGGTAGGCCACGAGACCCAGAATCAGGATCCCGGCTGGAGTGATCAAGGCATACCCCAGAAACCATTCTTTTTCCAGATATTGCAGAGGCGCTGTGAGAAATGTCGGCTTGCCTCGTTGGCCTGCAACGCTGTAGTCGGGAACCGCTGTCTTTGCTTTCATACGATTATCCTGCCGTCTGCGGAGCTAAAACATTACCGAGTCGCCTATTGGAGCCGCGAGCGCCGTCCGGAGGCGACTCCCGGCCCCTGCTATCGTCCGTCACCTTATGCCTCGTAGGCACGCTGCAATTCACCCTCGGCCCAGGTGATCGAGTCGTCCAGGGACTTTTTGCCGGTGGCGTAGAAGGTAAACATGTTGGGTATGATCCACGCCGCCCGCGCCTGCTCCGCCTTGCGGTTGGCCGGCCCGGGCCAGCCGATCATGTGCGCCGTTTTGGCGTAGTCCTTGATCGCTGCCGTCTTCGGATCCTTGTCCCAGTCGAACTGGTCACCGGCCTTGAACAGCGGTGCGTTATAGGTGTGGGTGGCGTAGAAGTTTTCCTCGATACGTTTGGGCTCGGCAATGTACATGAGGAATTCTTTCGCCAGTTCCTTCTCCTTGGCGAACTTCCAAATGCCATAGCTCAAGGGGATCGCCGTCCCGTGCTGCCCAGCCGGCCCCGAGGGCGTCAGGGTGTGGTTGGTGACCTTGAAGATATCGGGCACCTTTTGCTTGGCGATATTGTAAATACTGGTGGCGTTATGCACCCAGGAATATTTGCCGCCCAGAAACGCCTGATTGTTACTCGAGTCATCCCAGGACAGGACTTCATTGGTCATACAGATTTCGTAGAGGTTCTTCATGTAATCCATGGACTGGCGCGTCTCGGCCGAATTGATGACGACCTGCTGCTCTTTATCCACCGTCGACGCGCCATAGGACCACAGAATGGCGTAGAGGGTAATATTGGCATCCTCAGTCTGACTCAGCGCAATGCCCACCTTGTGCTCGCTGGCCGCTTTGATCTTCTCGCCGGTCTCGAGCCATCCTTGCCAGGTAGTCGGAACCTCTAAGTTGTGCTGCTTATAGAGATCCTCGCGGTAGGTCATCGGCATCGGCACGTAAAACCATGGCAGCGCCACCCATCGACCCTGCACGTGCCCCGCTTCCTCGGCCAAGCCGTACCAGCCGCCCAGCCTTTTCCCCAGGTCATCCATGAATTCGAGCGTTTCCAAGTCCTCATGGTGCAGATGCGGCTTGCTGAAGAACATGAGCACGATGTCATGACCCTTGCGGGCTTCCTGCTCCTTGGCGATCTTGACATAGGTATCGCGATGCGGAATAAAGTTAATTTTGATCCGGCATTTGTTCGCCTTGCCAAACTCTCGCGCCCAGCGCTTCAGGTTCTGGTCCGAGGCCGGGACGAAATGGTTCAAGCTCAGCATGGTCACGGTGCGCGTGGCCGCAAAGGCCGGTGGGGTGTGCGTCATGAGGATGCCGGCGAGGCCGGCGGTGGTCACAGCGGTGGTCCGCAGAAACTGCCGACGACTGGTTGTGCTACTCGTGCCGATGAGAGGCTGCTTGGCCTGCATAAAATCACTCCTTCCCTACAAGATCGATCGTCCCGGGCTTGGCTACGCCTCGTAAATGCGTTTCAATTCGCCCTCGCCCCAGGTGATGGCTTCCTCTAATGACTTCTTGCCGGTGACATAGAACGTAAACATATTGGGCATGATCCACGAGGCCCGCGCCTGCTCCGACTCGCGGTCCGGCGGCGCCGGCCAGCCGATCATGTGGGCGGTTTTGGCATAATCCTTCAACATGGCCGTCTTGGGGTCCTTTTCCCAGTCGAATTTCTCCCCGGCCTTGAACAGCGGCGAGTTGAAGGTGAGCGTGGCGTGGAAGTTGTCCTCCAGGATCTCGAGGTCCATGATATGCTGCAGGAACTCCTTGGCCATTTCCTTCTCTTTGGCGAACTTCCAGATGCCATAATTGATCGGAATCGCGGTACCGTGCTGGCCTGCCGGCCCGTGCGGCGTGAGGGTATGGTTGGTCACCTCAAAAATCTTCGGAACCTTATTATGGGCGATATTGTAAATACTGACGGCGTTATGCACCCAGGCGTATTTGCCACCCAGGAACGCCTGGTTGTTACTGGCATCGTCCCACGACAGCACTTCATTGGTCATGCAGGACTCGTAGAGGTCCTTCACATAGTCCATGGCCTGGCGCGTCTCGGGCGAGTTGATGACGACCTGCCGTTCCTGATTCACCGTCGAGGCGCCATGGGACCACATGATGGCGTAGAGGGTAATGTTGCCGTCTTCGCACTGACTCAGGGCCGTGCCCACCTTGTGCTCGCTCGCGGCCTTGATCTTTTTACCCGCCTCTTTCCATTCTGCCCAGGTGGTGGGAGGCGCGATGCCATTTTGCTTGAAGAGGTCTTCGCGGTAGGTCATCGGCATGGTGACGTAAAACCACGGCAGGGCGACCCAGCGGCCCTGGACCTGTCCCGCTTCGTAAGCCAGATCGTACCAGCCGCCGAGCTTTTTACCCAGATCGTCCATGAACTCGAGTGTTTCCAGGTCCTCATGGTGCAAGTGGGGCTTACTGAAGAAGAGGAACACGATATCGTGGCCGCTCCGGGTTTCCTGCTCCTTGGCCACCTTGACATAGGTATCGCGGTGCGGAATGAAGTCGATTTTCACCCGCGACCGGTTGGCTTTGCCAAACTCTCGTGCCATCTTCCGGAGGTTCTCGTCCGAGGCCGGGACGTAATGGTTCATGGTCAGCATGGTCATGGTGCGCGTGGCGGCATACACCGGCGGTGTTTGGGTCGCGAGAATGCCCGCAATGCCCGTCGCGGTGCCGGCCGTCGTGCTGAGAAACCGCCTCCGGCTCAGTCCAGAGTCCGAAGCTGTGAGATGCTGGGTTGTCTTCATCATCCTTTCCCTCCCTCTCAAACAGGGCTTACCCCTTATAGATGCGTTGCAACTCACCCTCGGCCCAGGAGATGGAATCATCCAGGGACTTCTTGCCGGTAACGTAAAACGTAAACATGTTGGGAACAATCCACTCGGCCCGCGCCCGCTCCGACTTGTGGTCCGACGGACCGGGCCAGCCGACCAGGTGCGCCGTTTTGCCGTAATCCTTGAGCTGGGCCGTCTTGGGGTCTTTGCCCCAGTCAAATTTTTCGCCGTCCTTGAACGTTGGCGAGTTGTACGTTAGCGTGGCATGAAAAATCGATTCCAAGCGTGTCGGATCCATGAGGAACTGCAAGAACTCCTTGGCCAGCTCCTTCTGCTCGGCGAACTGCCAGATGCCATAATTGATCGGGGCGGCGATACCGTGTTGGCCTCCCGGTCCGGCCGGGGTGAGGGTGTGGTTCGTGACTTTGGCGATATCGGGCACCTTTTGCTTGGCCACATAATAGATACTAACGGCATTATGCACCCAGGCATACTTCCCTCCCAAAAAGGCCTGGTTATTACTGGCATCGTCCCAGGACAGGACCTCATTGGTCATGCAGGATTCGTACAGATCTTTCATGTAGTCGAGGGCTAGGCGCGCCTCGCAGGAATTGATGGCAACCTGGCTTTCCTTATCGATCGTAGAGGCCCCATGGGCCCATAAAAGGACGTAGTGGCTGGCGCTGGCATCCTCGGTCTGACTCAGGGCAATCCCCACTTTATGGCTACTGGCGTCCTTGATCTTCTTGCCGGTCTCTTTCCATCCGTCCCACGTGCTGGGGGGATCAAAGCCATGCTGCTGGTAGAGATCTTCGCGGTAGGTCATGGGACCCCCGATGAAATACCACGGCAGCGCCACCCACCGGCCATCCACCTGGCACGCCTCGCGGGCTAGGTTGTACCAACCGCCCAGCTTCTCGCCGATGTCTTCGACAAACGCCAAGGTTTCCAGATCCTGTTGATGCAGGCGGGGCTTGCTGAAGAAGAGAAAGACGATGTCGTGACCTTTGCGGGTTTCCTGCTCTTTGGCCACTTTGACGTAGGTATCACGGTGCGGAATGAAGTCGATTTTCACCCGGCAATTATTCGCCTTACCAAACTCCCGGGCCATCTTCCGTAAGGTCTCGTCCGAGGCGGCCACGAAATGGTTCCAGGTCATCATCGTCAAGGTGCGCTTGGCCGCGTACACCGGCGGCGTTTTGGCTACCAAAATACCCGCGATACCCGCTGTGGCGCCAGCGGCAGTGCTGAGAAATTGTCTCCGCTTCAACGTTGTACCAGGTGCGCTGTGATGATCGGGAACCTTCATGACACATCTTCCTCATAGATGATCCGGCGATAGGATACGAACGGAACGATCGTACGGCAGTGCCGTGCGTAAAGCGGCAACTATTGTGCTACGCTGTTCTATGACAGTCAATAGAAAACGCTCATGGGTATGATAAAAAAGAGTCATACGAACAGCAAGCTGCCCGTTGCCATCATCCCCACACGCCGCCAGCAAGGCCCACGGTTTTGCGTGTGACATTTCGATATTGACATGGCCTCCAATGAGGCGTATAGGGACCTTGTGAAGGGTCGGCGCGTCGCACGATCGGCGTCACATCGAGTTCGAGAACGGGAGGGGAACAGGCAGGGTCACGGAATCAACAGAGATGAAACATCTTCCAATAAGAGAAGGATAAAAGACGATGCCAGGAAGCTCTCCTCTATTCGCTCTTATGGCAATAGAGATAATGCTGTCTCTCATGATGGTCAACTTGGCTTTCTCTCAAGACGATTATCCACATCGGGAAAAATATCCCGATGTCGAATTCATTTCCACGGAAGATTTGAAGAAACGCTATCACGACGTTATGATTGTCTTTGATGCCGTTCGGATTAAGAAGGCGATTCATATCGCCATTGGCGATACGGATTTTACACGCCAATTAGAAAAATACAGAGACAGAGAAAACGAATACACTCTTGTATTTTATTGTTATGGACATAGTTGTGAAAAAAGTTATAAGGCGACTCCAAAGGCTCAGAAGCTAGGGCTGCAAAATATCCTATGCTATGATAGCGGCATTATGGATTGGAGCCAAGCCTACCCTCATCTCAGTACGTTAATGGGTCGGCCTCTTTCCGCTTTCAATAAAATGATTTCCAAATCCGAGTATCAGTCCAGATTAGCCTCACTTGAAGAATTCCGGTCTAAAGCAACGGATGCAGATGTCATTGTGATCGATATTCGTAGTCATTCCCAGAGAATGAATACGCCAAGCCCAGCTCTTGAAGGTATCAGGACGGCTCCTCTAGATGATTTTCTAAAACTGGTCACGCTGAGGAAGTTTCGAGATAAAGAGCTATTGTTATATGATACCGTTGGAAAACAAGTCAGGTGGTTACATTATTATTTAAAGGAATATGGTTACACCCGGTTCAAATTTCTCAAAGGCGGCGTGGGCCATCAATGATGACCTGATTTTCCATGACTCGGACGCGCGGAAGGCGGGGTTTCTATCGCCTGCCACAGGTTGGTTTTCGACTGCTGCGACGACTCGGGACTGGTCGGGAAATGACCCACTTGCAGTAGCGCTTCGTCGACGTTGGTCAGGTAGAAGTTGAGAAACGCGGCCACTTGTGGCTTGGTGGCCATGACCCGCGGATCAGAGTAGAGAAAAAGGGGTTGTGTCAAGCTATATTGGCCGCTTTCCACAGCATCAACTCTCGGTGCAATGCCCTCGACATAGAGCATATTCGTTTCGCTGCCATATCGCGCATAGTCGGTATAACTCGAGAAGCCCACACTGTAAGGATTGACGCTGATACGATGGAACTACAGTTTGGGGTTGTCACTTGATGGCGGGTTCTGCATTCCACTCAGTTGCACGCGCGGAGCGCCATCGAAGATTTTCGTCACGATGGTATCGAGGATGGTGCGGTCAGCAGAGGGTAGGAACAGTTCGATCGGCTGCTTGGCGGAAAAGATGGCGGCCAGCTCCTGCAACGTGATATTGTCGACGAAGTCGTTCTCGGCACTGACGACCATGACGATGGCGCCGACGCCAATGCGCAACTCGACCGGTGCGCGTTTTTGAGCCGTACAGGCTGCAACTTCCGCCGCCTTGATGGGGCGGCTGGCGCTGGCAATATCGGCTCTCCCGTCACAGAAGAGCTGAAAGCCGTTCCCTGTACCAATGCTGTAGTGCCTCAGGATGCCCCGGTAGCCTTCGGCGATGAAGCGTTTGTATATGGCGTTGGTGAGCGACGAGACGGTGATGCTGCCCGCCACAACCAGGTCGCCTTCAACCTCGAGTGGGTCCACTTCCGGCAGACGGACGGCATTTTCCTTGCTCGCCGATAGGTCAGCGGTGGCGGCCGCGCCATGCAGCGCGGAAAAAAACAAGAGAACAACGCTGCACAGGATCCAGACGTAACGGCGCACCGGTCAACCCTCTTGCGTTTCCTGCAAAGCCTCGTTATGGCTGTCACGCCATGTTTCCATCCAGCGATGGCGTGCGCTCAACCCATCCACGTCGGCTTCCGTTCCAGTCACCTCCCTGATGGCTTTCCTCCGCTTTTCCACGAAGTCATTCATCGCCATGGCAAACTTGGGGTTCCTCTGGAAAAATTGGTCGATCGTCTCATGGTGAATGCTCAGAACTTGCAAGTCATCTATCGCGGTGACCGAAACCGGGCTGGGTTCATGGCGCAACAGGGTCATCTCCCCGAAAAAATCTCCGGGCCCCAAGCGCGTGATCTGATGCTCCTCTCCTTCACGGTCCAACGCCGAAAGGATCGCACGCCCCCTTCGAATGCTAAAAAGGTGGGCGTCCGAATCACCCCGGTACGGGCGATCGTGAAAAAAAACCTGGGAACCGCGGCCCATAGGGAAGCGGGCTTGACCTCCGTGAGCCGGAAAACGTTGCTCAGCAGCATGAGGCTCGCGACGATGACGCTTACCCAGAAGGCGGTCTCCACCATGCGGAAGGACGTTTTCGAATCGGCGATATCAAAGATGTACCGCATCAACAGGACCACGGCCAGGATCGGCAGGACCACATGACGGATGGTACGCACGCCCTGCGCCAGCGGGTTCCCCTGCCGTTCCAGGCGTTCGCTGAGCTCGCCCAACAGGATCACGAGGAGCGGGATCAGCAGCACCTGGCTCAACTTCCAGATAAAGCTTCCTTGCTGAAAAAACTCAAGTAGCGCGGTCATGGCGGTCCTCTTTTGGGGTTGTCTAGAGCGGTGGGCGCGACGATGTGGGCTACGCCTCCTCTTCGTGTACGGCGGCAAACGGCCGGGTCGTGCCTGCCGACGCCGTGCCCTGCAAGCTCCAGCCTACTATCGAGGCTTTGTTGTCGGATTCGACTGCCGTGTAGGGTTCAAACCGGTACAGGTCCTGCGCCTGCTCGTAGACCGCGGGCGAAACCAGAATGAGGCCGCGGTCGTGCCATCGAATAGAGGCCGATGGCCACGTTCACCGGCTCCCCCCACAAGTCGTACTTGAACTTTTCATCGCCTACGATGCCCACCTTCACATCACCGATATGCATACCGATCTGCATGCTCAAATCTGTCTGATATTTGATATTGAACCGGTCCAGGATCTGCAGCGTTTCGAGCGCGAAGTTGAGCGTGCAGTGAATATGGTCCAGGCGCGGCGATGTCAGCCCGCAGACGGCCAGATAGTGCGCGCCAAGGACTTTATCGGGCTCCACACCACGGCGCTTGGCGGCGGTGTCAAAGGAACTGATTAACTCGTTTAACAGGTCTAGGGCTTCGACTGCGTCTTTTCGTTCGGAAAGCTCCACAAAGCCCACACGTTAGCGAACAGGACCGAGACATGCTGAATGATATCGACGATCTGCCGGTCACCTCTTTTCAACCGCCGCGCCATGGGCTCGGGCAGAAAGTTCAAGAGCAAATGCTCGTTTTGCCAGTTTCTTTCTTCAATCAGTTCGCCTTGGCGGCGCAGGTTCCGGAACATGTCATTGAAGCTTTGAGCCAGTTCGGCAAACTCATCCCGAGCGTCGAGCTCGACGGTGGCGTCTTGCTCTCCGGCGTTCACTTTCCGGGTGGCGGCAATGATCATATTCAGGGGGCGCGTAAAGCTGTATGACGCAACAATGGCCGCAAACGTCACGAGAAGCAGGAGGAGGGCCGTGCTCATCAATAAGGTTCTTTGCAGGGCGCGTATGGGTTGATTGACCTCGCTGATGTCCATTTCCGTGAGCAGGGCCCAGTCGAGACCTTCAATACGAAGGGGCGTGAAGGAACTGAGGACGGGAATACCGCGATAGTCGTTCACTTGGCGCGTGCCGGATTTTCCAGCGATGGCGTCTCGGACCGCCAACGTATCGACCTTTTGCAATAACACGGAGGAATGGAAGGTCTGGATGGATTCGACGATCTCTCGAGGCGTATTGGCCGCTTGCAAGGCCTTGATATAACTTTTAGGATCCTCGAGCAGAAAACGCGATGAACTGCGCATGCGTAAATCGTTGCCAACGAGGTAGGTCTCCCCGCTCTCTCCGAGTCCGTCCGCCTTCCAGTTCTGGTTTCCGGTTGTCACCTCGTTAATGGCGTCGATCGAAAGCTGAAAGGCGATAATGCCTATAATGTGTGGCCCGTTTTGGATGGCGCTGGCAATAAAGGCCGCCGGCGCCCCGTAGGAAGGGCGATAGGGACGAAAATCAACAATATGGATGGCGCCCTGGTCGGATTCGCGGCGCACCGCATCCACGACCTTCGCGAGGCTGCTCTCGGCGTAGGGGCCGCTCTTGAGGCTGGTCCCGTAGTCGACCTCTTTACTGACGGTATAGACAATATTGCCCGTCTCGAAATCGATCAGGAAGACGTCGTAGAAGCCCAGATTGTCGCGCAGGGTGCGGAAGAAAGGATGGTATCATGCATGGTGTCGGCTGTACTCACTCCCGTCGGTGACATTGTTCAAGAGGTGTTTTTCACCCTCAGGATGTTCATTCTTAACCATGTAATAGTACTGTAGGCGGCGAGTTGCTTGACCTGCCGGACGATAGGCTTCGAAATGCGGGTCGCCTTGGATATTTTCCCGCAAGCGCGGAAGAAAGTGTTGCTGGTAGTAGGACTTCAGGGGCTCATCCCATGCCAACTCCCCTAACTCTTGGTCAAGTTTCTTGTAAGCCTTGTTCAAACGCACCATCGCTTGGATCACGGTGTCGTCTTCGGAGAAGAGCTGGATTTGGTGGCGCACGTTCTTGAAGTACGTTTCGATCTGGCTGGCTTTGGATGCACGCACACTGGTTAATTGATCAAAGGCCGCCTCGGTGAGCGCCTTTTTGCTGATGGACCAGCTCAGGAAGCTGATCACCATGATGGAGCCCAAGCTGGCGACAAGGAGCATGAGAATGATCTTCGACTTGACACTTAATCTCTTTATAGATCAGGCCCTTCGATTCAGGGTTGCCGCGTCTTGGTTGGCAGCGCAACATGATGGGGTGCAGCGGCTGTGTCGGAGCCAGCCCCAGCGTCAATGCCAGCAAATAGGTCCGCAAGGACGGCGACATGGTGGTCAGACGACTTCGCCAGGATGCCAAAAGCTGAGGATGCCCTATGATTGTGTAGGCGTCCCATGTGCGAAACATCCAACATCGTCAATGTGATTGATCATATTGAGAAACGAATGACCCTCAGCTTTGACGGTATAAAATCCAGACGACGAGGCGAATTCACAACCGCGGAAACTAATTTTGATCCTAAGATGCCTAGAAGTTTGAGAGCTTCCCATCTGGCGTCTCAAGCGCCAGATAATAGAAGGCACGGGGGAATTCAGGACGGGGAAATCAGGCCACGGGACACAGTACACTACGCAAATGGAGCAATGCAACACCTAATGAAATGGACCCAGGAGTTCGACATCGAGTATCCGCCCTTTCGCAGCCGCATTCTGGAGATCGTCAACGGCGTCCGCCGACAGGAGGGCATGCCCTTGATAGAGCCACGGTGAGGGCAGAACTGCCCATGTAAGAGACCGGGCCTACGATGCGCCTCCATCCACGGCGCGAGCCTGCAAAGGCCAGATGGAGAAGATCGGTGCGCGTACTGGGAAACGGCGTGGTTGGAGACATAAGCGCTTGCAGTAAGACCCACGATTTTGAGCCCGACATTTCGATATTGACATGGCCTCCCATGAGGCGTATAGGGACCTTCTGAAGGGTCGGCGCGTCGCGTCGTGCGATCGGCGTCACCTTCCAGCTCGGGAGCGGCAGGGGAACAGCCAGGGTCACGGGATCAAAGAAGACGGATGGACAAACCTGCAACCAACTACGCAGGAGGATGAGATATGGCGACCTACAGGATCATATCGTCCGACAATCATGTCTTTGAGCCATTCGATCTGTGGACGAGTCGAGCCGACAACACGTTTAAAGATCGACTGCCCTTCATTGCGCATGAAGACGATGGCGACTGGTGGTACTGTGACGGCCACAAGGTCATCGGTGTGGCCGCCGGGGCCCAGACCGGCAGGCGATTCGAGGACCCGGATGCGCTGTCGCGTACGGACACGTTCGAAAATGTCCGGAAAGGCGGTTACATCCCCGAGGAGCACGTCAAAGATATGGAGGCCGATGGGGTCGACGCGAGCGTGATCTATCCCACCGTCGGACTGCTGCTCTATAGCGTGCCGGATAGCGCTCTGCTCACGGAGATCTTCCGCATTTACAATGATTGGCTGGCCGAGTTCTGTCAACCGTTCCCAAAGCAGCTCAAGGGCATTGCCATGCTCAACATCGATGATGTGCAGGCGGGGGTGAAGGAACTCGAGCGCTGCGCCAAGATGGGGTTGGTCGGGGGCATGATTACCGTGCATCCGCCGGAGGGGCGGGCGTACGATTTGCCGGAATACGAACGGCTCTGGGCGGCGTCGGAAGACCTGCGGATGCCGCTTGGCCTGCATATCGCGACCAATCGTCCGGGACCGGGGCAGGAATTTGCCACGATTGATTCCTTGAAACCCACCTTCCTCTGTAATGCGGACCACTGGGTGCGGACATCACTGGGCGATATGGTCTACAGCGGTGTCTTCGAGCGTCATCCGAACCTGCGCGTGGGCTCGGTGGAAATGGAACTCTCCTGGATTCCTCACTTCCTGGACCGCCTAGACTATACCTACACGCAACGAGCACGTCGCGACTCCTGGCACCGCTTTCAGGATGACATGCTTCCCAGCGATTATGTCCACCGCAACGTCTTCTTTGGCTTTCAGGAAGATGCCCTGGGCATTAAGCTGAGGGATATGATCGGGGTGGACAATCTCCTGTGGGGTTCGGATTATCCGCATCAAGAATCGACTTTCCCTCGCACCCGGCACATTCTGGAAGAGATTCTAGGGGAATGCACGGAGGAGGAGAAGGCCAAGATCGCCGGTGGCAACGCCGCCAAGCTCTATAACTTCGACCTGGACTAGTACTGCGTCAAGTTTTAACTGATGGATAGCGTTCCCATCCGGTTCCCCCCTTTGCCAAAGGGGGGCGTGGAAGAGACATGCCTCAAATAAAACTTGATACTGCACGAGGTGTCACGACCCGTCGCTGTTTCCCTGAGGCGTCAGGGGTGGCTATCCTTTTCAGCTCGGGCAACGGGCGTTCAGAGCGGAGCAAAAAAGCATCAATGGTTCCTTCATGAAGCCACCCGTGTACGTCGTCCCGTTCACCTCGGCAGCTGCGGTCGTGAGAACGCCACCTGGCTGCCTTCCTCCCGCTCCCACCTGCCGCCCTTCTGGGCCGCGTTACCCGTTGGGCGCCCACAGCAGCGATCGCACCTCACTGAACTCTTGCCGGATCTTCTGCCACGAGTCGCCGCCATCGTCGCTGCAGAACACCTGGCCGTATAGGCTGCTGGCCAGCACCCGCTCCGGGTCTGACGGGTGGGTGGCAATACAAATGATGTAGCTATTGGGCTCGATGGGCAGGGGCAAGGTTTCCCAGGTTTTCCCACCATCCTGGGAGCGTTGCACGGACCCAGTGGTGGGCGAGGCCGTCCGGCCATGACCGACAAAGATGACTTGTGGGTTATCCGCCTTCACCGCAATGGCGCGGGTGTAGGAGTGCGGAAACTGCTGCATCACCTGCAGGCGTTGCCAGCTCTCACCCGCGTCAACGCTGGTGAAGACTTCCCGCGGCGTGGTGACGAGAACCGCCTTGGGCGGCCCGACACTGACCGCGATCCCATGGATGTCGGGGTCGTCTAGCCCGCTGTCCGCGATGGTCGTCCAGGTCGTACCTCCATCCCGGCTGCGGCGTACGCCATCCACCTCCACACCGGCCCAGATGGTCTGGTGGTCCTGCGGGTCGACGGCCAACGCGGTGACGCGAGGAATGACTACCGCCGGGCATTCTTCAGCCAGCTCCATAGACAATGGTTCCCACTGCTGCCCTCCATCCTGGGAGCGAAACACCGCGGAGGGTTTCGTCCCGGCAAAGAGGGTGTCGGGCTCGACCGGATCAATGGTCAGAGCCCAAGTCTGCATGGTGTTCATGGGCGAGTCCAGCCGGGTCCAGCTCGCCCCGCGATCCTCGCTCCGATACACCCCGGAGTCGGTGCCAGCGTATACGATATGGGGTTCCTGCGGGTGCAACGCCAGGGTCCTGACATCGTTCTCCGGGTAGCGACTGGGCCTGACCCGAGTCCAGGTCCCGCCGCCATCAGGACTGTGCCAGAGCCCTGAGCCGATCGTGCCGACACAGATAGTAAAGTCGGTGCTCATCACCTCTGCTCCTCTGCTTCAACGACGGAGAGCCCCAAACGTCGGGGCTCTCCGTCTGTGCTTATGCAACCGAGGGTTAGCGGGCGACCATGTCGTAACTGCGCAGCAGCTTACCGGGTGTGGCGCCCGTACAGATGGTGTCTTCTAAGAAGGTCACCACCCCATTAACGATAGTGTAGCGTATCCCTTTGGCCTTCTGCACGATGCGGCGCTCGCCTCCGGGGAAGTCCGTGTCATACACGGGCTGGTCATACATAAAGCCCAGCTTCTCCTGATCGTAGACGATGATGTCCGCCGCGTACCCTTCCTTCAAGATACCCCGGTCGGTGAAGCCCGCGATCCAGGCCGGCAGGCCGCTCATCTTGTAGTGAGCCTTCTCCAGGCTCATGACCTGTTGATCTCGGACCCGCCCCGCCAAGAAGTGCACGGGCCAAGTGCCCAGGGTCTGGTAGCGCGTGTGAGCGCCACCGTCGGAGACACAGGGATGCGTGTAGGGGTGATTCAGGATCTCCCCCACCGCCTCGGCGTCCGTCCCCGCTGCCGGGGTAAAGGTGAATTCCGTGCGCAGGCCCTCGTCAATGGCCAAGTCCAGCATGGCGTCCATGGGGTGCTTCCCCGTCATGTCCGCCAGCTCGGCGACGGTTTTCCCCTCGTACTCGAAATTCCTCGACTCCCGGACCTCGACGACTCGGATCTTGCTCCAGTCCGAGGTCGCGTCGGCGCCACCCCCGCCACCGGCATAGGCGCCCACATCCTGCCGCATCCGATCCCGCACCCCAGGCGTGTTCAGTTTGGCGATGCGCTCTTCGGGAGTGCCAACGAACGGATCGATCCAGTTCGGCATCGAATCGAACCCGTTATACTCCGCCAGCTCGAAGACGGGCGAGTTGGCGAAGGACGACGTCTGGGCATACATGGGCGCCCCTTCCCGACGCGCCCGCTCCAGGAAGGCGAGTTGTTCCTTGTAGCGCGTCGGCGCGTGCTCGTTATAGCTCACGGCTCCCCACTGCAGAGGCCGGCCGCTAGCCAGGCACATCTCGATCAGGAAATCCTCGCGACCGCGGCCCGGCGCATCCCCCTCGACGGCTTCCATCAGTAGCGCCGAGGCCCCCGTCACTGCTGCCGCCGCGGCTGCCGGGTCGCCGCCGCCAATCAGGTCGGGCTCACCGGGCGGCAGGGGCCGCTCGGCAGGACCTCGCGTCCAGCCGATGTGGCCGACGCCAAACTCCGACATCACCTGTGCCAAGGCCAGAAACTCCTCGTTCGAGGCCACCTGGCTGGGGATAAAGCGCCCATCATCGGGACGGTTGGCCAGGGTCTTCATCGCCGACCAGCCAAAGGCGCCCGCCTGCATGGCCTCACGGACCAGGGTCTGCATCTGGTGGATTTCCTTCTCCGTCGCCTGCACCCGTGTGCGCGCGTCCTCGATGCCCACGACGTAAAGCCGCAGGGGGTTAAAGGGCACCAAGGCGCCGACGTTGACCCCCAGGGGGTGGCGATCCAAGCTGTCCAGCCACTGCGGAAACGTTTCCCAGTCCCAGCGCAGTCCCAGTTCCATGGTCCGCAGGGGAATCGCCTCAATGCGGGTCAAGAGGCGCATGGCGGCATCTCGATCTTCGGGTTTGCAGGGTGCGAAGCCGAAGCCGCACTGCCCGATGGTCACCGAGGTGACCCCGTGCCAACCCGACATCGTCGCGTAGGGCTCCCAGTTCAACTGGAGATCGTAATGGGTATGCAGATCAATGGCGCCAGGCGCCACGATGCATCCCGTGGCGTCCAGCTCCTCCTGAGCGGACGCCTTGATCCGGCCACTGATCATGGCGATCTTGCCATGCTTGATGGCCACATCCGCTTGGTAGCCGGGCATCCCACCCGTTCCATCCACAATCGTGCCATTCCGTATGATCATATCGTACTCGGGCATGTTTCCTTCCTCCTCCCTTGCCGGTTGCAAGTGCGTCGGTGACGCAAAGCATATGTCGCCAATGGCAGGGAGCGTAACGCTACCTTCCAACGTTGTCAAACGTTTTATGCCACCGGCCGGCGCGCCAGGCTTTCGGCACGTGCGCGGTTGGCCGGTGGCCCGGCGACGAGGTCTGATAAGGGTATTTTACAGTTATTGATCCAGCCAGACCTCCTCCAACGCCAGGCGGAGTTGCTCGTAGAAACGATAACCCTTCACCTGATCGCGATGCGCCTGGTGGAAAGGGGCGCCGCTCAGGCTCGCCCAGTAGACCTGATCCGCCAGAAGAGTCCGCAGCTCATGGCTGACGGCCTTGCGGGCTTCCGGATCGACGGTACGGCGCCACTTGTAGACCAACGCGTCGACTTTCTCGTCCTTGATGCCGTTATAATTCGAGGCACTGGTACTCATGAGGTTCCAGGAGCGCATGTTGATGTCCGTCAAGGCGGCGAAATCCTCGATGCCCAGTTCGAACTCGTGCTTCTTGGTGACGAGGTCAATAAACGTGCTTTTATCCATAATCTGGATTTTCGCCTTCACCCCAATCGTCTCCATCATACTTTTCAGGAGCGTCGCGATGTCGGAGAAGGTGGGGTCTTCCGTGTTGGCGAAAATGGTGTATTTCAATGGGTTGTTCGCATCATACCCCGCCTCTTTGAGGAGGGCCTTGGCCCGTTCGGGGTCATAGGGATACATCTCGGTCAGATCTTTGTGATCCGGTACACCATGCGCCACCAGACTCACCAACCCTGTGGTACGACCGAGATAAGCGGTTTTGGCGATCTTCTGGCGATCGATGCCATAGCCCGCCACGGCGCGGCGCACCCGCAGGTCATTAAACGGGGGTTTGCGGAGGTTCAGCAAGATCGCAGCTGGCCCCAACGCCGGTCCCGTTGCCACATGAATACCCTCGGCTTTCTCGAGCAGCCCCGCATGCTGCACAGGCACCTTATTGATCAGATGGATAGCGCCAGTGCGTAGGGCCGTGGCCCGGGCCAGGGGATCGCGCATAATGCGAATCTCAACTTTGTCGAGATAGGGCAGGCCCTTTTTGTAATAGTTAGGATTGCGCTCTAAGACCATGCGTTGATTCGGTACCCACTCCTTAAAGATGAAGGGGCCAGTCCCAACGGGATGCCGGGTCCACTCCTTGCCATACTTCTTGAACGCGGTGGGGGAGACCATATAGGCCCCAAAACCCGTCATGGCCGGGATCAAGGCGCCGGACGTCTCCTTCATGTTGAATCGCACGGTATATTGATCCACGACCTCGATCGTGTCCACCTGTTCGTAAAACGGTCGCTGCCAGTACTTGTTTTTGGGATCGAGCATGCGGTCGAAGTTCCACTTCACGGCCTTGGCATCGAAGTCGGCACCGTCGTGAAAGGTCACGCCCTGGCGCAAGTGGAACACATACGTTTTGCCCTCGTCCAGAATATCCCAGGATTCGGCCAAATCGGGAACGATCTCCAAATCGGGCAGCGGCCCTAGCGTCACCAGGGCATTGAAGACGTTGTTCGACACCCAGAACGCTTCATATCCTCCCACCGGCCCATGCATATCGAAGTGGCGCGCATCCGTATTGAAACTCACCCGCAGGGTGCCCCCCGTTTGGGCTCCTCACCCATACTGGTGCCGGCCCACAGCAGCAGCGTCACGACGAGACTGAGCACGAGGACAACATGCACTTTAAGACTGAACGCTCGCCTAACCTGTACTTTCATCCTACTCCTCCTTTCATCATGCGCTAGCCTTCTTTCAGTCGCGGGTCGAGCGCATCGCGCAGCCCATCACCGAACAGATTGAAGGCAAGCACCGAGACAAAAATCGCCACCCCAGGGAAGATGGTAATCCAGGGATTGACCTCCAACAGAATCAGATTCGCCTTCAGATCCCAGCCCCAGCTCGGGGTTGGAGGCTGCGTCCCCAGGCCCAGAAAGCTGAGAGAGGCTTCCACGATGATCGACGTGCTGACGTTTAAGGTCGAGGTCACAATGAGTGGCGCGGTACAGTTGGGCAGGATATGCCGCAGCAGCAACCGCGGGTCGCGCACCGCCAGGGCTTTAGCGGCTTCGATGTAGTCGTTGACCTTCACGGACAAGACACTGCCTCGCACAATGCGGGCATAGATGGGAACGCGCACAATACCGAGGGCAAGCACGACGTTCGACGTACTCGGCTCCAGGATGATCATGATGACGATCGCGAGGAGGAAAATCGGAAAGGCCAACAGGACATCCATGATACGCATGATGACATTATCCAAGGCGCCCCCGTAAAACCCGGCCATAATGCCCAGAGGAATGCCAAGGATCAGGGCCAGAATGGGAGAGAGGACACCGACGTACAGCGACACGCGGCTGCCATGGATGACTCGACTGAAGACGTCGCGCCCCAGGAGATCGGTACCCATCCAATGCCTTGCCGTCGGAGGCGACATGGTCTCCTCGCTGAACATCTCCGTCGGACCGTAGGGGGCAAGGAGATTCGCCAGCACAGCGGTCAGGACGAGTGCCGCGATGATGATGAGACCGGCGACAGCCGTTTTTTTGCGCAGCAATTGACGCCAAGCTAGCGCCTGCAGACTCTTTCCCGCCGTCGCTTTCCGTGTGACCGTGCTGCCACTGTCAATGGTAGCGGCTTGCCGCATGCTTCTCTCCTTCGGCTTAGGCGTCCTCTTTCCCGTACTGAATGCGCGGATCAATCACGGCATAGAACAGGTCCACACTCAGATTGGCCAACACAAAGACCAGGGCGGCCACGAGTACAAAGGCCTGCACCTGGGGATAATCGCGCTGTACGATGGCATTGATGCCAAACGACCCGATCCCTGGCACAGCGAAGACCGTCTCGACGACAATGGCGCCTCCGATCAGAAAACCGATCTGCAACCCGACCACGGTCACCGTTGGAATCAGGGCATTTTTGAGCGCATGCTTCAGCACCACGACGTTTTCCCGCAGCCCTTTCGACCGTGCGGTCGTCACGTATTCCAGTCGTAACACCTCCAGTAAGCTAGCTCGTATGAGGCGTGTCAGGAGGGCTGCGCGCGGAAAACCGAGGGCCAATGCTGGGAGTAGCATGTGCCAGAGATTCTGTCCCAAACTGTGCAGCGGTGAGACGTAGCCCGAGACGGGCAGCCAATCGAGCACCAGGGCAAAGAGGAGAAAGAGGAGAACGCCAAGAAAAAATTCCGGGATTGAGACCCCCGCCATGGCCACGACCATCGCGCTGTAGTCCTTCCACGAATTCGGCCACACCGCGGCCACCACTCCGGCTGGCAACGCGATGAGCAAACTGATCAGCATGGCCAGGACGATGAGTTCGAGGCTCACCGGCAGGCTGTAGGCAATATCGGTAAGGACGGATTGATGCGTCAGGATGGACGTACCCCAATCTCCCCGCAGGAGGAACAGCAGCCATTTGGCATATTGCAGCACGAGGGGCTGATCCAACCCCAACTCGTGCCGGAGTCGCTGGGCATCTTCCTCCGAGTACATCTCCCCCATCATGTTGATAATGGGATCACCCGGGATGAACCGCATCATCATAAAGACAATCAGCGTGACGCCAATCACCGTTGGGACCAGGAGTAACAAACGGCGTAACACATACTCTCGCATCGCAGCACATTCCTCAAGAACCCAATAAAAAAGGCGCACCAAACTCTCCCCACAACAGGAGATTGTCCAATTGCGCCTTCAGTTCATCGCTATCGCTTAATCCATCACCATCGTCTATGTCTGACACGCGCTCAGGGGTCGCTCGTGCCGGACAACCTTCGGCGTTTTCAATTGTCATATGATCTCGCCTGGTATGGTCTACAACCCGCCATCACCAATCTCTTGGCGTTTGGTCCAACGGCCACGTGATATGCCGCATCATACGTCAGGTGATAGGCGTGTCAAGCTCAAAAATGTTGGGGGTTTTTGAGGACCAACAGTAGGGTATGCACGTGGCGTTGACCTCCACTCGCACCTAGTTTACAGTGTCACCATACGTTGCAACCCCATTGGGGGAGAAGATGGCTGCAGGATCCAGGCGCAGGAGGGGATCATCATGTCAAGTGAAGACATATGGAAATTTTGGGAGCAGACCCGGACGGAGCTGGCCAAAGTCGACCTGGAGGCCGCGGTGGAGCCGGTGGAACAGACTGACGTGTTCACCATGGAAGGGCGGGTCAAGACTCGGACCATCCACCGCGTGATTCTGTCGAGCTTTGAGGGTCGGCGTATCCGGGCCTGGTACATTGCTATGGGGGCGTCATGCCGCTGCCGATGCATCTGGCCCAATACGGCTATGCCACCCTGTCGCTCTACCCCCGGAGTCAGGGGGAGAGTCTGAAGGAATGGGAGATCGAGTCGGGTACCCGCGTGGTCTATCACCTCACCGACCGCGAGCGCTACTATTACCGGGGCGCCTACATGGACTGTGTGCGGGGCGTGGACTTCTTGCACAGCCGTCCTGAAATCGATACCAGCCGCATTGGCGTGTGGGGCTTCAGTCAAGGGGGCGGCTTAAGCCTGGCCACGGCCGCCTTGGACCCTCGCATCTCTGCCGCGGTCGCCGGTGTTCCCTGGCTCTGCAATTTTCCCGTGGCGGCCGAGATCACCACCTCGCCCTATGTGGAGTTGCATGACTACTTGGTGGCGCATCCCGAGGAACGCGACCAGGCCCTGGCGACCTTGACCTATTTTGATCAGTTGACCCTCGCCGAGGCGATCCGCTGTCCGACCCTGATCGGCGGCGCCATCGCCGATGACGTGCACCCGTTACGGACGGTCATGCCTGTGTTCGAGAAGATCCGGGCCATGAAGTCGATCATCGTGTATCCTGATCTTGAGCATGAGTACCGGACAGATTTCACCGTTCATGGCCAGGCCTGGATGGACCGGTACCTGCGCTGAGGCGGGAGGCGATCATGCCCATGGCGCAACACGCGCCGGCGAAGGGGGCTCTGGCTTGTCGGGCCCGCTACAGCAGGACGCCAGGGCGGATAGCCGCCTGCGTGCTGTAGCGATTTAGCCCCGACCGTTGCGCAACAGCCGGCCCGGCATCGCTCCGGTTGGCTCGCCGTCCTCAAAGGTCACGTCGCCATTGACCATAATCCAGCGATAGCCCTTCGCCTTCTGGATGCGCCGCCACTCACCCCCCGGTAGGTCTTCGGCAACCTCAGAGGGCAGGATCTCCAGCTTCTCCAGGTCGTACACCACGATATCGGCGGGCGCGCCCTCGCGGATAAAACCCCGGTCCTGGAATCCACCAAAGTGGGCGGGCAGGTAACTCAGCTTGTAGTGCGCCTCTTCCAGACTCAGGATCTTCTCGTCCCGCACCAGCCAGATGAGCATATCTGTCGGGTAGATACCGGCGGTCAGGAATTTGACATGGGCGCCGCCGTCGGAGACCCCGGCAATAATGTGGGGCGAGTTGAGGACCTCCGCCGTGTATTCGGCCACGTCACGGCCCTGGGTCTCGGCGATGAACTCCGTTCCCAAATCGTCCGCCACTACCAGGTCAAGCAGCGCGTCAATGACGTGTTTGCCTTCCTTGTCGGCGATCTCCTGCACGGTCTGCCCGGCGTAGTGCTCACACTCCGGCCTGGCGGTTTCCTCAACGAGGAGACTGCCCACAGACCCCTGGACCACGCGGGTGGGTCGGGTGCCGGCGTCCCACTCTTCGCGCAGCCGGCTCCGCATCTGCGGGTCCTGCATCTTCGCCTTGCGTTCCGCACGCGTCCCTAAAGTCACCTCACGCCAGGCCGGGGTCTCGTCGAACAAGTTCCAGTCCTCAAAGGTCAGCTCAAAGCCGCCCCGGCGTGTCGCGCCCTGACCGTATATCCGCATGCCGCGCTCGGCACAGCTTTCCAACCAGCGAATGCGTGTCCGGTGTTGCTCGGGATGGACGGCGTTGGGGGCCACTGCCTGGTAGAGAACGGGCCGGCCAGCAGTCTCGGCCACTTGCTCGAAGAACCGCATGGTGTCGTCTTGCAGCGGGCGGCCCTCTTCGCCGGTTTCCTCATACGCCAGTTCGATGAAGCCCTCGTCACGGTCGGCCAGGATCTGGGCAAGGGTGAGGAGCTCCCTCTCCGTCATCAAGTCGGTAATCATGGGCGTGCCGTCGTAGTCCCGCTGCACCGACGTTTCCCCCAGGACCTGCGCCGACCAGCCGCAGGCGCCGGCATCCATGCCCTCGTGGATCAGCCGCACCATCTCCTGCAACTCTGCATCGGTGGGCCGCCGCTTCTTGGCCTCGTCCCAGCCCATGACCCAGGCGTACAGGGGAGTCAGCGGCACATAGGTCAGGCAGTTGACGCCCTTGGGGATGCGGGCCAGGCTCTCCATGAACTCGGGGAAGGTCTCCCAGTCCCACAGCATCCCCGCCTTCATCGCATCATAGGGGATGGCCTCGTTCCGTGTCATCGACATCATCGCCCGGTCCCGGTCTTCCGGTCGTGAGGGCGCAAAGCCGAAACCGCAGTTCCCGACGGCCACCGAGGTGACGCCGTGCCAGCCCGACAGCGTACAGTAGGGATCCCACTGGATCTGGGCATCGTAGTGGGTGTGCAGGTCCACGAAGCCGGGGGCCACAATGAGGCCCTGAGCATTCAGCACCTTGTCGGCCGTCGCCTTGCGTAGGCCGCCGATCCTGGCGATTTTCCCGTCCTTGATCGCCACATCGCTCACATAGCGCGGCGTGCGCGTGCCGTCAACGATGGTGCCGCCCTTGAGGATCACGTCATAGTCAGCCATGGATGGTCTCCTCATACGTGTTCTGAGGCCACAAAATAGACGTCTACGGCCCAGTCTATAACCTTCCGTCTGCTGGTGTCAATGAGATAGGTGCGACTTTCCTGTCTCGCCGTCCCATGGCGCTCTCCTCCCGGTTGTCTCGTCCTCTCCTGCGGGCAGTGTCAGGCAGCCTGATTCGGTGAGATACCCCATGACAGGACCCAACACGGCCCCCTCCAGCCGCCCCAACATATCCGCCAGGGAGATGGCGGCCACACCGATACCCAGCTCGCGCTGGATAGGCAGGACGTAGAGGGTGAACCCGCGGTTAAATGTACCGTGTTTGCAGGCGTCGGCAATCAGGCTGATGGTGACCATCCACCAGCCATAGAAAATCGGCGTGGTCGTTTCAGCCTGGCCTTTGCAAAGACTTTCGCCACGATCCGTCCTCGGCCTTCAGTCATTCGCAGAGAGCGGATGCTCACCCTACGATGACGTGTTGATGCCGTGCTGATACCATCTAAGCCGAAGTTCCCCTGGCAGAATAGGCGGAGGGTTAAGTAGATCAACAGGTTAGCCCAATTCAAAAGCCCATTTACAGGGGAACAATCCAACCTCCTGAAACGACATGGCTTATGGTCATACGTTTTCAGACGATGTCAAGCCCATGTGGCAGAATAGGAGCGAAAATTTTGCGATTTACAGGGGAACAAAGGTCGATTCGTTTCAGGCTTTTGAGTTTTTATTTCAACAAGTTGTCGCCGAATCACGGGAGGAACTTCGGTCTAAGTACTCCGACACCGTTGGAGTCGATGAAGAATTCCGGTGCGGTGATCTCGGGCATGTGTTCCCGTCGGTGGACGCTAGACAAATTCTCAAAGGAGGCGATGATGGCAACATCGGACGATAGCGCCAGCACCTATTGGAGCCGGCCACATCTCGGGGAGGCGATTCTTGAAGCTGCGGCCGCCTCGGGCATTGATCTGAACACGGCAACACCGGATGATCTCGCATACCTGGAGCAGTTTCATGGCGGCGGGAAAGATGCGACGCGGGCGTTGGCACGACAGGCAGAGGTCTCGGCAGGCATGAACGTGCTCGACGTGGGTGGCGGTGTGGGTGGTCCAGCGCGGATGCTTGCCACGGAGTTCGGCGCGCAGGTAACGGTCTTCGATCTCACCACCGACTACCTGCAAGCAGGTGCACTGGTGACCGAGCGGATGGGGCTTGCTGAGCAGGTCCGTTTTCGACACGGCAATGCGCTCGATTTGCCATATGCAGACGGGTGTTTTGACCTCGTGTGGACGCAGAACAGCGGCATGAATATTGCCGACAAGGCTCAGCTCTACCGCGGATTCTTCCGCGTGCTGCGGCCGGGCGGGAAGCTGGCGCAATTGGAGCCGGTGGCAGGGCCGGTGCAGCCGCCGCACTTTCCCTTGATGTGGGCCGGCGAGCCGACCGACAGCCACTTGCTTTCTGCGGCTGCTCTGCGAGAGGTCATTCTTGCCACGGGCTTCATCGAACGCCACTGGAATCCAGTGGCCAGTTTTCCGGGAGCGGCAGCCAAACGGGCGCAGGCCTCGATGACCATCCAACGCCTCGTCATGGGGGACCGTCTCCCCGCCATCCAGGAAGCCAGCGTTCGCAACACAGATGAAGACCGCCTACATACGGTGCTCGCCGTCTTCGAGCGTCCATAACCGTCTTTGAATGAAAATCAATGGGGTCAGACTCGATTGAAAAAATAGAGTGAAGACCGAGCGACTTGTCAAATCTAACAAAAGCTTGGAGACGGGCGGTCCACAGGGTACGTTTTTGGGTTGTTCTTGGCTTTGGCGCCTAGGGGCCGCCGCTCAAATCCAGCGTTAGGCACATCAATATGGATGGCGTGCAAGAGTATGGCAAGATTATTCTGATTAATGGAACGTCAAGCTCCGGGAAGTCGACGCTGGCACGGGCGCTCCAAGAAAAACTGGAAGAGCCGTTCTGGCACTTCTCGTTTGACCACCTCCGCGAGTCTAACGCCTTGCCGATGGCGCGTATTGAGAGTGGCGAAATCGAGTGGTCGGTCATGCGTCCTGCTGTTTTCGATGGGTTTCATCGCTGTCTGCCGGCATTGGCCGAGGCAGGCAACAATCTCATCGTTGATCACATCATCGAGAATGAGGGGTGGATGTCCGATCTCGTGAAGCTTCTCTCGGCCTTTGACGTATTCTTTGTCGGCGTGCACTGTCCGCTTCCTGAGCTGGAGCGAAGAGAGCGCGAAAGGGGAAACCGGCGAATTGGAGAGGCCCGGATGGACTATCAAGTTGTTCACGGTTTCGCTGAGTACGATCTGGAAATGGATTCGACGCAACCGAACCAAAAAAACGTAGATACACTAATTGATGCCTGGAAATCGCGGCACCGCCCCACCGCATTCGAACGAATAGCTGCGCGCAGATGAACTCTACCCTTGCGCTGTTCAGTTGCACGTTCGAGGTGTCTCTGCATGCAATTCGCAACATGTTTGGGCCTAACAAACAGTTGCAAGTGACGCCTCACCGCTGCATGGTGATTCCATCAACCGCAACACGTAGACTTGACCCCTTTCTATGTTTATTCCTCGGCCACCACGTTGTTTCTGAGCGTGCCGATGCCACTGATCTCGACTTCGATGACATCGCCCGGGACCATGTCGCCGTCGGCTCCCTCGGTGCCCATCCAAAGCACGTCGCCAGGGTGGAGGGTGGTGTACTTGCTCAGCTCCTGAATCCACGTCGCCGTCTCCCAGATCTGGTCGGCTGCAGAGAAGTCCTGCCAGACCATACTATTATGGCGAACGACGATGCGGAACGAGGCGGGGTCCAGCCCAGTGACAATCCAAGGCCCGAAGAGTTTGAAGGTGTCGCAGTTTTTGCCCCGAAACATCGTGCGGTCGTTTTGTTGCCACACCCGCTGACTAATAGAGTTGTTCCTCAATAGCATAAGATCAGGTTCCCTAGCCCAGCCCAGATGCCCACCGAATCATCCTCAAAGTGATCTTTGCGGTTGCGGAAACGCTGCACCAAAATGTTGAAACGCTTCATACCGCCGATGGCATGTTCGATCAAGATGCGAACTTGACTCACGGCATAATTCGCCGCCTGCTGCTCCGCCGTCAATTCTGGAGTCGGATTCGTCTTGCTCTTCCGGGGTTTCTTGTGTGGAATCTCAAGCATTTCGCCTTTGTAGTCCGACTGAATCCCCTGATAACCCAGGTGCACCCAAACTTCTACGTCACTAAACCGGTCTAAGTCCGGTGGGAACTCTTGTTTTAACATGCTGTAATCATGGTTGTGACCACTAAACGTACGGCCCAGAAAGACGATCCATTTATCCGGCATCGACATCACTGTATTTTTCAGCGTATGGCTTTTTTTTACCACTATAGTGTTCACGTTGGGTCGTCTCATCTTGTGACCGGCGATAGCTTCTTTCAGTCGCATCAATAATCAGTTGATCCACACCTGACAACGCCTCCCTCAACGACTCTGGGGTCTTCAACTCTCGATAAGGCATGAGGTCTAACTGCACTAACGTGTCATACAGGATGGGAGAGAGCTTATGGAGATTTTCATTCGCTTTCGAACGTACCATACCAAATTGTGCACCAAGAACATCAAACGTCGGATACGTCTTGTAATAATATAGAACGAACAGGAGTTTGTCTGACAGAGTGGGTAATTTGCCTTTGATACCTGCACCCGGCTTTCGGCTGCGTTTGCCAGCTTGGACACCCTCCTCATAGCGTTTTTGCTGAGCCTGTTGATAGACGTGGCTGAAGGCGGGCAGCAAGAAGTCAAATTGCGTCTGAGACACACCGGTTAAGGCTTTCATCTGCCGATCATCTCGGATAACCAATGACCTGGCTGGGCTCCCTCCATCGTTTGGGGGAGGATAGCCTACCTCATTAACTATTGGGGAACAACCCTAATATCATTCCCAATGCTATAGCCAAAGACGTGGTCTAGTGCATCCGCTTTGGATACATGCCGCGCTGTCTTGCCTATCACCACCGCCAGCTGCCCCTCGGGTTGCACCGCGCCGGAACAATCTTTCGGCACGATGATGGGTTCTTCCGTGCCGATGAGGGCATGGACCGAGCGAAAATTCGGCTCGGGCCGAGCTGGGTATTGCGGTTGTGCCCCTCGCCGCCGCGCCATGCCCTCCACATGGCCGCGGTAGTTGGGTCCCGCGGCGTAGAGCATTGGGGGGATCACAGGTGGCAGGAGCTTCACCTGCTCCAGGGGATAGCGGGTCTGGGTCACCGTATAGGTTGCAAAAGGACTCCCCTCAACCTCGGTGACCCTCTCGTCTTCGATGATGCCGTAGCTGATGTGTTGTCCAACCTGGAAGCGACACCATTGCATCGCCTTTGCCCTCCTGAGTCCGTGAGCGGCTCGACCATTCAGCCCGTCAATCTCATCCCGGCGTGACGTTCAGATTAATCCAGTTCTGCTGCCGGACAAGTCTGCATGAGCAGTGTGATATTCCTCGCCGCATGCATGTCAACCTTAAAAATGCGTCTCCCTGTCTTGACGATGTCTGTGTCGAGCAATAGGATGGTCACAATAAGTTCCTGGACAAACTTAGCGACATCGTTTGTCCAGAGGAAAAATATGAATTTCATTCTGTTCGGGCACTTGCGAACGGGACAGCTCTGAGGAGGAATGTGCCATGGAACTTGGATTGTTTATGATGCCGCAACACCCGCCGACCCGGACCCTGTACGACTCCTGGGAACGGGACTTTGACCTCCTGCGTCTGGCGGACCAGCTCGGGTACCATGAAGCTTGGATTGGCGAGCATATCACCGAGACCTGGGAAAACGCGCCCGTACCCGAACTTTTGATTGCGCAAGCCCTTAAGATGACACAAAACCTCATCTTGGGTACGGGGGTGACCCTACTGCCCCTGCACGACCCGGTGAATGTAGCGCATCGTATTGCGATGTTGGACCATATGGCTCAGGGCCGATTCTACTGGGGCATCGGCGTGCGTTCGATCCCCAGCGATCTGGTGCTCTATGGGCTGGACTACACGGATATGAACGGCGTGCGTGAACAGGGCCGCGAATGCCTGGAGGTGGTGTTGGGGATGTGGGCAGCCGAGGACGGCAAATTTGACTATGACGGCAAGTACTACCAGGTGCATGCCCCCGAGATGCACCGCCACCTGGGACGTCGGCTCTGGATTCAACCCTACCAAAAACCGCATCCCCCCATTGGCGTCGCCAGTACCAGCCCGGAGTCCGACACCATCCGGCTGGCGGGCGAACGGGGGTGGTTACCGCTGAGCAGTTCCATCTTGCAGGCCCCGATGCTGAACGCCCAGTGGGCCAAGCTCGAAGACGCGGCAGCCCGTGCCGGCCGGCAAGCAGACCGGCGCGAGTGGCGGATCGCTCGGGACATCTATGTCGCCGAAACCCCGCAGCGAGCCCGAGAGGAGGCGCGCGAGGTCTTGGGCAAGCCCTGGGAACAGCACCAGTTCAAAAACCGGCAAGCCGGTGGCATCCTCAGGTACCACAAGGTAGACCCCTCAATGCCGGATGAAGCCGTCACCGTGGACTACATGCTCGAACACTTCTGGATTGTGGGCGACCCGGCTGAGTGCGCCGACCGGCTCAACCAGCTCTACGACGAGGTCGGGGGGTTTGGCCAGGTATTGACGACCACGCACGACCCCGATGATCACGCCTTGGAACAGAAATGCCTCCGGTTGTTAAGGGAAGAGGTGGCGCCAAGGCTAAGGGCTTGACAACGCCTGGATGACGGCCTCCGCACTGACCACCGTGGCCTGGCGTGGGAAAATGCGTTGCATCAGCAAGGCGTGCACCTCGGCATCGCGGTCGGCACAGCCGTCCTCCACTACCACCAGGCGATAATCGGCGTCAGCGGCATAGCGCACGGTTGATAGAATGACACCGCTGGTCGCATGCCCCGACAAGACCAAGGTGTCGATGGTGTGTGCACGCAGAATGAGTTCGAGATCCGTTCCGAAGAACGCATTGACGCGGTGCTTGACGACCACGGGCTCCTGGGGCAGCGGTTGCACCTCAGGAATGATGAGGCTGACGGGGTCCGCCGGGGGGACACGGCCGGACGTTTTGCGCTCGCTGAAGATCAGATTGCGGTCGGAAATTTCCGGGTAGTCTGGCCGGAAATTGACCACGATATAGACGACCAACATCCCGGCCTGACGGGCGGCCGCCAGCACCGCACGAGAGGTTTGCACCGTGCCTCGCGCTTGCGCGATGGGATTCTCCCCCATTCCCTCGCGATGAAAATCGGCCATGAGAAGCGCGGTCTGTCCGGTGTTAAGTGTCAGTGGAAGGGTGGCCATGGTGGTTTCTCCTTACGCTAAGCCATAGAACGCCGCCGCATGGTCGCAGATCCTACGCGGCTTATCCGTCTGGGGAACATCGGCGAAATCCTTGGCCATGGCTCGCTGGGAATCAAACTTGACGCTGTATTAGGCCCCCGGTTCAGAGGCCATGGCGTCAGCGACCAATTCGGCCAAGTCTACCGTCTCCTCGACCGCCGTATTCAACATCATCTTGCATCCGGGACAGGCGACCACGAGCATCTCGGCGCCGGTTTCACGCACGTGCTCGGTTCGCACCTGGTCCACCCGGCGTTCTCCCTCTTGATCACGAGCGAATCCGGCACTGCCGCCGCCGCAGCACATCGACGTGGGACCGTGGCGCTGCATCTCCACGAGATTGAGACCCGCCTCGGCCATCAGATCGCGCGGTTCGTCGTACACCTGCTCGTAGCGCCCGAGATAGCACGGATCGTGGTACGTCGCCGTTTTGCCATTGAGCTTATCGCGGTCCAGTTTGAGTTTGCCCGTCGCCAGCAGCTCCGCAATCAACTGCGAGTGGTGTATGATCTGGGGCTGAAAATCGTCTTTCAGGGTAGGATATTCACGGCTGATCGTATGCAGGCAGTGCGGACAGGGGGCGATGACTTTGTCGACCTGTGCATTTTGCATCTCGCCAATATTCTGCTCGGCCAGCGTCTGAAATTGCATCTCCTCTCCCTGGCGGCGTGCGTGATGGCCGGTACAGGTCTCATTTTCCAGCACCCCGAAACGCACACCGGAAGCCTTGAGAATGTTCACCATCGCTTCGAGGGAGCGGCGGACATCCGGGTTGTACGCCCACACGCAGCCCAGCCACAGCAGGTAGTCAGTCTGCCCCGGTTGATAGATGGGCATATCCAACGCTTCGATCAGTTGCTGGCGCAACCCCGCGGCCTGGCCAAACGCGTTGCCGGTGCGCTCTACCTTGTGCAGATAATCTGTCGCCACCATTCCGGTGCCGATGGCCAATGCCTGGGCGCGCTTGGCGCCGGTGAGCACCTGCAAGTGCTCGATGCCGACGGGGCAGCTCTCTTCACACGCCCCGCAGCTCGTGCATTGCCCCAGAGCGGCCTCGGTGATGACGTTGCCGATCACGGGTTGGGCATCGTCGAGGGTGTAAATCGCCTGGCGCCCTTGCAAAATGAACGCACGCGGATCGAGCTCCTGGCCGGAAAGGTTTGCCGGACAGTGGTCCGTACAGCGGCGGCATTCCACACAGCTGAGGAAATCCATGCGCTGTTTCCAACTCAAATCGGCCAGGGTCTCCAGGCCGAGCGTGAAGTCCTCCCCACTGCTTTCGAGCGCTTCCATGTCCAGATTCAACGGCAATAGATCACTCAAGCGCTCGGTGCGGAAGAAAATGTTGATCGGCGCCATGATGATGTGGAAGTGCTTCGAGCGCATCATCAGGTGCGGAAACAGCATGATGAGGCTGGCATGCAGCCACCAGTTGGCCTTGGCAGACGTCGTCGCCGGATCATAGCCGGTGGTCTGCGTGTAGAGATAGGTGAGCATGAGCAACAAAATCATCAGCGCCACCAGGCCGGATTCGTAGGCTTTGGGATTCGGGGAGAAGGTCGTGAAGACAAAGCGCCGCAATGCCAACCCGACAATGCCCATGCTAACGAGCACGGCCCAAACGGTAATGATGACTTTATACACCGATACACCCGAGCCAAACAGCGCATGCAGAACGTGTAGGTCGTAGACCTTGCCAAAATGATCTATCGTTTCGAGGGCAAAAAAGACAAATCCCCCAAACACGGCCGCGTGCATGGCGCCCGCCACCGGCCGGCCAGACAGGACGCGCGATTGGAACAACACTTCCTTCGTGGTCACCCACACCCGGCGCGGTAGATGGGTGAGCCGCGAGCGGTCGGACTTGCCCTTTCGCACGATGTAGAGACGGCGAGAGAAGTCCCGGGAAAAAATGGCGAGGGTCAGCAGCAAGAAAAGGGCAACCAGAATACACTCCGTCGTCGAGAACGGTATGAATTCCATAAAGGTCCTCTCGACAGTTGGTGCTGGGAACAGGTGACGATCACCTCTCCACAGACATTCTAGTGCGCACGGCGCCTCTTCAAGATAGCGCACCGAATTAGCCCACTGTATGGGATCCGATAGGCTCAGTCAAGCTGGAGGATGCACATTCGTCCTGCCCCTCCTGCACGCTATAACTTTGGGCGGGATGCGCTGTACCGTTTGATGATATACTACTCGGCATCGATCCCATCGTTTGGCGCTAAAGGGCCGTGTATTGAAGGAGGTAAACCATGAAAAACGGGTTCAAAGTCATGGATAGCGACATGCACATCATCGAACCCCCCGACTTGTGGCAGCGCTATATCGACCCTGCCTTTAAGGACCGAGCCCCACGGGGCAATACGGACCGGGTGGCCGACCTCAGCATGGTCGGCCCGGATGGGTCGCCCTGGGGACGCAGTCCTAAAAACACACCGGGCCAGGGGCAAATGCGCCGGGGCCAAAACTTCGAGCGCAATCAGGAACGGTTTAAACCCTACGAAGAGATGAGTTGGACCGGCGAGGCCCAACTAGGGCGGATGCCGAAGGCATCGACGTCGCGGTCATCTATCCCTCCCGGGGCCTCTTTGCCCTCACCGTGCCCGACTTGGACCCGAAGCTCGCCGCCGCGATCGCCCGGGCCTATAACGACTGGCTCCACGACTTCTGCGCCCCCGACCGCTCGCGCCTGCTTGGGGCGGGTATGATCTCGCCCTTCGATGTCAGCGACGCGGTGGCGGAGTCGAAGCGGTGTGCCCGCGAACTGGGCTTTCGGGGCGTCTTCCTGCGGCCCAACCTGGTCAACGGGCGCAATTGGCATGATCCCTACTACGAACCCCTGTGGTCGGCCCTGGAGGAGATCGAGGTCCCCCTCGGCTTCCACGAGGGCGATACCTCGGCACTGCCCCACGTGGGCGAGCAGTTTGGCGCCAATACCATGCTGAGCCACACGTTCTCGCATCCGGTGGAGCAGATGCTGTCGGCGGCCAGTTTCTGTGGTGGTGGCATTCTGGAGCGCCATCCCAACCTGAAAGTGGCCTTTCTGGAGGGGAACTGCTCCTGGTTATCGTTTTTCTTGTGGCGCTTGGATGAACACTGGGAACGCATCGAGGATGTGCATGCGCCGGAGCTCACCATGGCCCCGAGTGCGTACTGGAAGCGCCAGTGCTTTGCCTCGGCGGAAGCGGATGAGGAGCCGATGAAGTACACCATCGACTACCTGGGCAATGGCGGTCTGGTGTTCTCGACGGACTTCCCGCACGGGGACTCGAAGTTTCCGGAATCGATTGATCGCTTCTTGCAAATCGACATTAGCGATGAGGACAAGCGGAACATCCTGTGGGATAATTGCGCCGCCTATTATGGCATCGAGAGCTAGGAGAGCCGCGTCATGGTCTGACCTCAGCGGGTACGGGTGGCGCTCCGTGCCCTCGTGACGTGGGTATTCGCTACGACAAAGCCCGCGAGGTCATGATCGGGGGGCATTGCCCAAGGGTAACTCAAAGGAAGAGAGATCATAGCGTCTGTCCAACTCGTGATGACCTCCGCATGAAGGTGGATGTCGAGAGCCATGTGTAGGGTACCGGCACCCTCTGCATGTCGCATGCAGCATTAGACCGGCCAGGTCTCCAGGTTGTAGGCCATCTCCCAGAACAGGTACTCCATCCGGCAACTGGTGAGAAAATGATCGGCCATCCGGGCACGCTCGTCCGCACTGGCCCCATCGGCCCACTGATCCAGCCGCTGCACCAATTGCTGCGTGGTCTCGGAACGGGCATAAAAGTCAATCCAGGGTTGAAACGGGTGCGGCGGGTCCGGCGTCACCTCCTCTTTGAGCTGCACCCCGATTTCCCAATAGGTCCACGGGCACGGCAGCAGGACGGCGAGGATTTCCCCCAAACTGCCGCTGTACGCGACGTGCAGCATATGCCGCGTGTAATTGCGCGACGTCGGCAGCAGCGTCCCGTGCGTCAACGCCTCCAGCTTGTAGCCCGCCTCGGCAAAGTTGTGGTGCGGATGGGTTTCGCTGTGCAGCACGTAGGCCATACGCTGGTGAAACAGGGCCATATCCCCGGGTCGTCTTTCGCAATGGCTAGGCCGTAGATTTGCAGAACACCGTCAGATACTGAAATCCTGCTGTAGATACTGGGCCAGTTGCTCCCGGGTGAGGGTGCCCGTGGCAATCCCCCGCACAAAGGGATGGTGCAAAATCGCGTCAAAAATCGGGTCGGCTTGTTGGCGCAGATCGTGTGAAAAACTCACGGCTTCCTCCTCTCTCGGACCTCTGGTATGCGACACGGTACCATCTTGGCGTTGAGACCCAACGACACCCTACCCCGAAAATATTGCGGATGGCGCACGACCAGGCGCCGTGGCCATCCGTCGTGATCCGGTGGGGCGTCACACCCGCCACCGTTCGTGTCGAGCGGCGACAGGTCGCTTGCGCCTAGTCGAGATGGTAGATCCGGGCGGCATTGCCGCCAGCGATCTTGGCCTTCTCCTCTTCCGTACAACCCGCCAGAATGTCCTCAATGATCTGCCGGCTCCTGGGATAGGTCGACTCGACGTGGGGATAATCGGAGCCCCACAGGAGCTGGTCCACCCCGATAATGCCCCGCTGCTGGATGCCCAATGCATCTTCCTGGAAGCCCAGGAAGACGTTGCGATGGAAATAGTCGCTGGGCAGCATGTTCTCCTTAAATCGGTAGCGGTCTTGCTGCACGCGTTGGGTGTACGTGTAGTCCAGCCGATCCAGGAAATGCGGCACCCAGGAGAGTTCGTGCTCCACAGCGCCGATCTGGAGGTCCGGATAGCGCTCGAAGACGCCGGTGAAGATCATGTCGGCAATGGACATCCGCACCCAGTGGTCGGCGTTGCATAAGAAGGAGGACCTCACGCGGTCCCGATCCTCCCCGGCAAAATCCTGGCCTGGACCCGGACGATTGGTCGCGATGTGAAGACCCAGGGGCATTTGCAGATCCTGAGCCGCCGCCCACAGGGGCTCGTACTCCGACCCATCGTACCCCCTCCCTTCCGGGGGATACACGGTGATCATGCCGCCGGCAAGCCCCATTTTGGCACAGCGCTCCAACTCCTGGACACCGGGCTGCACGTCGTCGACGTTAATCATGGCGATGCCCTTGAGTCGATTCGGGATTGCCTGGCAGAATTCGGCCAGCCAGTCGTTGTACGTCCGGCAGATGTCCGTCAGGAAGGCGCTATCCGGCACGCTGTACAGCAACAGACCCACGGTCGGATAGACGATACTCACATCGACCCCGTCTTCGTCCATGTCTTTGATGTGCTCCTCGGGAATGTAACCGCCGCGCCGGACATCTTCAAAGAGACCCGTACGCGTCAAATTTTCATTCCCCTCAAACCGCTGGCCGGTCTGGATCCCGGGGCTCAGCCCGATCACCCGGTGGTTGTCGCAGTACCACCAGTCTCCATCGTCCTCGCGCCTAAGCTGTGGGGCCTTGTCCCTGAACTGGGGCTCGACCCGACTGGTCCAGAGGTCCGGCGGTTCAAACACATGATTGTCCGATGATATGACCCTGTACTGAGCCATTGGCGTCTCTCCTGTGAAAAAACGTATTGCCCTTGGGGCGTTCGGGGAGTGCCTTAGGAACTCCCCAGGCGCCCCTGCTCATGTACTGCGCCTACTCGTAGGGCTGCAACTCGATCTCGTGCAGAGCGGGGATGACCTCTTTGCCCATGAGTTCGATCGAGCGCATCACGTCCTTATGCGGCATGCCCCCTTCATTCCCGTAGATGTGCAGGTAGCCCGGGTTGAGTTCCGTGATCACTTTGGACAACTTCTGCGTCACCGTCTCCGGGCTCCCCACGATGACAATATTGAGTTCCTGTTGCTCCTCGTAGCTCATGCGACGCGTCACATCCCCAAACCGACCGGTCGGACGCTGCTGCTTCACCCGCAGCGCCTCTCGCGACTGGTAGCCGGGCGGATCGTTGTGCTCGCGCGGGCCCTTCATGCGGTTGGCCTCGGTCCACAAGAATTCGCGGCCAATCTCCTGCGCCTTCTCGTCCGTATCGGCGACGAAGGCCTTCAGCAGGTACCCGAAGTGCTCCGGCCCCGGCTTATACCCCGCCTCACGCGCCGTGTCAATATAAATCTGCTTCAACCACATGGTAATGTCTAAGACCGCCCCCAGATTCATGTAGGGGTGGCCATGTTGGGCCGCCCATACCACGCTCTCCGGGCTGCCGGTACCGGGAAACCAGATGTCGGGGTGCGGCTTCTGCATCGGCAACACCCAGGGGTTCACGGCCCGGTAGTGATAGTGATTCCCCTCATAGCGAAAGGGTCCTGCCTCGGTCCAGCATTTCAGGATCAGGTCGTGCGCCTCCTCAAACCGCGAGCGGTTCTCCGTCGGGGCGATGCCCGCTTGCAGGGTCTCCGTCGCGCCCCCCCGTACAAAACCGGAGATGATTCGGCCACCCGAGTAGCAGTCCAGCATGGCGATCTCTTCGGCCATGCGGACCGGGTCGTTGATGGCGATGACGTTGCCCAAGATCGCGATCTTGGCATTCTTGGTGACCTTGGCGATGACGGCCGCGTCCAGGTTCACACAGGGCTTCATGCACCAATAGGCGGCGTGGTGCTCATTGGTCATAATGCCATCGAAGCCCACCTCATCGGCGAGGGCGTATTGCTCGTGGTATTCGTTGTAGAGCACGTGAGCTTTGTCGGGGTCGAAATGGGTGTTGGGGAAACCCAGTCGCCCCGAGTCGTACCTGTCCAGGTCTTCATCGGTCACATAGCCGTTGGGTTGTTCTGAGAACCAGTAGACTTCGACCTGATCCGTCGGTCGGCGTAGCTGCTCAGCCATAAATGCCTCCTTCTTGTGGATGCGTATGGGGTCGCGACCTTCTTCGCCGTTATGTGGCATGCCTCCTGGCACATGCCGGGGTTCCCATTGGACGTTCATCAGGTACGAACCGGGGATGTCCCCCGCCCACCCGCGGTCGCTCCTCAGGGAATGGACGCCACGATACGGCACGATTATGGAACAGAACGATCGCAAATACCAGCGTTGTGCATCGGAGAATATTCTGTACACGTTGGCCATCCAACGTCACCTGAGGATCGGGCAGTTGCGCTGTCGCTACATGTGGCGTCCGATGGTGAAGGCCACTCGCGTCTTTGATCCTCAGACTGCCATGGAGGCGGCAAAAGTTGTACGGCACCACCGATAACCAGCTCATCCAACCGTGGTACAGATGAGATTTGGAAAAGGCTAGCGTCTTTCTCACTTTACGTTGATTGTGCAAGCGACTCGTCCCATTGTGACGCTCCACGCTACTCGTATTGATCTTCTCGTATCCCAATAAAGATAAGATATGAAGGAGTTGAGCCTTGCCACGAATTACTTTGAGATGAATGCCATCTTGACCATAGACCTTACGAATCGTGAGATGGCCCTGGCCTGGACGCCCAACATGTTGGCAATCGGTATTGACACAGGCTAAAGTGGCGAGGTCGGGTCGTTGCATGGCGTTCTCCTTGGAATAAATCTTGGATGTTGGAGAACATCATACGACCTGACTCAGCTATTCGGCCAATGCGATTATCCTAGCCCACCACCGTCGTTAATGGGCTTCACCTGTTCCTCGATTTTCGCTGCCGCCGCTCTCTCCGCCATGCGTAAATCGTAATTCGTTTGCAGGTTCATCCAGCTCTGGGGGTCGGTCCCAAAGTAGCGTGCGAGGCGCAGTGCCATCTCGGCGCTAATGCGCTGCTTATTGTTGATGATACGGTTAATGACCGACACCGGAACTTGGAGCCCCAGCGCGAGCTTGTTTTGACTCAGCCCATACTCGGCCATGAATTCATCTCGTAATATCTCACCGGGGGTGACCGGGTCGAGCCATTCAGCCATTTTTCAGCCCTCAATGGTAATCAACGATCTCAACGTCATAAACATCCCCATTTGCCCAGACAAAGCAGATCCGATGCTGATCGTTGATGCGAATACTATGCTGCCCTTGGCGGCCGCCTCTTAACGCCTCAAGCCTGTTTCCTGGCAGTGCGGCCAGAAATTCAAGCGTTGCCGCTGCGTGAAGCATCTGGAGTTTACGCTGCGCTGCCCTTTCAATCGCTTAGAAGCGCCTAACTCGTTGACCCAAAGGAGCGTATCAATCGCACCTCTGAGTATGACGTTATCGGTAATACTAAAAATGGTATAAAGAAGGGGAGGCATCAAGAAAAGACAAGTGCGCAACGGGGGGGAAGTCGCGGCGCAAGGCGCTGGGGCTCAAGGAAGCACCCCAGCCACCAGGGCAAGCCGCTCACCTGTTTACAGCCATGATACCTCTCCCTCTCCACACTTGACGGCGTCAGAGTCTTGGACTACTCTGCACTGCCATGGCCACAGAAAAATGGTGACGTACCCGCAGAAGGCCAGCAACCCCAGGCGAAAGGAGAGAGGCCATGGCCCTCAAACTCAATCATGTCCATCTGAAGACACCAGACCCGAAGCAAACGGCGGATTTCTACGTCGAGAATCTCGGCGCGACGGTCGAAGCCGAACTCGGCGCCAACGGTTATCGCCTGGACTTGCACGGGCTGAAGCTCAATGTGACCACTCACATTGCGAGCCAGACCCGGGAGCAGCTCTATGGTATGGAGCATATCGCCATCGACTGCGATGCCGGCGATTTGGACGGCCTCGTGGACAAGCTCAAGGCCAATGGCACACCGATTTTAGAGGAAACGTCTGTCGGCGGCGGGCGGCGGGTTTGTTTTTTTGAAGGACCGGACGGCGTGCAGTTGGAATTCATTGAGATGCAGGGCTAATATTTCGGGGAGAAGCATTCCAAACGGCATTTTCGCACGCCGCTTGCGCCTCAACGCTGCATGTGAGAGGGGGAACGGGTGTCAGGGCAGAGCGGGGTGTCGGCCCCAAGCGGACGTAGAGGACAGGGAGGTACGAAACATGGTGAAACTACATGTCTTATTCGTCCCTCAACGAGGAGAGGCCCCATGCAGAAATCGCTGACGATCGATCCGCAGAAGTGCACGGGCTGTCTGCAGTGTGAGATGGCGTGTTCTTACCATCACGAGGGCGTGTTCAACCCCTCGAAATCTCGCATCAAGGTGTTCACCTTTCACGATCAAGGGTTGTTTGCACCCTATACCTGCACCCAATGTGCCGAGGCCTGGTGTCTGTACGCCTGTCCGGTGGACGCGATCGTGACCAATCAGGTCACGGGCGCCAAGGAAGTCCTCCCGACCGTGTGCGTGGGATGCAAGGTGTGCACCATTGCTTGCCCCTTCGGCACGGTGAACTACAACCAGGATTCCGGTAAGGTGGTCAAGTGCGATCTGTGCAGTGGTGAACCGGAGTGTGCCAAGGCCTGTCCAACCGCGGCCATCACCTATGTGGACGCCGACTGGACAGGGCTGGAGAAAATGCGCGCGTGGGCGAGCAAGACAACGGCCGGGCAGGTGCAGGTGAATTAAATCAACACGTCATTCGAGGAGATCCATTATGGCATGGACCCGTAATGTGCTACGCGTCAATCTGACGGCCGGGACGTGTACCACCGAGCCCCTCAATATGGAGTGGGCCCATGATTACCTGGGCCAGCGGGGATTGGCGAGCAAATATCTAGCGGAAGAGGTGGATCCGAAAGTCGGCGCGTTGTCGCCCGAAAACAAAATTATCTATGCCACGGGGCCGTTGACCGGCACCATGGCCTCGACGGCGGGGCGCTACTCCGTGATCACCAAGAGCCCGCTGACCGGGGCGATCGCCTGTTCCAACTCCGGCGGTTTCATCGGGGCCGAGCTGAAAAATGCCGGCTATGACATGGTGATCGTCGAGGGCAAGGCGGCCGAGCCGGTCTATCTGCACATTGAGAACGACAAGGCGGAGCTGAGGCCGGCGGCGTTTATCTGGGGCAAGACGGCCTGGGAGGCCGACGAAGCCCTGCACAAGCAGCACCAGGACCCACAGCTTCGCGTGGCCACGATTGGCCAGGCGGGCGAAGGCGGTTGCCTGTTCTCAGCCGTCGTCAACGATATGCACCGGGCGGCCGGCCGCTCGGGGGTGGGGACGGTGATGGGCGCCAAGAACCTCAAAGCCCTCGCAGTGCGAGGCACCAAGGGGGTCGGCAATATCGATAATCCGGTGGCCTTCATGCAGGCGGTCAACGCCGGCAAACAAGTGCTGGCCGAAAACGCGGTCACAGGGCAAGGCTTGCCCACATACGGCACCCAGGTGCTGATGAACGTGATCAACGAAGTGGGAGCCATGCCGACCCACAATTTCCGCGAGAGCCAATTTGAGGGCGCCAAAGATATCTCGGCCGAGGCCATGCACGAAAAACGCGCCACCGATGGCAAAGCCAACTTGGTACGCAATGCCGGCTGCTTCGCCTGTACCATCGCCTGTGGACGCATCTCCAAGATCGATCAGAATCACTTCTCCGTGCAAAATAGCCCCAAGTACTGGGACGCAACCGGTGGACTGGAATACGAGGCGGCCTGGGCGCTAGGCTCCGACACCGGGGTGAACGATCTCGAGGCGTTGACCTACGTCAACATGTTGTGCAACGAGCAGGCCATGGACCCGATCTCCTTTGGCGCCACGGTGGCGGCCGCCATGGAACTTTTCCAGATGGGGGTCATCACCCGGGAAAACACGGGCGGCATCGACCTCACGTTCGGCAATGCCGAGGCGCTTTGCCAGGTTGCCGAGCTGACGGGTAAGGCGGAGGGTTTCGGCCGTGAAATCGGTCTGGGTTCCAAGCGTCTGTGCGAGAAGTACGGCCACCCGGAGCTGTCCATGACGGTGAAGGGGCAGGAATTCCCGGCCTATGATCCGCGCGGCATCCAGGGCATGGGGTTGGCCTATGCCACCAGTAACCGAGGCGCCTGTCATCTGCGAGGCTACACCGTGGCATCGGAGATCCTAGGCATACCGGAGAAGACCGACCCGCTGAGCCCGCAGGGCAAGGCGGGCCTCGTCAAAGCGTTCCAGGATGCCACGGCGGCGGTGGACTCCTCCGGTTTGTGTGTGTTCACGACCTTCGCCTGGACGTTGGATGATATTGCGCCCCAGGTCGATGGCGCCTGCGAGGGAGACTGGAGCCACGAGCGCATGCTCGAAGTGGGCGAGCGCATCTGGAATCTGGAGCGGCAGTTCAACCTCGAGGCCGGGTTCACGGCAGCGGACGATAACTTGCCGCCAAGGCTGCTGACGGAGGGTGCGCCGTCGGGGCCGGCCCAGGGGAAGGTGAACGAACTGGACCAGATGCTACCGGAGTATTACCAGGTGCGCGGCTGGACCGAGGCAGGCCAGCTCACGGCTGAGACGCAGCAGCGCTTGGGTCTGTAGGCGACCCACCCGGCGGGGCGAGGATGGGCATGCGGTCAGAGGCGTTCTCGCCCTCGGGTCACCAGCTTGTGGCGGCGGGAGCCGGTGGCTGCCGGTTCCCACGATCGGCGTTGGCACCACTGCTGCAGGTGAGTTTGCGGCACAGCCCGACACTTGCATCGACCAGGAGCCCATCATGCACTACGTTGTCATTGGCGCCGGACCCGCCGGCGTTATCGCATCCGAAACGCTTCGCAAGACCGACCCCAGCAGTCAAATATCACTGATCGCAGGCGAATCGGAGCCCCCCTATGCGCGCATGGCCATCCCCTATCTGCTGATTGGCGACATCGATGAGGCCGGAACGTATCTGCGCAAGGCGGATGATCACTATCAACAACTCGGTATCGAGGTGCAACACCGCACCGTCACAGCAGTCAGACCTACCGACAAGCAGCTCGATCTGGAAACGGGCGGGCCGCTCGTTTACGACCGGCTGTTACTGGCCACGGGTTCCCGGGCGATTCTGCCTCCGGTTCCCGGTATCGACTTGCCGGGGATCCATACCTGCTGGACCTTGGAAGACGCCCGGCAGATCGCTCAGTTGGCATCACCGGGCGCCAAGGTGCTCTTGATCGGGGCTGGATTTATCGGTTCGATTGTACTTGAGGCGCTGTCCAAGTGCGGCGTGGATCTCACCGTGGTTGAGATGGGGGATCGCATGGTGCCGCGCATGATGAACGAGACGGCTGGTGGCATGATCAAGGCGTGGTGCGAGCAACGTGGAGTGCGGGTTCACACCAGCACCCAGGTGACCTCCATCGAAGGCATCGAGGCGACGCCGGCTCCGGTCAGTAGCAGTAGCCCGAGTAATGGTGGTGGTCTGAGGGGTTTCTTTCGCCGGCTCACCGGCACACCGGAACTGGTTCCGCCCCCGTCTCCCTCCCGCTCCCAGGCTCTGAGCTCAGAGGGTGGGCCGTCCCTCAAGGTCCACCTCAGCCATGGTGAGGCGGTGGATTGTCATCTCGTCATCTCGGCGGCCGGCGTGGCGCCCAACCTCGGGCTGCTGGACGGCAGTAGCATTTCGACCGACCGGGGGGTTTTGGTCAACGTGTATCTGCAAAGTAGCGACCCGGCGATTTACGCCGCGGGCGATTGTGCGCAGAGCAAAGATTTTTCTACCGACGACACCGCGGTGCACGCCATCCAGCCGGTGGCTGCGGAACAAGGACGGATCGCGGCCCTGAACATGGCTGGACACCGGACGCCTTACGAGGGCAGCTTCAGTATGAATGTGTTGGATACGCTGGGTCTGATTTCCGCCTCATTCGGGCTGTGGATGGGGGTCGATGGCGGGGAGCAAGTGGAACTGTCGGACCCGGAGCGTTTTCGCTACTTGAACCTGCAGTTCCGGGACGACGTCCTGGTGGGGGCCACCAGTCTGGGCATGACGCAGCATGTGGGCGTGCTTCGGGGTCTGATTCAAGGCGAAACGCACCTGGGTGTCTGGAAGGAGCGGCTGCAGTCCGATCCGACTCGGGTGGTGGAAGCGTATTTGTCGATGGGGCTCGCTTATCGCTGACGGCCCACACATCATAGGTGCGGACGAAGGACGTAGCAATGGAAGTCACCGTCAAACTGTTTGCCTCACTGGGTACGTATTTGCCGCCGGGCGCGAAGCGCAACGAGGCCGTCATGGAGATCGCGGACGATACCAGTGTGGATCAATTGATGACGCAACTCAATCTGCCCCGGGAACTCACCCACCTCGTGCTGATCAACGGTATCTACATTGAACGGGAGGAGCGAGACCGGATGACCTTTGCGCCCGGAGATGAGTTTGCCGTCTTTCCGCCGATTGCCGGTGGGTAGGTCAAGACCTGCTATGACGATTGTGGTCACCAAAGAGATGGGGCTGACCCATCGCGAGTTCTACCGCACCTTTGCGTCAGTGGCGGGAACGTGGGCGTGGCAGGTATCGGACGATGTTGTGACCCTCCATCACCCTGTGGGCCCCGTGACTATCTATCTGGAGCCTGAACGGCGGCGGACCATTGCCAAGGTGTCTCTACCAGCCACGACCTTGCGTTTCGAGTTTGCAACGCGCGATCCATCGGATGTGGATGCCTTCATGAAGCGATTTGATATGCACTTCAGACGCGGTGGTGGGTAAGTACCGAAACAAAACTAAGTTTATATTTTTCCCTGGAGAAATGTATCAAGGTCATTTTGTCCAGGTCCTTATACGGCCGCTCGGATTCGTCTTAATCGGACGCATTTGGTCAAGCTCCGATCTCTTCTTAATGAAATCGGAGCGTTGAAAAGGATTCATGTGCAGTGGGATATGCCCTTGAAGCGTCAGCTTGAGAGGTTGTTACGATAGGTTCTGATCGGGATCGGATCGACAATATCTTTCGCTCATTTTATAACTGATTTTACGACGGATAAGATAAGAGGTTGAGAGCGTTAGTCTAGGGCGTCTAAATCGGCCTATCAGCCATGCCTACTTTTCGGGTCTCCAGTTCTCACTCTAAACCCAATTTTTACAAGCATTAGGAGCGATTGTCTCTGTCGCCGTTTGACCTCATCCACGACGTCGCGTCATTGGACCTGCACTCACATCGTCACTCGCTCTCGAACCGACACCGCATACCGGGCGGCCGCCCGCATGGCTTCCACCATCCCTCTTGTCTCTGCCATGCCTCGACCGGCAATGTCAAAGGCGGTGCCGTGGTCCACCGAGGTGCGCAAAAATTTTAGCCCCATGGTCAGGCTGATCGTGCCGTGAAAGTCGAGCGTCTTGGCCGCAATATGCCCCTGATCGTGGTATAGGGACAGCACCCCGTCGTAGCGTCCCTCCAGCGCCTAGTGAAACACGGCATCCGCCGGAACGGGGCCCCACACGCGCATCCCCCGCGACTGCGCTTCCGCCACGGCCGGGCCGAGTACGTCTATTTCCTCGGTGCCGAACAACCCCTGTTCGCCCCCGTGTGGATTCAACGCCGCGACCGCCGGCGTGGGCGCGTCGACCCCGAGCTGACGCAGGTAAAGCGCGCACAGTGGCAGGGCTTGCAAAATCCCTTCCCGGGTAATTTCCTCCGGGATCGCCCGGAACGACACGTGTCGCGTCAGGAAGAAGATTTTCAGGTTTTGCACCAGAAACAGCGTCATCGGTTCCTTAAGAGCAGCCCGAGCCTTCAGCACCGCCGTATGGTCGATGTACGGCAGTTCGGCCGCCTGCAGCGATTCCTTGTTCAACGGTGCCGTGGCCAGCCCGATCACATCTCCGGCAAGCGCCGCCTCAATGGCCCGGTCCAGGTACGCATATCCCGCCCGGCCCCCTTCGGCTGAGACCGCTCCGTATGCCATCGGCCCGTCCAGCACCCCCACATCGACAAGATCCACACACCCGGCCCGGTAGTGCCCTTCGGACGGGGCCTGTACCGCGTGCAGGTCCATCGCTTCTCCCAGCATCTCCAACGTTTGCACCAGCACCGCCCGGTCCGCAAACACCAGCGGCCGCATGCAGGTGTGGACCGCCGGGTCCATCAGGGCTTTCACCACAATTTCCGGCCCGATTCCCGCCGGGTCCCCCACCGTGAGTCCGATCACAGGCCGGTCGGTTTGAGCCACAGTTGAAGCCGTCATGGTTATCCCTTCATTTTCTGGTTTATAGAATGCTTTTGTGTCATCGACAAAAGCATTATTTCGCGGATGCATGCACACCCAATTGTCGCACGAAAGTTGAGGGAATCAAAACGTGACAGGAGCGCCCAGCGGCTGCCTGCTGCAGCGCGGCTTAGCGCAGCCTGGACATACAGCTCGGGATGGGTTACGGTAGAACCTCGAGGGGCCTCCGGGGCGACGGCCTTGGACCGGTCGGTTTTGGAAGGCTGGAGGGGGGGTTCCGCGTGTCGTTTGGGCCCCGGACCATTGGCGGGTTCCTTGCGTTAAGGAGGCAGAATCATGCCAGCTCGTAGCGGACAGGAATACATTAGTGGGCTCAAAGAGCGCCCGCGGGAGGTGTGGATTCGCGGTGAACGTGTGAAAGATGTGACCACCCATCCTGCCTTTCACAACGGTGTCAAGTCAGTGGCGACGTTATATGATATGCAACATGACCCGGCGCTGCGGCAGGAAATGACCTACCCGTCACCCACCACCGGCCAATCGGTTGGGCTTTCTTTCCTGGTTCCCCAGACGATTGAAGACCTCGAGCGACGGCGCCACATGATGACCCGTTGGGCCTGGGCCAGTTGCGGTATGATGGGACGCTCCCCGGACTTCATGAACATCATTTTTTCCGCCTGGTCTGGGGCGGCGGATTACTTCGCCCGGAATCGCCCCGAGTTCAAGAAAAACGTGCGCGATTACCACGAATATATCCGAGAGAACGATTTGACCCTGACCCACGCCCTGGTGAATTTGCAACGGAGCCGTGACCCCTCCCCGGTGGATAATCTGAGTGAGGCAGTGGCACTGACCGTCGTGCAGGAGACGGACGCCGGCATCGTCGTGCGAGGCAGCCGGCTGTTGGCAACGCTGGGGCCGATCTCCGATGAGATTGCCATCTACCCGGTCGGGACCCATCGATTGAGTGAAGAGGCGCGGCACCAGTCTTTTTCCTTCTCTATTCCCTGCGACACGCCCGGTCTCAAGTTCCTCTGCCGAGAGAGCTTGGACCTCGGCCGGTCCCATTTCGACCATCCCCTGGGTTCCCGTTTCGAAGAAATGGATGCGACCGTATTCTTCGACGACGTACTGGTGTCTTGGGAGCGGGTCTTTCTGCTGGGGGATGTGGACCTGTGTAACCACTATGCCGAGGCCACCCAATCGAATTCCCAAACCGGGCACCAGATCATGACCCGGTGCGTGGTCAAGGCGGAGTTCATCCTGGGACTGGCGGACCTGATGGTCCAGACTCTGGGCTCAGGCTCTATCCCTCACGTGCAAGAGCGGGTGGCGGAGCTGATCACATACCGGGACATGCTGAAGTCTTGTCTCTGTGCCGCCGAGGCGGATGCAGCCCCAAACCAGTGGGGTGTGATGGCCCCTGCCGTCGGGCCCCTGTTGGCAGGCCGCACCTTGTTCGGGCGGACGGTTTACCCCAGAATGATAGAAATCCTACAGCTTCTAGGGACTAGCAGTTTTATGGCTCTGCCCTCCGAAGCCGATTTCGAGACCCCCCTCGCCCCTGAGGTGAACCAGTATCTGGCCACCGACACCTCCAACGCCCGCGATCGGGCTAGGCTATTCCACCTGGCGTGGGATGTGGCGTGCAGTGCCTTTAGTGGTCGGCAGGTCTTATACGAGCGTATGTTCGGCGGCGACCCCGTTCGGAATGCCATCATCTTGTTTAACAACTACGATAGGGAGCCCTTTGCCCAGCGGGTTCGTGACTTTATGGAATTGAACGACTGAAAGGAGAGGGGATCGCTTCGTTGAGCTCGTATCTGCTGAAGGCACAATCAACCATCTGTCCGTCGTGAATAGGGACATCGCCCAACATATGGCACAATAGGTCTACAGGTCCGTTCAAAACAGGGACTATCTGATGGGAGGGCAATGAATCGTGAACCTTCGCAAACTTCTCGGCCGGAAGAAGACTCTGACCGGTCTCTCACGCACCTGTGGTTGAGCCGCGAAGATCGGTCCGACGGTATTGTCGGATGCACTTCATGGATTGAGCGCCCCGTCCGATCCCGACCTGTTGGTGGGGTTCGAGACGTCAGACGATGCCGCCGTGTATCGTCTGGCGGATGACATGGCCATGGTCAGTACGGCGGATTTCATCACCCCGCCGGTGGACGATCCGTATTGGTTTGGCCAGATTGCGGCGGCCAATGCCATCAGTGATGTCTACGCCATGGGCGGGCGCCCGCTGACGGCATTAAATCTGGTCATGTTTCCGTCGAAACATCTGGACATGGGGGTGCTGCGGGAGATTCTGCGCGGGGGACATGACAAGGTGGTAGAAGCGGGGGCGTGTCTGGTGGGGGGGCACTCGGTGGATGATGAGGAACCGAAGTATGGGTTGAGCGTCAATGGGGTGGTGCACCCGAGTCAGATTGTGACGAATGCAGGCGCTCGTCCCGGGGATGCCCTCATTCTGACGAAACCCCTGGGTACGGGCGTGTTGTTCAATTCAGTTCGGTCGGGGAAGTTGACGCTTGGTGATCTGGAGCGAGACGTCTTGCCAACGGTGGCGGCGCTGAACGGCGCCGCCATAGAAACCGCGCTGAAGTCGACCGTGCACGGATGTACCGATATCACGGGCTTTGGTATCTTGGGCCACCTTCTGGAGGTGGCCCAGGGGAGCACGGCGCGCGTGATGGTTGAGTATGGCGCGCTTCCGTTCTACCCAGGTGCGCGGGACATGTATGCCAAGGGGGAAACGACCGGGAGCAATGCGGCGAATCGAGAGCTGGTGGGCGGTCACCTGGACATGCGGACCACGCTAACGAAGACAGAAGAGGAATTGCTGTTCGATCCCCAGACCTCCGGGGGGCTTCTCCTGTCGGTGCCGCACGACGACGCCAAGTCGCTTGTCGAGGCGCTCCAGGCCAGCGGTGTAGCTGGTGCAACGCGCATCGGCGAAGTGGAAGCGGGACCTCCAGGGATCACGGTGTGGTGACGACACAACCTGACAGATCGCTTCACACGATCCTCGTCGGGCGATCTGCCTTGACGACTGCGTTGACAATGTGGTACTTAGGCCCAATGCTGCAGTTGAAAATCGTGCATTTGCATGATAGACATGGCCGTAGAGTTGCCGTATTTCAGAATCTAAGGTCTGTCTCTACCTTTCGTTTACCCTGATCCGGCCAGTTGCCTGGGCCACTTGAAGATCAGCGCCTGATTTTAAGAAGCCGACAGGAGATCACATGCGTCTGGAGCCCATCAATCTCTACGATTATGAAGCGAGAGCCAAACAAGTCTTGCCCCACAACGTCTGGGATTTTATCGACGCTGGGGCGATGGATGAGACCACGACTCGCCGCAACCGAACGGCGTTCGAGGCGCTAACTCTGCGACCCCGCTTTCTCAGAGATATCAGCGAGCGCAACATTTCCACCACGGTCCTGGGTGAAGAGATTAGCCTGCCGGTGATGATATGCCCGGCCGGAAGCCATGCCTTGGCCCACCCGGATGGCGAGTTGGCAACGGCACGGGGCGCGGGCATGGCCAATACGCTCATGATGCTCAGCACCTCGTCTAATTACAGCCTGGAGGAAGTGGCCGAGGCCGCTACCGGCCCCCTGTGGTTTCAACTCTATCACCGGGGCTACGAGTTGACGGAGATGCTGGTTCGACGTGCCGAGGATGCCGGCTTCAAAGTGATCTGCCTCACGGTGGATACACCCGTGCCAAGTTCCAAGGAGCGCGATCTGCGGAACCGCTTTGAGCGCACCCTGGAACTGGGAAACTTTCGGGCCCTAGACCGGCCCCGAAGTGAGATCAGCGGGACGGACGAGACCCCGGGCTGGGCGGTGTCACGGGTGCCGCCGCTCACCTGGAGGGAATTGGAATGGCTCCGGGGACTGACCTCTCTGCCGTTGGTGCTCAAAGGCTTGCGCACGGCCGAAGACACGCATGTCGCGGTCGAGAGCGGCGTCCAGGGTATCTTGGTCTCCACCCACGGCGGCCGGCAGATGGATATGACCATGAGCGCCATCGAGATGGTGCCGGAGGTCGTCGAAGCCGCGCATGGACATGCGGAGGTGTACGTGGACTCGGGTATCCGCCGGGGCAGCGACGTCGTCAAGGCCTTGGCTCTAGGGACTCGGGCGGTAGCGATTGGCCGTCCGCTTTATTGGGGCCTGGCGGTTGACGGCGCCAATGGGGTCCACGGCGTGTTGGAGTTGTTGCGGGAAGAGATCGACCGGTGCATGGCTTACTGCGGCCAGGCCGACATTCGAGAGTTGGAAGCCGCCCTGGTCAATATTCCCCACGGGTGGGGCGTGGGGAATACGGCGCCGTAGGAGACCGGGACGATGACCGCACCGGGGGCATCAGTCCTGTCCGCAGTCAAAGCCCGATGGGGTGAAACAGTTCGCGACACCATCATGTTGGCGTACGCGGGTTATTGGACGGCGGAATACGGTTGCCCCCAGTGATTTTCATAGACGAAATCGCGTAGCGCGCCACGCCCGACCGGGCCAAACCGGCCCATGGGATACCCAATCGGAAGAATGGCATAGGAGTGCACCCCTTTCGGCAGCCCGAGCGCGGCTTCGACTTCTTCCTCATACATCAGGTGCCGCGAGGTCAACGTGGCTCCCAAACCGAGGGCTCGGGCTGCGAGCAACATATTTTGCACCGCTGGGTAGATGGACGCGCCAGACGACCGGGTGGGGGTGTTGTCGCCTTCATCGAGGCACGCCACAATCCAAACCGGCGCTTCGTGAAAGTGGTCGGTGAGATACTCGACCGCGGCGTGTTGCCGTTTGTATTTGGCATCGGTCGACCCCGGCGGCGGCGCACTATTCAAGTAGCGTGGGCTGACCACTTCATCAAAGGCGCGCTTATAAAAATGCTGCACCCGCTCTTTGATGGAGCGATCTGTCACGACCAGAAAGCGCCAGGTCTGCCGGTTGGAACCGTTGGGGGCGCAAATGCCAGCCTCTAAAATTTTGCGAATGAGTTCCTCAGGTACCGGATCCGGTTTCAACCGGCGTATGGCCCGGGTGGTATGGAGGATGTCAAACAGGTCTTGGTTCTCAGCCATGGGTGCCTCCTACTTACGAGGTGATGATATCGTGCAAAGTTAAAGTAAATTGTTAAATAAACCGGGCGGATAGGCCCGGTACGCTCACGTGGCAGAGGCGCATCGAAGGAGATAACGCTAAAGGCCAGCATGGCGTAGGCGTCCATGGTAGTCGTGAGTTCGACTAGCATCTAGGCGGCAAAAATCTCAAGTATTTCTTGAAATATGCCTGATACTGTCCGGGCACATATTCATGTGTTACTTGAGGTGTCTTTGCCATTCCACTTGATCCTTTTGCCTTGAGATCGACTAGGAAATCCACGCGTTCAGGCGTAGGCTGGGGCCATTGCTCAGGTACATGTTTAACTAGCCATTCCGTCAGAACCGCATTCAGCTCGAATGGCTTTTCCTGTTTACACCGGCTCGGTGTGGCCCCAAACGATCGCCAAGACGGTGGCGCCGTTTTCGGTCGTGACGCTATGGGTACAGCCGTTGGGCCGGTAGTTCATATTTCCGGTTGCCACCACACCTGCTTCGTCCGCGTTTGCCCCTTCGATGATATAAATGAGTTCATCCCCAACATGGCGATGCAACGGCAATTTGGCGCCCGGTTCAAACCGGGTTAGCATCACCCGGCGCTCGGCCTCCGGATCTTCCCAAACGCGCTTCTGACGGGCGTCCGGACGCGTTCCGCCCCATTCCAGATCGCTGAGGGTAAACACACGCGAGGGCGGTGCATCGCCCCGTTCGGTTGCCGCTTCGGTCGCGCCTGTGATGACCACGATGACCGTGGCGCCATTCCGGCTGGACACGGTGTGGACGCAGCCATTGGGCCGGTAGCCCATATTGCCGGCGGTCACGGTGCCGAACTCATCTGAGATCGCGCCTTCAACGACATAGATCAACTCGTCACCCACGTGCCGATGGGTTGGCAGCTCCGCCCCTGGGCCGATCCGGACCATCAGGGCCTGCCGGCTTGTCTCGTCGTGGCTCCAAAGGCGCTTCACCCGTATGCCAGGCTGCATCTCCTGCCATGCAATCTCACTGACCGGAATAATTTGGGAGCGTATGGTCTCTTGCGTCACTGTCATGGCATCCCCCCTTGGATTGGGTCACACCGATATCACCGCCCCCATGGTAAGCCCTTCGCCGCCTGTTTTCAATAGACGACTGCAACCATGAGGCGCACTCTGGAAAAACTAGGTGAGCAACAAATATCGTTGTAGACGGGGGTGATGCTCTTGGGGGTCAGTGGTCCGCCTCTGCGGGTTCACGCGACTTGAAATGCCGCCCCTGTTACCTACATCATCCAAGGGGTCGATCGGGATGGTGCCCATCGTCTCGCGGCTTGGGCATGATGATAGGGGGCGAACGCGATTGGGCCGCACGAATCAGTGTCTGTAGCAACGCCGGGATTCCGGGAGTTTGCTCCTGGCGCCCCGGGCGTCGCCTGTTGGCGTCCTGTCGTGGTTAGGGTGAGACTGTCTTACGGGATACCGACGATTTGCTCGCACGCCATCTCAGAGTCGGTCCCCGAACCGCCAAGACACACGTCCTGCCCGCCACCTCCACGGAGGATGTCATCGTCACTACCACCGAGTAACACGTCATTGTCGCGGCCGCCGCGCAGCTCGTCGTTGCCGTTACTACCGAGTAACACGTCTCGTCCATCCTCACCGCGCAAGACATCGTTGCCGGCGCTGCCTTGCAGGATATCGTTGCCGTTGCCCCCGGCAATGCGGTCACGTCCACCACCGCCTTTCAGGTCGTCATCGCCGTTACCGCCAGCGATGCGGTCAGCACCGCCAGCGCCGCTGATGTCATCATTCCCGCCGTTACCGCTGAGGCGGTCATCGCCGCCGTTACCATCGATATGGTCGCGCCCGGGGCCACCATCGATTCGATCGTCGTCGGCACCGCCTTGCAGGTCGTCACCGCCGGACTTCCCAAAGATGCGATCGTTGCCGCGGCCCCCGCTGATCCTGTCATTGCCGCCACCGCCGTCGATACAATCATTGCCACCGTGTCCGTTAATGGTGTCATGGCCGCCAAAACCGCAAATGATATCATCGCGTCGCGTGCCGACCAGGTTGTCGTCACCACGCCCACTTCGAATGGCGGAGGCAGCATTGCAATCATACTCTGGAGGGGGTATGGATGGGCTAATGATTTGGCGCACATCGGTGTTGTCGATCATATTCGGCAGCGGCTCGAAGTCGTTGGTGGCAAAGGGGCCAGTGGCAAAGAGCGGCACCTTGATGTTCGTGTGTTCACACCGCCGACCGCTGCATCCGGGCGGCGCCGTAAACTCATGGCGGGGTACGGTGCCTCTGACACCCATCGTCCCGTCCATGTTTACGACGTTTGGGCAGCTTTGCATTTCACCGCCATCGTTACGATCCAGTTGCAGGCCGCCGGTTTCGTGGTCAGCCGTTACGACGATGAGCGTATTATCGTTGGGCTGACTGTTGGCAAACGCAACGGCCACGTCAACTGCGTCGCGCAATTCAAGGACCGAACAGACCGTGCCGCCGAGGTCACCGGCATGGCCGAAAGTATCGGGTCCCTCATGCTCGACCATGAGGAAGAAACCGTTGGGATTGTCCAAGAGCTCAAGGGCCTTTTCGAGCCTCTGGGCCAGTGTCGGCCTACTCCCGGAAAACAGGCCGAGCACGTGTTGGTCGCCGCGTGTGAAATCATCCAGATCGTCACTGATATCGTAGTTGTTGCATCGTTGTCTGATGCCTGATATATCATTATCATCCTGCCCAAAGAGGACGTGCGGCATGCTCTGGTTACATAGTTGCTCAGCGATTTCGCGCCTGTTGTTACGGCTGTTGGTGTGCGCCCCAAAACAGGCGGGTGTGGCCTCCGTTATGTCATCGGTTGTTACGAGACCTGTCTTTTTTCCCTGGTTTTTGTAGGCTTCCAGCGCGGTTTCCAGGTCGGAGCCGTCACCAGGCAAGGCGACGCTGCACACCCCGTTGAACACCTTTCTGCCGGTCGCCATAGCGGTGGCGCCAGCGGCGGAGTCGGTCGGTGTGTCATCGTCGGGGGGGTCGCAATTGCCTGTGGAGGCGCTACACGTCGTGACATGGCTTTTCTCCCAACTGCTCAAAGCTGAGTGCCCCGGGTACGCCATTTTCGAATCTTCCAGCTGCCTTGATCTGCTCAGGCCCCATCCCGTCACCGATAAACAGAATGATATTCTTTGGCTGTGCATGAACCTGCAAAGGCACGAGTGCCAGCGCAACAATGAGCACGATTTGGTTGAGTGTCACATGCTTCGTGACATTCTCTCCTTTCCAAAGAGACAGGGCTGCATATCTTGAAGTGGGACGCTGCTTCGTCTGGCTTCTGTCCGCCATCATACTGTTTCTCCTGATTGATCAGGCTCGAAGGTGCAAACGCCAGTCTGCCCGGCCCCGGTCGTGGCGGTATGAAAGCGTGTCTCGGCGCATCCGGTTTTCCAACAAAAAAGGCGCACTCAGAACACCCTGAAGGCAGAGAGCACTCTAAGTACGCCTGTAACGGAAAACGCGTATTGTTCCATGCCTGGAGGCATGATATGCTTACACACGCCATGAGGGCACCTCCTCGTGGTTACCTGGGCTAGCGACCTCGGCCCCGTGAAAGCTGAATCGCCAGCCCTACTTTTCTCCCCGTCCTATGACGACAGTGATTGAACCGGCGACACCTCCTCTCTTATTGATCAGCACCAAAAAAAGGCGTAGCTGCATCCCTGACATAATCAAAAGGTTGCTTAACTACACCTACCTCCTCTATAGGAAAATTAGAGTTGTTCCTCAATAGCATAAGATCAGGTTCCCTAGCCCAGCCCAGATGCCCACCGAATCATCCTCAA
>CBCXVS010000002.1:64375-102034 GCA_965178525.1 uncultured bacterium | reverse complement strand
AAATGGACTTTTGAATTGGGCTAACCTGTTGATCTACTTAACCCTCCGCCTATTCTGCCAGGGGAACTTCGGTCTAGTGTTGAAGTGTGCCGTAATGGCATCCGTTAATTAACAGTAATTGATTTATACCAGAGAATCAAAAGTGTAGGAGGAACGGTACATTAGCACAAGCTGAGAGCATCAAATTGATATTCCAACACTCTCACCATGAGGGAATGTTGCTTCGTCTTCATGACAGGATCGAAACAAGAATGCTTTCATCGGCTTTGGCCGAGCTATGACAAGCCAGTTATGGCCGATGATCTTGGTCAGCGGGTTGATGTTCGGGACTTAAAAAGGGTGGCACAATTCGATAATCAGCTGGACGAACTTCTTCGAATAATCGGGATTTGGTAGAAGGCCACGGACGAGAAGCACTCTGACCACTCGCCCTATCGACGTTTGCAAATTCACAAACAACCTTATTGGCTCAGTGCTCCCAGACGTCGATGACCCCATATTGATTTTGGACCCTCAACTTGTCGACTCACTCTCCGCTCCCTGCTGGGGAGCAGACAATACCATCTCTTCACGCACTCTCAAGCCTAAAGCCCGAACCACTTCCGAGACCCGGCTCCAGCTCGCTGAGCTATACTCCGTCGCTTCATAGCGCTGGATTTGTTGCTCTTTCAGGCCTAATCGCTCCGCTAACTCTCGCTGACTCATCCCCGCGGCAATGCGAGCCTGGATGAGGACCCGAGGAAACGCCTCAAACGACTCGATCGTAAAGGCCGTCTGCTCCTGGGAGCGCAACGCGTCATAAGCGTCAAGTTGGCTATGGAGGTCCGCCAACTGACTCCGGAGCGCATCGGCTTGAGCTTGCTGGAGGCGAGGGTGTACTGACGAGGCCCCCTCGGAAGCACGCATGACTTGCTCCAAAGCCTCCTCAAGCTTGATCGCCTGCGCTTTCGTGATCCGATACTGTCGTTCGTTCTTGATCATAAAAATCTCCGCAGGTCAAGGACAACAATCCCTTTCGGGTGGCCCGTTTCTTTGTCAATCTGGAAAAACTCTAGGAAGCTTCCGCCAATGCCGCCCGCGCTCAGTTGGGCTGGGAAAAGTTCGCCCAGGTATTTGGCTTTTTGAGCCGCTCGACCGTCGTCAAAGGTCAGCAAAACCGGATCGAGCCGGTCCGGGTCAACCCCCTCAATATCCCAGCAGGCATCAAAGTCATTGGGCGCCAGTTTGGTGGTGACAAAACTCCCGTCGATATATACCGTTCGACAGCCAGCCGCTTGTCATGCCTGCAAAGCCGTGCGGAGACCCGCCAATAGGGCTTGGCGCTGAGGCGTCGTTCCAAAGCGATCGGTGATCTCGTCCCAGGTCGCCTCATGGACGCCTAGTGGCAAATTTCCTGACTCATCGAAAGGTGGCATCATGAGACAACTATAACGTTGTGTTGATAGATTGTCAACGGGTATAGTGGGGACGGGCATGTCACCATTTTGGTGGGGAGTCGATGACCCCTCCGTGATAGGGCTACGCCTGGCCGACGAGAGCTTCCGCGACCGCCGCCTGGGCAAAACCCTCTGGTGTTTGGGCGTGCGGCATCACAAGCTGGCCAATCTCGATATTCGCGACCTTGAATTTCCCCGCCAGCACGTGACGATCCATCCGTGTAAACGCGGCAAGACACGGCTCATCCCCATCATTCGGGCCATCATACAAAGCGGCCCCCGCCATCGATGTGCAGAACTTCCCCCGTCATATACGCGTTGGTCATCAGCATCAGCATCGCCTGGGCCACATCGTCCGCCGTACCGACGCGCTTCCCCGGCAAGACCGCCGCCCGGTTCCGCATGATCGCGTCGCGCTCCGACCCGTAGGCATTCTGCAGCAGCGGCGTATCAATCAGTCCCGGGGTTACCGCATTGACGCGCACCGGCGCCAATTCGAGCGCCAAAGCAGGCGCCAGGGCTTCCACGGCCGATAGCATGGCGGTGAGCATGGCGGTGCCAGGGCGCGGACGAGACGACAGGCCGCCCGAGGTGAACAGGATCGACCCCTGCTGCATGCGGGGCGCGGCGTGCCGGACCGTATACGTGACGCCCCAGAGGCGCTCATCAACGATCTGGCGTAAGGTCTCCAGGTCGTTATCGACCAGGGCGCCATTGCGGATGGTTCCGGCCGAGATGAGCACATGATCCACACGGCTCAGGCCCTCAAACACCTGTGCGATGGCGGCTTCATCGGCGATATCGGCCACGACCGTACGCGCTTCCCCCAGCTCTCGCTGGGCTTGGGCGAGCTTTTCCGGGGAGCGTCCGGCGATGGTGACATCCGCGCCTTCCTGCCGCGCCAGACGTGCGGTGGCCAAGCCAAGGCCACTACTTCCCCCAATCACCACGACATGAGCGTCTTGTAGTTTCATTGTCTCCTCCTTGCTGCCGACCTTTCACTCCACCCAGATGTCGGGCCGTGTCTCAACATTGTGCTGCGCGAAGACCGCGTCGATCGTCCGGAGATGCTCATCGGAAAATTCGACATCCAGGGCGCCCATGTTCGCCTCGACTTCACCGGCGGTGCGCGCCCCCACCAGCGCCACGCTGAGCACGGGATTGGACAGGACCCAGGCCAGGGCGAGGTGGTAGAGCTCAATTCCCATGTCCCGTGCAATGCCTTTGAGTTCCTCGACGACCCTGAGGTTGCGCGGGAAATGGTCCGCGGTGAACAGCGGCATGTTGAAGGCCCCGCCGCGTGAGCGCCAGTCGCTACTCTCGAATGTGGTGTGGGCGTCAAAAGCGCCAGTCAGCAGTCCATGCGCCAATGAGCCATAGCCCATGAAGCCGATGCCGTGTTTCTCGTGCGTCGGGAAGATGGCTTGCTCGGTGCGGCGATCGAACATATGGTAGCCATACTGGCCGACGTCGACGCGGCGAGTCTGCATACACGCCTCGATCTCTTCGGCTTTGAAGTTGGACACGCCGACAAAGCGGGCCTTGCCTTCCTGCACAATGTCTTCCATCGCCCGCATGGGCTCGTCGAACGGAATCCGCCGGTCGGGCCAGTGAATGAGATAGACATCCACATAATCGGTGTTGAGATGTTTGAGGCTGGTTTCGATAGACAGCTTGGCCCGCGCCGCCCGGCTGTCGCGCCCCTTTTCGGTCAAGACATCGTTGTAGCCAATGCCCCACTTGGTGACCAGGATGATGTCTTGCCGCCGATTGCCGAGCCCCTTGGCTAGGAGTTGTTCCGAGTTGCCGAATCCATAGCCCTGCGCGGTGTCGAAACAGTTGATGCCGAGGTCCAGAGCGCGCTGGATGGCGTGGACGACTTCGGATTCGTCGAAGTGACCGTATGAGTCACCGAGTTCCCAACATCCGAATCCGATGGCCGATACGTCGAGTCCGGTGCGGCCGAACGGTCGATATTGCATGATATGCTCCCCTGCAATGAAAGTTTAGTCAAGCTAAAGTAATCTTCTTGCAGTTTTTGAAGAGATTACCAGAGAAGACCCAGAAGGCAAGGCTTGTTCCCCTAGGCTCGTGAGGGCATGGGCCACTTGGAGGTGGAAGTCAGGCCGCATATCGACCCATGGGGTCTACGAGCTTCCCGCTTGTCTGGCGCCAGGCGTGACAGGCTCTTGGGGCGCCGAGGGCTTCGATCTCTGTGGGACGGTCCACCGCGTACGGTAGTGCGTACAACCACAGGGACAGCTCACGACGAGGACCCCCACTTCAGCGAATTCCTCCACGATTAACTCCTCACCGCACCCCCGGCAGGGCGTGGTCACGTCTTTTCCAGCCCGATAGGCAGCCAGGGCCGCCGCTACCTGCATGAGTTCGGGATGCCTCTTTAAGATCGCCTGGGGAATCTCAGGATCCATACGTTAGTATCTCCCGCTACGCCGCAGTTGCCGGAGCTCGTCAATCACCTCGCGGATTTCGTCGTTCGTCAGTCCCCAGACATGGCGGTGGCGGATCAGCTCATAACGCGCGGTCAATTCGCCGGTGAAAAGAGCGGCTCGACTGACTTCGATACCGGCACGCTGCTGCACGTGAATCAACTCCTCGCGAAGAATCCGCACATTGGCCACATGGGCTTGCCGGACCATGATGACGTCTCCAATCGAGGCGGCCTGCATCCGGGCTGGTGCGATGTCTTGAACCCGTGCGGCCCAGTCTAAGTAGGTCTCAGCTTCGACCCCGGAGCGAATGTCAACCCGAAGCCGCCTGGCTTCATCGTAAACGTCTCGGAGGGCTTGCTCTCGTGAGATTCTGATAGAAGTCTTCCTTGTCTCGCACTTTCCAGAAAGCCATTATAACACGGGCTTACCTACTCTCGTTACACCGAAGCCCGAGCCGCTCCAGCCGCGGCAGAACTTCTTGGGCGAAATACGGCAGCTCCTCCAGGTAATTGACGAAATTGAGCGCCAGGCCGTCGAACCCCACGGATCGCAGCCGGGATAGCTCCTGTGCGACCGTGTCCGCATCCCCGATGGTGCAATAGGCGCCGCGCGCCAAAACGCGCCGCTCAATCGGGCCGGTGCCGCTACGCCGCAGCACGCCCTCCGCGTCCGTGCGCGTACGGGCGTCGCTCGCATGCATATCGGCCAGATAGCCCAGCGCGCCCCAGTCGGCGTGGTCGACGACATGCTGCATGTAATCCTCGGCTTCTTGCTGAGTGGGACGGCAAACGACGCCAACCGGCGTCCATACCTGGATGTCGCGGCCGCGTTGACGCGCCAGCCGCTTGGTCTCAGCAATACGCTCAATACTGGCTTCTGGTGTGTGCACCCCATCGAAGTGCATGTCCGAGTGGCGGATGGCGAACCGGCGCCCGGCGGGTGAGCTGCCGGCGTTCATCATCAGGAGCGTTTGATCACCGTATGGCCTAGGCGAACCTTCCACGCCGCGAAGCTGGTAGTGCGTTCCCTCGAAGTCAAATGGCGCGTCGTCGGCCCAGATCCGCTGCACGATGTCCCACCATTCTTCGCCCTGCGCATAGCGCGCGTCGTGTTCCTGTTGTGCCACCCCAGACATTCGGAACTCGTCCTCATTCCAGCCACAGACGATGTTGACGCCGAGGCGTCCCGCGCCAATGTGGTCTACCGTGGCCATCTGCTTGGCGGCGACGAGGGGATGGTGCAGGGGGACGTGCATCGTGCAGAACACCGCGAGGCGCTGGGTTGCGGCAAGCACGCCACAGGCCCAGGCGAGCGATTCAAAGCTAGAGCCGTTGGGGTTAGATTCGCCCCCGTAGCCCTTCCACCGCGCGATCGGCACCATGCACTCAATGCCGATATGCTCGGCTAATTGGGACAATCTGACATTATTCTCCCAACTGGCCTCCCAGTTCTCGGGGAGCGCCGCATAGGTTCTACCGCTGGAACAATTGGCGCCAAAGAGCCCCAGCCGAAGCGCCGTGCCATTGACCATCCCGATGTGGCGTTGCCGCATAAGCACGTCCTTTAGCTACAGTAGGGGAGCACGCGTTCACCAAACAGCTTGATGGCGTCCAGGATGCGCGCATGTTCGGGGCCGCCCGAGTGAGCATGGCGCAGACGTAACAGCACATAGTCCGCCCCGGTGGCCTCGTGCCAGCGATGAAACTCGCGGATACACGTCTCGGGCTCGCCCAGGATGAGCCGGTCCTGGGCCAGATTGTCCAGGGTAAACTCAGTTTCTGAATCCATGCTGCGGAATTCCGCCAGCCGATTTTCCCAGTAGTAGCGATAGGCCGTCATCACTTCCGGTCCATACACGGCTTCAGCCTCTGCCCGGCTCTGCGCCACCCAGGCATCCCGCATCAGCACCACGCGCGGCTGCCGACCCGCCTGCTGCGCCGCCTGCCGATAGATCTCGACCGTCTGCACCGTATCTGTCAGAGTAGTACTAGGCGTGGACACAAAGGCGTCGCCGAGGCGCCCGGCGCGCCGAACCGCTGCGGGCACGCTGGCGCCAATCCAGAGAGGCGGTGCCGGCGTCTGCAATGGCCGGGGAAGAATCCGCACGTCTTCTAGGTCGTAGTGCGCGCCATGAAAGGAAAACGGTTCCCCACGCCAGCACTGGCGAATAATCTCGACGCCCTCTTCAAACATGGCCGCCCGGTGCTGCATCGGTATGCCAAAGGCGCGGAAGTCCGAGGCTTGGTAGCCGACGCCGACCCCCAGAATGATGCGCCCTTTGGAGACGATATCCAGGGTCGTGACGTCTTCCGCCACGTGTACAGGGTGGTGCAGAGGCAAAAGAATGACTGAGGTTCCGACCTGGAGACGCCGTGTCTGCGCCGCGACGGCGGTGGCGACAATGAGCGGCGAGGGCAAAAAGCCATCTTGATCTTGGTGATGCTCGCCAAAGAAGCACGAATCAAACCCCTGCGCCTCGGCGAGCTGGGCTTCGGCAATGACCTGGTCCACACAGCGATCCAAATGTTCCCCGCGTGGGGGATTGGCGATTGAGCTATACAGGCCGAATTTCATCGATCTCCTCCAGCCTCCTCCGCGCGAGGCATTGAAAAAACGCTAGAACTACTGAAGCACCTCTATTTTATGACGCGTCGTAGATGTCGCGCATCATATTCGTGAACCACGGCGGTCGCTGCAGAACCACAGAGATGAGGATGAGAGCAAGAATGGGGATGGGAATCACCGCATCGACAATGCCCAGGCTGATTAGGGTGATGAGGATCTTGGTCTTCACGCTCATAAACGTCCCTCTCAAGCATAAATATAAGTTCTTCCGTGCGTGTCCCGGACCCGAGTTGCGGACGGCTGTGGAGGAAAAGAGGTAGCAATACGGTGAATATCGCTGTGGACGTCCTCTCCACGCCTCCAGGCAAGTGTGCCCAGAATCTCTAACTATCACACATGACGTTAGAGACACAAGGGTTAAGAAGGAAATGCTTATGGAAGCATAAAACCCTATGGTCTCCAGGTGCCCTTACCGGGACATGCTTGGGTACTTGATACGGACATCCAAGGTTGCTTGATTTAGTGTGTCAAATAAGTAAAACTATAGAGCGCTTATCACAGCCCCCTAGAGTGCCCGTCCAAGGTTTCTAGGGGGGCTATTTTCTTGCCCTCACAACCGGTAAGCTGGGTAGTGAGGGGCTCAAACTCTTCTCATGTGGCATCTCTCGCTAAAGTTCATACCTCACTCCAACGGCCCAGTGCTACGAATGCCTTGCTCAAAGCCTGGGTGCTAAATTTTAGCTTGTAAACAGTATTAGAGTTGTTCCTCAATAGCATAAGATCAGGTTCCCTAGCCCAGCCCAGATGCCCACCGAATCATCCTCAAAGTGATCTTTGCGGTTGCGGAAACGCTGCACCAAAATGTTGAAACGCTTCATACCGCCGATGGCATGTTCGATCAAGATGCGAACTTGACTCACGGCATAATTCGCCGCCTGCTGCTCCGCCGTCAATTCTGGAGTCGGATTCGTCTTGCTCTTCCGGGGTTTCTTGTGTGGAATCTCAAGCATTTCGCCTTTGTAGTCCGACTGAATCCCCTGATAACCCAGGTGCACCCAAACTTCTACGTCACTAAACCGGTCTAAGTCCGGTGGGAACTCTTGTTTTAACATGCTGTAATCATGGTTGTGACCACTAAACGTACGGCCCAGAAAGACGATCCATTTATCCGGCATCGACATCACTGTATTTTTCAGCGTATGGCTTTTTTTTACCACTATAGTGTTCACGTTGGGTCGTCTCATCTTGTGACCGGCGATAGCTTCTTTCAGTCGCATCAATAATCAGTTGATCCACACCTGACAACGCCTCCCTCAACGACTCTGGGGTCTTCAACTCTCGATAAGGCATGAGGTCTAACTGCACTAACGTGTCATACAGGATGGGAGAGAGCTTATGGAGATTTTCATTCGCTTTCGAACGTACCATACCAAATTGTGCACCAAGAACATCAAACGTCGGATACGTCTTGTAATAATATAGAACGAACAGGAGTTTGTCTGACAGAGTGGGTAATTTGCCTTTGATACCTGCACCCGGCTTTCGGCTGCGTTTGCCAGCTTGGACACCCTCCTCATAGCGTTTTTGCTGAGCCTGTTGATAGACGTGGCTGAAGGCGGGCAGCAAGAAGTCAAATTGCGTCTGAGACACACCGGTTAAGGCTTTCATCTGCCGATCATCTCGGATAACCAATGACCTGGCTGGGCTCCCTCCATCGTTTGGGGGAGGATAGCCTACCTCATTAACTATTGGGGAACAACCCTATTATATATGCTAAAATTCAGCACCCAGGCATTTTTAAACCAGCGCCTTTCTATAACGTCAACTTGGAGGTATGGCTATGGCTGAGAGTGGAGAATCGTTGTCCAAGCGGGTACGGAGTCTAGGGTATCCAGCTGTTGATCTGAAAACAGCCATCGACAAGGCCAAGGCGCTTTATCAGGCGGAAGGCCGAAATATCGCAGCCCTACCCGTCACATTTAAACATTGGGGTTATAGTAAAAAAAGTAGTGGTGGCTTGAAAACACTCGCTGCACTAAATAGTTTTGGGTTGATTAATGTTCAAGGTTCTGGGGAGAACCGACTAATAGGCCTCAGTGATCTGGCGCTCAGAATTATACTGGATAATCGAGAAGAATCTGTAGATCGAAGTCGGTCTATGGCAACGGCGGCTATAAATCCAAATATCCATAAGAAACTCTGGAGTTTGTGGGGTTTGGAACCTCCTTCGTTTGGAAATATGCGTCACCATCTCATTTTTGAAGAGGGATTTAACGAAAATGTTGTCGAAGATTTTATAAAAGAATATAGGTCTACAATCGATTATGCTCAACTCGGAAACTTTTTAACATCCGACCAACATTTGGAAACCGAGGACGATTTTGGCGACATTGACAACGGTTATGAACCTCCAGGTAACCAATCAGAGAATAGTAGATTTCAGCAAACCCGGAACAGGAAACAGCGGTCACTGATACAGGGTCATGAGCTAGAAAAGTTTCCAGTAGCGCGAAACTGTACAATTATCCTTATTGCTGATGGCGAGTATTCCAAAAGGAGTATTGAGGCCCTCGTTTCCCAACTTAACCTTGCTTTAGAGCTTGGCACATTTGATGATTTATAGACTGATACCATCGAAGCTGAGGATATACATAGGCAAAGTGGCTAACGGGGGTTTGAAAGAGACTGCCTGACGTACGCGTTGATCTAACCTTTTTCTTACTTTAGCATCCGAACGGGTGGTCTACGGCCATTTTACCCGCCTTTTTTTCTGTTAACAAACGTCGCGGGTATGCGGCCAGTGGCCTGTTAGCTTTGGCGTTAGGCTTCAAAAATCGTCATAGATACCCAAGAAATGTTTGATATAGTCTGGATACAGACCAAGGTCAGAGAGGGTGAGTACTACTTTTCGAGACATGGTGACCAAGAAAGACAGAATGACAACTTGACCATTTCTGAACTAGAAGAAGCCTTACTGACGGGGCGTCTCCTTGAGCAGTACGAAGACACGGGCAGAGGGGAAAGCTGCTTGGTCGTGGATTTTACGGCATATGGTAAGCCTCTGCATATTGTGTGTGGCGAAATTGAGGACCGTGTTGTCATTATTACCGTCTATATTCCAATGCCACTAAAATTCAAAAACCCGTATGAACGAGGTTCATGATGAAAACAGGGTGTGCTTTCTGTGGACATAAGCATTTTCAGCCTTGCCAAACACAATACATTTACAAACACGATGACAAATTTCTTATTGTGAATGATGTGCCTTGTCTCCAGTGCATCTACTGTGGCGAGCAATATTTTGAAGGTCATGTGTTGAGGAATATTGAAAAGAGGTTCAATGAACTCCATATCCAAGGGCAGAAGGCGAGCAAGGAGGTTCAAATTCCTGTTGAACACTTCCTAGACCTTCACCAAGCCTAACATTCCAACTTGAGGTCTCAGCGCCACTAGGACTGCGGTTCCGCCGGGGAAGCACTCGACGTCCGCGGGGTCTGTAACGTTTTCAGCAACCAGCCGCCTTTTTGCCGACTGGTCAGAGCTTGCAACTCAGACGTGGCGCGGGCCTGACTGATCCGTTCATGCACCAAATCGCGGTAAATCCTATCGGCGGTTTTGCGCCGTCTGACGGCATCCCCGGCATCTAAGAACGCTTCCAGGGCCTGCACCAATCGGGTCAGGATACCGGCGTGGTGAACCGTGTGCAGGGTGCTCTGAATCTTGTGAATCGCTGCGTCGAGATTCGCGGTAATCGTGACCAGGGACGCCTGAAAATGTTCATTTTGCGCCACAACGGTGTGCTGCACTGCCTCCAGAGTGTCTCGTACATATTCCGTACAGAGCAGGTTATATTGCTGGAACGCCGCGAGCGTCCGCAGCCCCTCGGCGGCCACGTACGGGCTGGAGCTGCGCAGTTGCGTACAGGCTTGATAGCGCGTTTCCCACGCCTGCCAACAATAGACAAAATCGAGTCCGGTGCCTTTGATATTTTGCAGGCCCATGATGCGGTTGTGCACGCCGGGCGGGGTTTCCTCGCATATACGTGCAATAATGTGATTTCCCGTGGCGTGATAATCCTCGATGACGACCATTTTACATTTGAACCAGGTCCATAGGAGCGCGCGAAAATCCGCATCGAGCTGCGCCTGCTCCCCGCATCGGCGGTTTTCAGGCGCTCCGCAAAGGCGTGATACGCCTGGTACATGGTCACATCACGCTGCATCTGGGCGATGATCGCATCGGCGTCCGACTCAAGCCCCATGGTCCGGAGCTGTGGCGCCAGGGTTTCCGGTTGCTGCCAGCCCGCCGGCAGCTCGGCGCTGGCCATATGCTCCGGTAGCATGACACGCCAACGCGCGCTGAGCTGGGCCTCATGCGTGGGAACGCGCATGTGCCGCGCCAGACGCGCCAGGATGTCTTGCGGCGTTTCCTGGGAGGCGGGCCATAATGTTAAGTCCCGGGCATAACGCGTCCAGGCTTCTTGGATATAGCCTTGCAAGCCGCGCAGATTCGACCCGATGAGAAAATGCCGGTCTGCCCGGATATCGGCGACGAGGATACTGGCGAAAACCCGCGAGCGCGGGACGCGGTCCGCCCGGTTATTGACGACGGTGCTGATCCAGACACCGGGTTCTGGTTCCGGATCCTGCGTGTCGAACCCCATGCGGGTCCAATTTCCGAGACAGCCGAAGCGTTCGTTGGCCGACATGCCATTGACGAATTCGAGGCGGCGGGCGTTCAGAGAGGCGGTGGGATAGGCTTTCAGCACGCCTAGGTCCGGCACGACGCGGTCGGCCATTTCCTTCAGCGCCACATCCCGTGCCATGCCGAGTTCGTCGGCCACCGCCAGCACCAAGGCGATGTTATACGGGTGCTCTTCATAGGGAAAGCGCTGCAAGATGTCCGGCGCCAGCAGACCGGCCTCGAGCCATCCGACCGTCTGAACGTTGGCGCCGCGCTGCTGGGCCGCCTCCTGCAAGATCGGCAGCATTTGTTCTTCGCTCGTCGCGAGGATGCCGGAAGCCAGGATGAAGTTCGTCATGACCTCCGGGATATTGATGCCGGCAGGCCCCTGGATATCTTCGTGATCCGGGTAGGTATTGGTAATGGTGGCGATATCATCCCGCATCCAGTGCCGCTGTAACAACTGCACAAAGGTGGGATTCAACGCCATACATTCCCACAGGAAGATGTCGGTCTTGAGCTTGTCCGCCAGGCACATCAGGTTGTGTTGTTCCCAAATCGTGGCCTTGTCATAGGGCCGAAACAGGAACATTTCCCGTAGCGGACGGTATGGCGGGGCGTAGAGAAACATCGCTTCACACCCGGTGGTTTTCGAAACGATGCGATATCCCAAGCCGTTCAGCAACGCCGCCTTCAGCCGTTCCGTGCCGGATTTGCCGCGCGTGCCCCAGCCCCCAATGACCAGCGGCATGCGGCGCCGGACGGCGTGGATGACATGATTGAGGTACAGGTGACGGCCGAGAAACAGCGCGATGGCCAGGATCAGAAAGACGCTCAACTCGTAGAGGGAATTTTCGTAGAAAGAGAAAAAATAGTGCTTCAACTGTTGCCAGAGCGCGCTATCCAGGAGTGGCAGCGCTGCTGGAAAAAACCGGGTGACCGCCGGATCACGGCTATAGTCCTCGCCTTTACTCGTCTGATGCGGGGTGAGGCGGAAGCGGAAGCCCAACTGCTCGAGGGCCTGCAGGTAGGCGGCCGGATGGCTCTGGCTCTGTTCCTGCCAATTGCGTAAGCGCGCATAGTGTGCAAAGCGCCAGGTCAAGCACATTTTGGCCCACAGACGGCGCATGAAGAACGCCGGTGGCGCCACTTCGGTGACGCCTTCACTGGTGAAAACGCGCACGGGTCGAGCCCGCAAGCTGTGGTCCAGACTCGACATGACGTCGTCGACCAGCGGCAGATAGGGACGCCAGCCAGCTTCAGACGCCATGAACAAGGGCTCTCCGGGGACTTTGGTTTCAGCCAGCTCGGCCAAGATGGCGGACGGGATGCGAAGACTGCCATGGAAGATGCGCCCGATGGTATGACGAAACGCCTGGCGTTTGTCGGTCGAGGGGTGGCGAAACTCATAGAGCAGGCGCCACATGCGAAAGCCAAAGACGTGTCCTCGCGTCATCCGAGTACTGAACCAGCCGCGCCGAATGTCGTAGCCAAAGTCGTGCTGCGCCATGACCGACAAGACGCGGCCAATCGTGTCGGCCTCGTAGACGGCAAAGATCTGACGCGGCAGGCGCATGTGACGGCCAGATTGCAGAGGCGCGAGAATCTGCTCCAGGACAGGACGGAGCGCGCGAGCCGCCGGATCGGAAGCGCACCACATGCGCTCGCGGGCTTGCGCCGCCCAACGCCGCACCGCGAGACTTGCCGCCTCTGTATGCAGCGCCTCGATCGGGGAGAGCAGGGTGTCGTGCCACGCCTGCGCGAGTGCCGTGGCGTCGTCCTGCAGCAATTGGAGCAGGCCATCACTCGCGACTTTGAGTGCGACCCGGAGCACAAACGCATCCGAATCAAGCTGCATGCTCGCACCGAGAAAATCCAAACTGATACGCCAGTGGTCCGGATGGTCGAGCAGGGCTAAGGCTTCGAGCAAGGCAGCGGCGCGCACCTGCGGCACGGGGTCGTCGCAAACGAGATGACGTAACCACCGGCGCATATCCGCCACCGGCGTCCTGCGCAGGGCTCGCGCCAAGGCTTGCCGCACGAAGGGGCTTGGATCGTCGGCAACGACCGGCAGCACTTCCCGCAGCGCCGGTAAGTGTGGCAAATTCTCCCCCAACAACCCGACGGCATGACGGCGGACAAACAAATCGTCCCCGGGCTGTGGGTTCGTGAGGTGCGTGCTGAGTGCCGTCTGGAGGGAGGTCGCCGACAGGTGCTGCAAGAGGGTCAGGGCGGCGCACTGAATGGGAATGTGCTGGCGGGGTTCCGCAGCGTATTTTCCGTTACCCGCCCTTCTTGTGTCTCGTGCGGCATCGCTTGCAAGGCCGTCGCTAGGCATTGAAAGGCGGCACTGCTGACCCGGTTATCCCCTTCGTACGCGAGCAACGGCCTGAGGGTCCGTTCGAGATTGAGCCGGGGCCAAAGTTGCGTATCGCCTACGGTCGGGCCGATGGTGCGCACCACATATGCAGCTAGTATGCCGAGTCGTTGCAGGCTGAAGGTCAATCGCAATTCTGCTATGGCATGGCGATGTTGATAGCGATCGGTGATGGCATCGTGACCGAACCAGCGGAAAAAGGCGCGCCGGTCGCCACGCAGCTGCCGGGAGGTGGCGCCAAGGTCGCTGGCGTAGTCCAAAATGGACTGTTGCTGTTCTTCTGGCCCGGAGGCGGGCATGTATTGTTGGTTGAATGCCGCATGACGTTGATGTAAAGCGGCGATCTGCATGTGCTGTTGGTTGATATGATGGAGTAAAAATTCCACCACCTGTTGCGCCAACTCGCCGGCACCCGTCTCGCCGGCGTCAGCCGAGAAGGCCGCCGACGGTGGCCAGGCGCGATAGGCCGCGATCACCTCTTGCACCAACGTGGCGTTGACCTTGCGCCAATAGGGCGGCATATCCATTTCCAGCAACTGCCGAATGCCGTCGTCAGTTCGTTTCCGCATAATCAAGCCTGTTGTTTCGTTGCGATGGGAGACGGTGGACACGTAGATCACGAAAATGGACGGCGCCTGGCCGGAAATCCCGATACCCTCGGCCGGCGCTCGTATGCCATGAGACACCCAATAGAAAGTCGATATCTCCGGAGATGAGATCCTGTTGTAGACGCGCGTGGACTTCAAAGCGTTGCTGCGACGGGCGCCAGTGCTCCCACCGCGTTTCGATGGTCAGCGTATGACGATTTCGACCCGCCCGCCGATCATCATCGGCAAAAAAACGGCTGAACCGATAGCCCGTGCGAACCTGCAACGCGCCCAAGAGCTGGTTCCACTGCAGGCGCACATGAAGCCGGTCGGGTTGCGCCAGATTGAAATCCTCGTTAGATGCCAGCGCCAGCTGACCGGACCAGAGGGTATCGAGCCAGGGACGATGGGTGAGCGTGTCCGCCACGTCGATACCGGCCCGATGATCGGACTTGAACGGCGTGAAGACGTCCTGATCGACACGGCCCGAGTCATCCGCAGAGAGCGCGTTGAGGCTGAGCAGGCGGCCAAAGACGGAGATAGCGGGCCGATGCGTGGCTTTCGGCCCAAGTGTCCAACGTTGCCACACGGTGCCGCGAACCGTACCGGAGGCTTCCAGGTCGGTGCCCTGCAGAGGCAGTTGCACAAACCCTTTGACGCGAAGGCCGAGGCTGAGCGGGAAGCGTGCCGGGCGGTACAACAGGCGTTCCTGTAGACCCAAGACCGGCCCGCCATCCTCTGGGGCGCGGCCAAGCAGCGCCGTTTCCGTGTGCAGACGCCAATAGGGGGCGGCATAGCGATGCGTGGCGCTAAGTTCGACAAAGCGCTCGGCGCCATCGGCGCCGGTGTCTTCCTGTACATTCCGGCGGCTAACCCACGCGCTACTGAAGGTCCACGTGCCATCTTCCTGTTTGCCCAACGCGTACGCGTCCCGTAGCTCGACGTAGGGGGAGACCTGCGGCAAGGGCAAGCGCAGCCATGGCTCCGGGAGCAGATCCGGCGTCACGTGCGCCGGGCGGGGGCGTGGGGTGTCCGATATCGGCGCGGCCACCCGTTGATGAAATCGGAAGAGGGCCTCCGGCTGCCCGGCATGAGGCGTGATGTCGATGGTTTGCCAGCCCTGGGCCACGGCTTGATAGCGCGTCACCGTCTCGCCTTGACGCCATTCATCAATGCGGAGCCAGGCGGGACCGGCGACAAGCAATCGTACCGGTTCGTCATGCGTGGCGATGTGATACGCCCGTTCGATGCTGCGGACGAGCGGCTGTGGCGTGGCCTGGCGGGTTTCGACGATGCGAAGGCGTAAGACTTGGTTCACTAAGGGGCTGTCAATGCTGAAGCGGAGGGTATGACGTCCGACTGGAATGGCAAGATGTAGCGTCTGTTGGGATCGATCCGGGGTGAGTGCGAGTCGTTGTAGGGGGTGGTCGTCGATCTGATAGCGCACCGTCATAGGCGCCGGGGGAAAGTAAGCGATGTCGTCCGCCGTCAGGGTGACATGCAGGGCGGTGGGTTGTAGATTCCGCATCGACACGAGCACCGCGCCAAAGCCGGACAACACCTGTTCATCCGGGCTGAGCGGCGCCAGGAGGGCCTTGCGCACACGCGCGGCCGGCGATTCGGGGCGCCAGCCGGTGACGGTCACGTAGCGCAGGCCGGCACTGCTCTGCACCGCAGTCACCGGTTGCCATGTACTGCCGCGTGTCAGCCGGGAAAAGAGCGCTTGTAAACCGGGTAGCTGCGGGTGCGCCGCCATGAGGGCCTGGGCACGGCTGAGCGCTTTGCCGTAGCGCTCGGGCTGCTGTTCAGCCCACTGTACCAAGAGGGTCATGCGTCTGCGAAGGGCTGCCGGCGAGGTGTCTAAGGGCAGATCGAGCGCGGCTGCCAGATCACCCTGCGACACGTATCGCGCCGTTTGCATGGCGCCAGCCAGCTCGGGCGCTGGCGGGCGGCGCGCATCCAGGTGGATGCGGACCGTCTGCAGCACATCCGGGGTGAGGCTGACATCGCGCGCACGTGCCATGGCGGGTCGGGGTAGCGTTGTGACCTGATGAGGCTGATGGACCTCGGACGGCGCCAGGATGAGGCAGGCGCGGCAGTGCGGCGGGCGGTTGTCCGCCGCCTGACCGGGCCACAAGTGGCCGCGTAGCGCGGCGCCAATGGTCTCGGGTGTCAAAGGTGGCAGGATGCCGAGTGGCATGGCTGGGCGCTTGACATCAACTTGTAGGATCAGGGGGATAGCGGGACTGGCGATGTCGACCTCATGCAGCCCGGGGCCAAACGTGAACGCGCCGCTCACCCTGCGGCCAGGCAACCCGGTAGACTCGTCGATCAGGTGCAGGGAGGCCGCGGGGCGATTGTGGTTGATCGGCATGAGGTGGCGGTAGCCATCGTGTTGTACTAGATCCAGCCGTCCAAGGGCGCCGTTGTGCCGTGAGGATGCAGCGGTCGTGCGGCCACGCGAAGGTGTGCGGGTCCAACGAAACGGAGGGTGACGGGCCGCGATGCCGTGCTGTGGAAGGTGTGAATGTAGCGGTCCAGCGCGGGATTATACAGAAGGGCCGCACCGGCGGCATCGCGCACCATATGTGACGCGCGTTGCCAGCGATGTGGCCCGGGATGCTGGGCTTGCCATGCGGCCCAGGCTTGCAGGGTCTGGGCACGTTGGTTGCGGTCGGTCGAGGTCAGATCGCGATGAATCGCACGGCCGCGCTTGAAGTGTTGAGCCAGGCGCCGGCCGCGTGGCCCGGCTTGCGTGAAATGGGCTAGTGCAGTCTCGTATGCGCCACGGGCGCAGGCTCGATACCCAAGCCAGACGTGCCGTTCCTGCGGTTGCGCCAGGCGTTGTACGAGACGGTCGAAGGTCTGCCACCAGCCCAGGCGCAGGGCTGCCTGCAGCAACAGGGCGGTCGGCTGTTCCGCTGGCGGCAGCGCCAGGCCGAGCATCAAGGCCTTGTCATCATCTCCGTCCTCAAGCAACTGGGTGGCCAATTGACGCATCGGCGGCGGGCGGGGATGGCGGATCACGGCGGTGGCGAGAAGGGCTTGCAACGCCACCGTATCTTGCTGCTGTCTGTAGGTCTGCAGCAAACGTGAAAACACCTGCTGACGCAAGGTCGCATCCGCTGTGTACAGGAACATACCGCGCAAGAGACGATCGGCCAGCACGTGTTCCCCAAGATGGCGCAGGGCGGTGACACGCGCCAATTGCGCCTCACGGCGCAACGCGCCCGTGGCCCCATGCAAGATCTGCGTCCAATGTTCCAGGGCGCTGAGCCAGTCACCCGTGGCCGCCGCGCTGCCGGCCTGCGCCCGTGAGGGGGTGGGATGCGCCTGGCGAGTTGGCCTGGCGAGTTGGCCTGGCGGGGCCGTGCCGGTGGTGAATAGCTGGTAGCGGGCGCGGAGGAGACGGGGAAGCGGCAGCCAGTGATTGGCGAGTTTGGTCGCAGCGAATGGGGCCGTTGCGGCCTCCGCCGGCGGGGGCGCGTCAAACGTTGCCGGCCCACTGCGAAGCCGGATCACATGGTGCACCAAATGCGCGTAGAGTTGTTGGCGGGAGCCGAGACGGTCTGCCATCGCCATATAGGTGGTTTCGGAGAGCTGGAAGGGTCGTGAGGTGCGATATTGCAAGGCGACTGGTACGACCGCGGCAGCACCGGGGGCGCGTCACACCGTGATACGATGCACATCCGGCGGCAGCGGCAGCGTGATCCAGCCCGTGCGGCGCAACTGCGCTGGGACATGGCGCGCACTGAGCGCGCTAAATGGTCCCCCGAGGGTGCCGGCATCAAATGCGGCGTGCTGTCGGCGTAGCAATGCCAAACCGATTTCGGCTCGCGACGGGGCATAAGCCGTGCCTGGCATCTCCTGCCCTGGCCTCAGGCGCAGACGTATGGGGGCCTGCGCATCGAATTGCAGCCCTATCTCCTGCGGTGCGGTTGTGGCCGTGGTGTCAACGATCAGCCGTACGACACTGGGAACTGTCCGTGGCGGTACGTGGTAGATATGCTTGTGGGGCTGCTGCGGCAGGGGGACAAAATAGCTTCCGGCCAGTTGATCCAGGTAGGCCTCGCGGTGTTGAGTTGCCGCCAGCCAGCGCGATGTCTTGACGCCGGGCGCATGCAAACGCGGCGTGAGAAACCAGGCGAAGAATTGTGGCGCCGTCGATGTTTTGTGGGTTGGCAAGAGCGTGCGGTACCACGTGAAGGCGCGCCGGGCCGCCCGGGCCGCCTCTGCAAGACGGCGATAGGCGGGCTGTTGCCTGGCAGCTCGGCGCAGCAACATGGCGGCCTGCAGACCGCCTTCGCGGCGTCGGTTATCGCGTCGCAAGCGTAAGGCCACGCGTTCCTGCGCCGCGGCGGAGCCCGCCGGCGTCGCCAGGATGTGCCGAATCTGGGCCTCACTGAGGCGCCAGAGCGATCGATTGAGGGGGACAGATGGTGTGAGCACTTGACGGGGGGCGGGGCGCGCCTCAGGTTGGTTCAGAGCGGGCACGAGGTAGCCGGTCTGGGCCTGCCGGAACAGCCGGGTATAGAGCGGCGCGGTGCTCTCGAACCGGAGGATGTGGTGTCCGGAAGGGATATCGAAATAACCCACGGCCAACTGCCCCAGAACTTGCGGACGGCCGTTGCGATAAAGCCGCGTCTTGGTCTCACTGCTGGCTGTCAATTCCAGTGTCTGCGGCTCCATTCCGTCGATGCTGACGTCAACCTGATACGTCTGCAGCGTGCGGCGCTCCGTCGCCGGGTAGACAACACGCGTTTCGAGGGCCAGGCGTGCGGGACCCCGGACGTCCACGCTGGCGGGCGCCGCTGGTGTTAAGGGCCAGAAGCGCTGTTCGATCGGCTCGCCTGCACGACGGAGGCGTACCGCAGCAGAGGAAAGCGGCAGGAGGTCCCGATACGGCGCCATGGCGCCTGGGGCCTCATGGCGGGAGATGAAGAGCGCGACGGCAAGTACGGTCGTGTGCTGGGCGGCGCGCGTGATATGCACCAAAACAGGACCGTCGACGGCAGGGGGAAGGAGCCATGAATGACCATCGCGAGATCGCTGTGTGGGAAAGATGACGCGCAAGCCGGAACCATTGGATACGGCGATGTCCAGATCGGTTCGTGCCAAGCGGCGCACCGGGTGATAGAGGCGCAACGTGCGTCCGTGCGGGAAGTGCAGGGTGACCGTCTGAGCTGGCGCCAGCGAGACGGCATGCATGCCCCAGACCCGATGGTAGACCGGTTGCGGCCCGCGGACCCAGAGCGGCCCGCGCTCGATATTATCCCAGCGCCATGGCACATCGACCTGCTGCAGCAAGCGCGATTGCATGGCATCCAGTGCGGTGTGTCCCTGCGAGGGCAGGAGACACACGAGCGCCATGGCTATCAGCATCAGAAAGCGCACGCGTCCGTTCCTCGCCCGCGTTTTTTATTCCGCATTCCGCATTCCTTGTCCCGCAACACGGTGCGGTGTTCGAACGCCCCAGGTGTGAGTTTGGCCAAGGTGAGATAGCCACTCGGTCCTTTTTCGAGGTGGAATTGAATCCGATAGCGACCGGGGGGTACATCCGATCCCAACGGCAGAAAAAAAGATTGCCCCGGATCGACCACCTCTGCCACCGTGTTGAGCACGGACGCCGGCTGGCCGAGCGCGGGATGCACCACGAACCGGCGTTCGGTAAATGTCCAGGTTGACGCTGGCGCCAGCGCTGCGGGCGGTGGCGCATCGATCGTGACGCGAATATGTAACGGTTGCTTTCTGCCGTAGCGCGGGTATACGCGAACCGAGAGGGTTTCAGCCACCGCGGCCTGCCGCTCATAGGTGAAGCGCAAACCGGACGTATCGAAGCGATGGGCCAGGCGTTTCAGGTATGCGTGTGACCCCGGAGCAGCATGATTGATGAGCCAGATATCCCCCGCTGGAGACATGAGTCTGAGGCGGTGTGGCCCTATCGTGATGGGCGGTAGCCTGACCTCGCCGCGTTTGCCGGCGATGGAGCCGCGGTAGTGCAGCGCATCGTCCACGAAGAGACGAAATGTTAAGGGTTCCGATTGCCGGCGCATAAAGATGAGCTGGGGTTGTACGGACCGCAGGCCATGGGGCGTGCGAAACGTGAGACGGGTATCGGAGCCGGCCGACAGGGGTTGATAAGTGACCGCGAAGGCGTCTTCCCGTATAGGTTGCTCCGGGTTGCGGGGGAGGAGCAGGTGCCGGGCGCGCCAGGGGCCTTGGGGGTGATACTCTTCCCACTTGTAATGGCCGCTTAGCAGGTCGGGACGTGTCTCGGGTGGGCGAGGCTGTAAGGCAAGGAGCAGGGAGTGGCGTTGCCGCATCAGCTGTTGGGCATCCCGTGGGCGTATGGGGAACCAGGCGCGTTGTGGCTCGTCGTCTCGCTTGGCGTGACCGTAATCGTCTGGTACACGGATTTCCCGTACCAAGTCGGGTGGACGATTAAAAGCGGCGAGTAGGAGGGGTGCGCCCGGCCCCGCTTGGGGCAGGCTGAAACGGATACGGGCAATATGAGAGGGGAGGGAAAAATAGAAGCTCGTGGGGTCTGAGATCCGGGTTTCCGGCGCTTGCCCGAGCACGCGGTCGTAGCGTGAGACGGGTGCGGACACCGTGACGTTACCGCTTTTGCCCACATTCCCTTGGGCCGTGAGAAGTTCATACGTCAGTGTGTGTGGCGGGGGTGCGGATGCCTGCCCTGGCATGGCCATGAGGTGCCGCACATCGAGGCGTAAGGGCGTGGACATGCCATCCATATGGTTGACATCGAACACCACCGCCAGGTTGGGCTGTACCCGATACGTCCGAATATACCGGGGTTCGGGTGTGATGTCCGTACGCTGTGCGCCGGCGCGTCGCAGGGCGCGCACCACAACGGCTCCGTGAGGTACGCGTATTTCCAACAGGCCGGCGGGGAAAAAGCGCTCAACATGCGTGCCCTGATCGTTCCAGGCGACGGTATAGGTTGCTCGCGCAGTAGGGCTATCGCCATACCACAGGAGTCGTATGCCCTCACGGCCCGGCGGTGTATAGGGCGCTGGCAGTGCGAGAAATTCCAGACGCAAGTCGACGCCATCAGGGGGAATCGGTATGATCCCGTGGTGGTCTGGGTCGACAAATCGCCCCGCTGGCAAGGTTGGCATGGTCACGACCTCGCCTTCGACGTCGTGCGCCACGTAGAGGGTACGAGGGTGATAATCGCGTCCTTGAATGCCTTGGGGCCCGAGGGCGCGCCACTTGTGCCGGAGGAGATACCGTTTTTCGCTTTCGCGCAAGAATTCAGCGGGGTAGACCAGGCCTTTGACGAGGTTGCGCTTATGGGACGGGGGCAAGCGGCGCCAGAGATATCCCAATTTGCGTTCGGCGGTCAGCTCTAATGCTGCGACGCGTATCACGACCCCTTGGACGCCGGGATCTTTAGCGGCAAGACGTAGGCGCAATCGCACTGCCGAACCGGTTAGCGCCAGGTTGACTACCATCGTGCGGGCGTCGGCCGGTCGTACCGTGTCCTGGAGGTAGAACGCTACGGTCGTGACGTCGCGCCTGTCGGGATGCGTATAGCGTGTGACTCGGGTCCGGTGGTGGTATGTGTGCTGTTGCAAGCGCTGGCCTTTGGCATCCACGACTTGGTATTCCACGGCGTATCGCCAGGCCTGTTCAGGATAGAGTGGGAGGGGGGACGGGAGATTGGCATTGGTAATGACTTTAAAGCGTTTAGCGCCGGAGGGGAGTGAGAAGACCGTCCAGTCGTGGTTGTGTAAGATGTAGACGAGGCGCTTACGCGCCGCATGGAGTTTGTCGAGGCGGCTCACACGTGGTGCGAGCCATGCGAGGGTAAGATAGGGCCGGATGGTATGAACGCACCAAGCCAGAATGCCTATGAGTAACACGAGTAGAAGTCCGCGTCCGAGGTAGCGCACCGCCTTACTCCGTGTCCAACTCGAGCCAGCGCGCACGTCCGTCCACGAAGCGGGGGAGGGGTGTGCTGTCTTCCTGCACAGGAGCAAACCGTATGGCGTGCTCGGCTACTTTTGGAGCGAGGTTTGCCGCGAGTGCGAGGCCTTCCACGCGGTGATGGACGAGCAAAAATGCCTGCTGCGAGGTCACATCGAGCAGGCGCTCAAAGCGATATGACGTCCAGGTGTGAAGCAAGTTGCGTAGGCTAATGATATCGGCGCTGTCGAGATAATACGGCAGGTGGTGCCGAAGTGGCGGCGGGAGGTTGTCCGCGTCGCTCCAACTGCTTTGCTGCGCCACATAATCATGCAAATCGGCCTCCACCGTCGGAATGCTGAGGGCATTGAATTGAGCGGCTTGCGAGCGATTCTGCGAGGGCTGCCGATAACGCAAACGGGCCTCAGACGACAGCCACAGGAGCACGAGTTCCTTGTGGCGTACCGCCTTGAGATAGCGCGATTGCAGGACACCCGTGGTTTCATAGCCGGCGGTCTCCGCCGAACCATCCACGAAGCGTATGCGGAATCCGTCTTGTTCCAGGCTGCGATATAACTGTTGGCCTAGCGGACTGAGGGTATGACGTGCCGCCGTGCCGGTATCCGAGGCCAGAAAAATGTCCGCTGACGGGGCTGGCCCATCGGCTCGTTGGCTCAGGCCGCGGCCCTGCACCACCATCATGGCGCCATCGTCGCTTTCGCGCAGCATGACCTGATGCACCAAGTTAAAGAGGCTTTGATCATTGCGGGGATGTACCATATCGGCACGGCCGTCTCGATTCGCTTTGGGGTGGGCACCGCTGATAAACAAGGCGCGGCCACGGATGCGCTCAAACAGGGCGATTCCATGTTCGAGCGTATAGGTCTCAAGCAAGGGGCGTGGCACTTGGACAAGATAGGGGTGTGCCGTTCCCAGCCGCCATACATACGTCCCCCAGTAGCGGCTCGGCTCGGCGGCCGTGTCCGCTTCCGCAAGGATGACATACTGCTGTGCGGATGGCGGATGGTTGTAACGGATCAGGGTGTAGCCATACGTTTCGACGGTGGTCACCATGGCCCGGAACGCCTCTAGGTCGGTGGTCGACCAGGGATTGGAGGACGTTCGCGTGCGGATGAATGCGACCAGTGGCGTGAGAATTTCGGCATCAAAGAGTAGGAGATCTTCTAATTTGGGTGGGATGTACAGATTGCTCCCTGAGCGAGCGATGGGGATGTTATCCCGCAGGAGCCAGGCTTGTAGCGACCCTTCAAGGCGTTGCCTTTGGACAGGCAGCGCGTTTGCATGGCGTGGGAGCAGCGACCGGAACAACAGTTTGTGTCTGCCCGCGGTGTTGAGAAACAACTCCGCAAATCCCCCCCGGGTGGTGGCGCGTTGAATATTGGCCAACGGTGGCGTGGCCCAAGCAATGTGGTAATCGTCGATTAATTCTTTCAGGCGCACGAGATCGAGCCCTGGGGGCAAGGTTGATTTTACCCAAAGGCGGTTCGGCAGTTGTGGCAGCTCCATAGCCGTCCGGCCGCGGCGCTGGCCGCCGATCACGCGTGTGCTGTAAGCGTTATAGCCGCGTACTTGCAGGACGTTATGTTGTGCCAAGATGCGATGAAAGGTCTGAAAGAAGCTCTGCGGTGTGCGTAAGATATCGGCGGCGCTCCCCCCCTGTGGGCGTGGCCCTGTGCCCGCGATGGCCAGGGCTCGGCCGGAGGCGGTTATGAACAACTGCGTCGCTGCTTCCAGGACACTGCGTGCTTCGATCGGTACTGGGACTTCTACCAAAAGGCCATGTGGGGGCGCCTGCAGATCAAAGACATACGTCCCCCAGCCATGGCGCGGCGCGTTTTCATGCAGATAGAGATAGCGTTCCTGGATCGTATCGAGGCGAAAGTTGACTTGTGCCAGTAGCGTCCGGGCTTGTTGTAGAAGACGCGGATTGGGTTGGTTTGTCAACGCCAGCACGGTGCGGACGGCGGCCGCAAAGATGTCGAGTTCATGTGGCACGGGAAGGGCCGCGGGGTCCGGAAGGCGGCGGTGATAGAGGATCGCTTTCTCCTCACGAATGACATCGAGCAGCCGGCTATCGGGCGCGTCCTGTGTGGGCCATGTCGCTTCAGCCGCTGCCGGAGGCGACCACCGCGCCGGAAGATGGGTCAAGGCAAAGCCCGGTATGCAGGCGATGAGCACGGCGGCGAGCGAGGTTTGCAAGGTGGCTCTGGTCAGTCGGGTGGCAATCCCCTTGTCGTGCATCTTGACGGCCATCAGCGTCGGTAATAAATAGCCGAATCCGTAGAAATCAGTCACTTTGACTTGGGGAAAATACCACAGCAAGATGTATCCCAAGAGCATCTTGTAGATAAAACTGATATTGAAAAACAGCAAGATCTTTCGTCCCCCTTCGATGGTCATCCGTTGACACAAAGGGGTGTGCAAGATGAGATTGGCCGTGATGAGCAGAAAATACGTTTCCACAAACGAGGTGAGAATTTTCATCGGCTGAGACCATTGCAGCGCCAGGAGTGAGGGAATTAAGATGCCATCGAAATCCCAGCCATAATGCAGATTCATCCGTGAGGCAATGAGCGATGTCGTAATCGTAATCATATAGGCTTTCGGACTGCCAAGGATCGATACGGCAAAGTCTTCATACATGTATCCCAAGCTACTGATCGAGAAATTGGTCCACGCCATCAGCCCATACCGTACCAGCGCATAGGTGATACCACATGTGATCACGACTTGTGGCAATCCCCTGACCCAGCCCGTCTTCCAAAACTGATTGGCGAGCAACGCAATGATAATCAAACCGAAGCTATGGAGATTAGAGTTGTTCCTCAATAGCATAAGATCAGGTTCCCTAGCCCAGCCCAGATGCCCACCGAATCATCCTCAAAGTGATCTTTGCGGTTGCGGAAACGCTGCACCAAAATGTTGAAACGCTTCATACCGCCGATGGCATGTTCGATCAAGATGCGAACTTGACTCACGGCATAATTCGCCGCCTGCTGCTCCGCCGTCAATTCTGGAGTCGGATTCGTCTTGCTCTTCCGGGGTTTCTTGTGTGGAATCTCAAGCATTTCGCCTTTGTAGTCCGACTGAATCCCCTGATAACCCAGGTGCACCCAAACTTCTACGTCACTAAACCGGTCTAAGTCCGGTGGGAACTCTTGTTTTAACATGCTGTAATCATGGTTGTGACCACTAAACGTACGGCCCAGAAAGACGATCCATTTATCCGGCATCGACATCACTGTATTTTTCAGCGTATGGCTTTTTTTTACCACTATAGTGTTCACGTTGGGTCGTCTCATCTTGTGACCGGCGATAGCTTCTTTCAGTCGCATCAATAATCAGTTGATCCACACCTGACAACGCCTCCCTCAACGACTCTGGGGTCTTCAACTCTCGATAAGGCATGAGGTCTAACTGCACTAACGTGTCATACAGGATGGGAGAGAGCTTATGGAGATTTTCATTCGCTTTCGAACGTACCATACCAAATTGTGCACCAAGAACATCAAACGTCGGATACGTCTTGTAATAATATAGAACGAACAGGAGTTTGTCTGACAGAGTGGGTAATTTGCCTTTGATACCTGCACCCGGCTTTCGGCTGCGTTTGCCAGCTTGGACACCCTCCTCATAGCGTTTTTGCTGAGCCTGTTGATAGACGTGGCTGAAGGCGGGCAGCAAGAAGTCAAATTGCGTCTGAGACACACCGGTTAAGGCTTTCATCTGCCGATCATCTCGGATAACCAATGACCTGGCTGGGCTCCCTCCATCGTTTGGGGGAGGATAGCCTACCTCATTAACTATTGGGGAACAACCCTATTGGCGCGATAATCAAACTGCATATGCCACTGCGTCGTCAGCCATTCCCCCAGGGCCGGAAGGAGCCAGCCATCGCACGTCAGGCGCACCACGACGCTGCCTAGCACCAAAGCAAAAAAGCGGTCGCGCCCGAAGAAATTACTCCACCGGCCCCACTGCGAGAGGTATTCTGAGAACCACCAGACCACGCCGTAGGTCATACAGGCTTCGCCAAACACGACCCAGGCGGCCCAGGGGTTCACGATCAGGAGCGGGACCAGATAACCGGGAACAACCAGGCCGGAGAGCACCCACCCCAGCCGCAAGTGAAAGAAGACGAGGACCAACACGCCGACCCAGACCGTGGTGATCACGGAGCTATCCAGGGCACCTTCGGGAAAGATGTAAAAGGGCTCGATCACCACTACATAAAACCCTTGAGCTTGACATGAAAACGCATGCCAACACCCATGTCACTCCAGGCTTGCAAGTCGGCATCCCATTTCGAGACGAAGTGGAAGGCCTGTCGAAGTTTTTTGAATTTGTCCGAGATGACATCCGCATCGCCCAAGAGATATTCCTGTAAACGATCATTGGGCATGCCAAAGCCGGTATTCGAGAAGGCGCACAGGATTTCTCCCATCTCCTCGTGCACGTCGATGATGATGTTGCTATTGTCGACGGCGTCGTCTATGAGTAGGCTGAGGATAGCATGCACAACGTATTTCATCTCTGTTGGTGAAGTAAAGGCGAGACTTGTATGGTCCGGGCCATTGACAAAAAAAACGATATTTTTAAATGACGATTCACGCTGGAATTGTTGTAATGACAAATCTATCATATCTTTTATATCAGCAGGATAAACATTCATATTTCTGTGTTGAGAGTCAATATTAAGAATACTATTTATATTTTCTAAGATAGAAGAGAAATTATTTATCGTCGAAGTAAGAGTAGACATATTTTGTTTCTGTGAATCTTCAGTGAGGTATTCTTTTTCTACGAGAGGTTTAGATTGAATAATAGATTGAAGATCGTGACGTGTTTGGTCATAAACCCACTTAATAAGTTTAATTTTGATATCATGAATTTTCTGGATATCACTTACATCGACGAGTTCACATAAAATACCTATGATATGAAAAGGATGAATTTCATCTATATTATTTATATAATTAGAGTCACCATGAACAATAGGACTAATATTTAGAATATAACTGTTCTCATGATGCTTCGGCAATATTGCAGGAATCGTAATCGTATCTTTTTCGAATATAATACGCCGTATGAAACCACGTGCTTCTCCGATATCTACACCGTAGAGAACGACGATCAGATCAAGTGCCGTCATATGATAAGGCATGAAGGTTGAGAATTTCATCAACTCAACCATCCGTGTGTTGGCATGTAGTACATTGCCAAAGAGATTGTAAACAATGGTAGCGACACCGAGATGGGCAAAAACATTTTCCAATCGGTTGAGACGCTGGGTGAGAAAGGTGACGGAGGTGTCGAGCGATTTGTACGTTTGATCGCCGCCTTCGAGCTGCAAATAACGTTGCACATTATGCCGCATTTCCGCGTGGTGTTGCTCTAGCCATTGCTGCCGGCGATATAAGAGCATCGTGATTTGACTGGCAAATTCGTCAATGACCGTCTCGAACTGCGGGATCGCTGCCGCCTTCTCCGGTTCAATCGCAAACGCCCAGAAGCCAAAGACGTCGCCAGCGAAGATAAGTGGCTTGAGATATTGGTCTTCGGTCGCTGACGCACTGTGGAAAAAACGGCGCTCGACGGTCTTGACCAAGCGTCGCTCTCGAATGGCCGTATTGTAGGGTTCACGATGATAGTCGCGGCGGCGCTCATATATGTCGTCTAAGGAACATTGCCAGGCGATAACTTCGCGCACCCGGTGATCGCCGATGACGCGGTCGAGGAGGATCAGCCGATTCAGATCGAGCGTTTGTGAGAGCATGGTGACCACTTGGGTCCAGTGTTCTTGGGAGGCGTAGAAGCTGGTCGCGGCGACGCGCTCTTGCAGTTGTGCGGAGGCTGCCAGCAGCATCCGGCGCAGGGCGAGTTCACGCACAATTGATTTTTCGCGAAAGACCAATAGAAAAACGCCAACTTGCGCCACCAGGGCTTCGGCAATGGGCGGCCAGAACGCCGTCAACGAAAAGACCGCCCAGGCCATCAGCACGTACAGCGCCATGAGTCCCACCGTCAGCCATGACGCCAGGCGCATGTTGATCCACTGGTAGAGAAAGATATTCCAGCCCACCAAGACAAAGAGCACGCACAGCGTCGGGACCGTTCCCGGTTGCCGAATCGTGCTGCCAGAGAGCAGTGTCTCCAAGGCGAAACCATGAAATTCAAGCATCGAGACAGTGGCGTGATGCGGGTGCAGGGGGGTATGCAAGCCGAGCAGGCTCCCGCTGCTGTTGGGGCCGATGAGCACGCTACGTCCGCGCACGAGTTCGGAGACCAATCCTCCCGCCAAGGCGCGTTCGAGTTTAACGTGCGGCACTGCGGTTGCCTCTTCTGAAATGAATCCGATACGGCTCTGTGGGCAGCGATGCGTGCGGCCCAAGACGTCCCTGCGCGGCCACCACCTCAAGCGCCGCATAGGTTTGGCCATCTGCCGTCACCGCGGCGTGTTGACGCCAATGCATGCCGCGGTGGGCGGGTGGTGTGTGCACCACCCCAAAGGCCAGGGAGATGTCAGCCGGCGCAGGGTGTGCTTCCAGGATGAGATGGTCCGTATCGGTTGCACGCCGCCACAGTCTGCGTCCGAATATGACGTTGCCATCGTGCGCGGCGTGTTGATAGAACGCCGCTGACGCCTGGGGGGGCGGCGCCGTGAAAATCACTTGGGCGGCTTCATACTGCTGCAATTGTTCCAACAGGGCCGTCCAAGTTCCCGCCTCATGCTCTTGAGCGTCATAGGAGATGAGCAGAACGGCCGGCCTTGTCGATGGCGCCGTCAGTGGAAATTGCATAAAGGCGTCGTATAAGGGGTACTGCAACATATCCAAGCAACCCAGAAGACCCAGCAGCCAGATGCTCAGCGTGCCGCCAACCCCCGCCAGTATGCCGGCGTATCGTGGTCGTCCGAAGCGTAATGGTTTGTACGACATACGTGATGTATTCCGACTTGCGATGCCATGGCGAGCCGTGAGGCTGCGACGCATCGTGCCGCTCGTCATACGGAGTCAAAAAAGGTGAAAAGGAAAAAACGCAGGATGGGTTCCAAGGCAGAATGAGCAAGAACTATGCCAAGGGGCTGAACAGAGAGCCGAGGGCATAGGCGGCGAGGCCGTATGAAACCATTAGGGTGATGTTACATCATGCCGACAATCGCTGCGCACCGTGTATAGCAACGTCAATTTTGTGGCAGCGGCGTCATCAAAATATCACAGAAAGATCGGATAAATTTCCGCATCGCTAGCCGCAAGCTACGGGTGAGGCGCGTCACAGGAGCACTGTGATACCTATCGTACAGCTTGGTGTCGTCCCAGCCGATATAACAGGTTCTTTGTCACCATGTAAGCATGTAGGGCCTGTGCTCAACAATAAAGGAGAAATTATGGCTCAGTAGATATTGCGCACCCTGATCCTAACGATATGGATAGCCTTGAGTGTAGGGGTAGCTTTTCCGGCATCCAGTCAGGCGCAGTTTCAACTCTACGACAACTTTAAGCAGAAAAGACTGGATCCTACCAAATGGTACGGTCAGCAAGCGGACGCTGGCGAGCTGGAATTCGTGCGGCGAATCATGGGTGGCTGGCTGGAAATGGCCCAACGGGTGTTCGGGGGGGACGATGCGGACACCGGTCGGCGTATCAGCCGCAACCGGCTCCGATTCCCGAACGACTATGCCATGACGGGCTTGGGCTTCAAGTTGAAGGTCAAAGCGTTGAGCCTTCAGGGCTGTGAGGTCCCGGGCTCTTCCGCTTCCATGGCGAGAGCGCGCGGCGTCATGTTTTTATTCAACGATGGGTCCGGCACCGAGCCAAGCGATGCAGAAGGTGACGTCGGAGCTGTCGTTGAGGTGTTCCGGTCTTCGGATTCCGAGGATGAAGGCGATATGTTCCGTGCTCGCGGGTTCCTATTCTATTGTCTCGACAGGCGATGTCAGCGGAGCCGGGCTTTCGCGCATGTGGCTTTAGGCGTTGTGAAGCGGAATGAAAGGGTAAAACTCGCCATGCAATGGCATCCGGAAACCAATAGTGTGTCCTTCTGGAAAAATAATAAACACGAGGAGATGACTGAGGAGATTACCTACACCGAGGACGACGCAGCGTTGTCGGTTTTCTCGAATCAGCGTTTAGAACTCCGCTCAGAGGCTGCGAACTGCACGGCGGGGGAACGCCCGTACGCCGCCATCAAGGCGCGCTTCGATAACGTCTATGTGCATCCGTAATGTCGTCTGAGGGCTGAGGCTGGAACCCGGCTTCAGCCTTGCGGGCCTGCAGAGCGGGAATTGCCATGTCTGTTGGTGCGATTCCTGTGAGGCTGGCCCGCAGACCCGCCGTATCTGAGTCCGTCCTATCTTATCATATCCTGTTGATCGATTAGAGAGCCGTGAGACGCTGCTCTAAGTCTGCGATTGCCTCTTGATATTCCTCGCTATCCGGAAACGCCAGGTTCAAACGGCGCCATAATAGCAACGCCTCTTGCAACCATGCTGTCGCTTCATGACGTTGCCTGCGAGCCTCGGCCGTATTGCCAACGTTCATGAGAGCAATAGCGAGGTCGCGAATGGTCTCGGGCGTGTCGCCGAGTCGCTCGCGTTGGCGTCGCCGGAGGTCGAGACTTTCCTGATAGGCGCGGTCGGCGGCGTCGAGTCGGGCTTGGGCGCGGGCAATATCGCCGATGCGCTCGAGGGAAATGGCGAGGTCGCGAATGGTCTCGGGCGTGTCGCCGGCGTTGGCGCCGAGTTCTCGGGCCAACTTGAGCACGTCGTCCGCAACCTGCTCTGCTCGTTGAAGCTGTTTGGCCTCTAATGCGGCATCCATGGCGCGCCAGCCTGCCCAAAGCACCTCCCGACTCTTCGCATTGCTCTGCTTCAGCCGTTCCCACTCGCGCCATTGGGCTTCGTCGAAAAACGTTGGCGTGGGTGCAGCGCGCGTTCGTAGCTCCTTGTCATACATGGCCGACGACAAAACGGCAGCCCCATTAGCATCATCTGATTCAACTGGCAGCTTGGCCAACTCGACCTCGTCCAGGTTGAGGCTGAAGTCGCGAATCGACCACAGGTCAGGGGCAAGTTCACGAAATCGTTGGGCGTAATCCGCAGGCAGGGCCAAAATGACGGGACGGCACAATCTCTGGCGCAGGAGCTCACGGTGTTCGTTAAGACGTGCAAGTAGCGTACTGCAGTCACGATCCCAGTTCTCGTCCCTGGCCATAGAAAGATCAAGCCACAATGGGGCGGCAGCATGCTCGTATAACTCGGGCGGTGTCCGAATGAGGGCCAAGACGTCTTCGACAAGCGTGGATGCTGAGTTCGGCGTGAGCCGTTGCAGATGGGATACACGGGTGCGGTAGATTGCTGCCAAGCGCTCACAAAGGAGGTTGTGTAAAGCCCGGTTGGAGGAAAACAGGAGAATCAGGGCAAACCTTTCGGCCCACTCGACATGATAGCGCAAGTTCAGCCATGTTTCTTCACCTTGAGATGTGAGAGCAAGCGATGCGTTCACGCTGTGTCACCTTCCAGGACAGCTCGCAGCAGAGGATGAATGTCGTACCAGTCCTCAGCATTGCGGTAATTCAAAACGAGGTGGGTATCGAAAAACCGCGCCAGGCGTGGCAATTCTGTGATGCTGCCCAGTTCGGGTTTCTTACTTACGGCAATCCGGTGCAGCCAGGCAGCATCCTCGGCGGCGATGGGGAGCATGTCGCGGCGCAGGTGATTTTCGGCATTTTCGATCACCGTGTCCTGCAGCGGTAGCGTCATGTCTCTCATGGCTGAAGCTTTCACTAAACAATCCTTGGCCAGACGAAAGAAGTCGCGCAGATCCCCGCCAGTTGCAAGTGCCATGCGCTGTAGTTGTTCCCACGTGAAGATTTGGCGCCAGGTGCCGTAGCGCCGGTTCACAATACGTGCCATGATTTCCAGGCCATCCTCGTCGGGTTGCCGCTTACGATCCTGGATATGGACGCTGGGAAGACTGCATACCGTGCCACCACCTAAAATCCTCCCGAGGCCGGGCGCTAAGGGGGTGAGATAGGGCGGAATCGTATACACAACATGTAAGAGAGGCAGGTGCAGACTGTCAGCATGGGCGGAAAAGAGATTCTCGACGCTCTTATAGACGTCCTCCGCTTCCGAACCGACGCCGCGAATCTGCTCGACGGAGTCGATAATCATGATCGCCTTCTTATCGGGGTCGTCGTGCCGCTTGCGGATGAGGTCAACGACTTCGGTGGCAAATTCATGCGCTTGCTGCACCAACCGAGCGACATAGCCACGCAGGTGTTCCTGTAGCCGGCTTTTGAAGCTCGGATCGTCTTTGAGCGACGCCGTGAGGCCGACTTTACTCCCAGCAAAGCCGGTTTCGAACTTCAGGTCTTTAATGTTGACATCCGTCGTGAGGAACTCGATGAGACGCGTCCAGTAACTCTCGCGTGCGATGTCCTCTCGGTATGTCTGATGTACCTCCTCGTTCAATGCACCCATCACCGACATCAGAAAATCGGTAATTTCCACTGGGGTTGTCAGGTTCATATAGTCGCGCATGTCACACAAAAAGACCTCACATCCTTCATCCCGCAAGATTTTACGCAACCGGCGCAACTCGGAGCTTTTGCCGCTGCCGCGCTGACCAGAGAGCAAATTCACGCTGGCCGCTTCACTCCACAAGATACGAGTGGCGAGGTCGGCGATCGGGTCCCCCTCGCTATCCATCGTTTCCACAAACGGCTCATAAAATGGATCATCCGGCTCCAGTGGCCTATCGGCGAGCCGGTTGTAAAATTTTCTCAGACGAGCTTTTTCTGCTGGCTGCATAGCATCTTTCTGTTGCTCTATCATCACTTAAAGCCAAAGACATATTGGCTAATTATAGTCCGGCCACCCAACCGCCTCAAGCCGACGACCTCAACAGGCATCCCAAGCCAATTAAATCATGTCGCGGCGGCGCAACGCCTCGAGATCCCCGTGTGAGAGGCCCAAACGGCCGCAGTAAATTTCCTCATTATGGGCACCGACCTCGACGGGGCCAGTCTCCTCGACCGTGCCCGGCGTCAAGCTCAGCTTGGGCATGACGCCGACCATATGCAGGAGACCACCGAGCGGGTGCGGAAATTCCAGGATATTGTCGCGCGCGCGAAGAAACGCGAAGAAAGAAGAAAGAAGAAGAAGAATATGGGGATCGGCAAAGAGATCCTGCACACTGTACACCAGCGACGCCGGCACTTCTGCCGCTTCGAGTTTGGCCAGGGCCTCTTTGGCCTCGAACCGGCCTACCCAGTTTTGCACCAAGCCATCCAACTCCTCACGCCGTTGCAGACGCTCGGCCATGGTGTTGAACGGCTCCAAGAGTTCGGGCTGCTGCATGGCGCCTTGCCCCAGGCGCTCGAACATGCGGTCGTTCGTACAGGCAATCGCGATCCATTTGCCATCGCCGCTCTGATAGTGATTGTGGGGTACGACATGCGCCGTCCCGGAGCCGATGCGCTCCCGAATGTCACCGTAGGCGCCGTAGAGCGGAATCAACTCGTCGAGCATACGGAGCATCGGTTCGTACAGCCCGACGTCAATTATTTGACCTTCGCCCGCGCGGTGCCGGTGCTGCAAGGCAAGCAGAGCGCCCAGCGCGCCAAACGTACCGGCGAGGTAATCGGGGATCGTCGCGGTCCCGGGCGTCACGGGTGGCCGGTCGGGATACCCGGAGATATACGTAATGCCGCTTACGGCGCCAGCGATGCGGCCGAAACCGGGTTGTTCGCGGTAGGGACCCGTTTGTCCGAAGGCGGAAATGCGCACCATGATCAGGCCGCGATGGATGGCCTGCAGATCGTCGTAACCCAAGTGCCAACGTGCCGGGCCGGAAATTCTCTGCCAGAATGTCCGCCTGCGCCACCAGTTTTTTGATCAACTCCTGCCCTTCAGGCGTGGGCAGGTTGCACGTGATCGATTTCTTGTTGCGGGATTTAATCAGCCACCAATAGGTCGGACCCTCGTCGACAGGCCGTCCCAGCCGACGCAGGTCATCGCCCATACCGGGCCGTTCTACTTTGATGACCTCTGCCCCGAACTCGCCCAAGAGCGTGCAGCAAAAGGGAGCTGCCACAAACGTCGCCAGAGCCAAAACCGTAGCGGTTTTCGAGTCGAGCTGTACGCAGCTTGTGGAAGTGTTGCAGCCATACCCGCAAAGTTCTTAGCTATCAGCTATCAGCTAAAACGCTGGAAGAAGAGATCTTGCCTCTTCTTTTTTAACTAACAGCTAACAGCTAATAGCTCTTTGTCGCGTCCCGCGCCAGATCCAATGCTCGTTGTACGCTCACCGTCGGGACCAAGGAGCAGCCACGTGCCGGGCGGATGTGCCACGCGCCCGCTTTGCCATGAGCAATTTCAATCCAAAAATCTTGTGTCAAGCCTTCTTCTCCTGCAAAGATGCGCACCATCGCACGTTGGCGTGCCGGATCATAGAGAAAGTCTTTGAATTCGACCGTGATGGCGCCGCGTTCGTTGGTCGGCTGGAAATGATCCGGATCAAAATGGTCGACGCGATAGGTTTGCAAGGCGACGTCCTCTTGCAGCGGCATGCGCTGTTCTTGATGCTTGGCCAGCTGTAGGTGATAGAATTGTTGCTGGCCCTGGCTGTGCCATTTGCGTTCGTATTTGGTACGAAACTGCGGCGGAATCGATTCGCATCGCACCTCGAAACCCGTTCCGGGAACCTGGTTGAACACCCATTCGGCATACGCCTTGTGGTCGGTGACGAGCTGCACCTCGCCTTCCGGGAGCAAACGGCTGTTGAGTAAGATGAGAAATGTCGAGGAAAACAGGCGATGCTTGATGTGACGATCCTTGGGCCAAGGGCAGGGGAAGAGGGCGTAGACACGCTGCAGCGACTGCGGCACAAAGAGCTGTTCCAAAGCAATGCGCGCATCAACCTGAAGAAGGCGCACGTTCGCCACCTGTGCCTGGGCGATTTTGCGCAGGGCCCGCTGCACAGAGCCCCACTCTAATTCGATCCCAACCACATTGCGATCCGGGCACGTTTGCGCCTGGCGCACGAGAAATTCCCCGTTCCCAAAACCGATTTCCACCTCTAGAGGCGCTTCACGGCCGAACTGATCAGCCCAGGGCGCCGGGCGCGGCACGTGTTGCCAGCATATCAATGGAGTCAGTGAGAGATACCGTGCTTTCATCCGTAGTGTATCCACCTCATCCTCTCCGGTTTCTTGCGTAAGCGATTTGCGAGTATATCCGATCCGGTCGTCTGTTGCTATCTGTGCCCCCTTTTCTCGGCTCTCACCGTGGTATTGTCACCGCACATGCGAGATAATGCACCGCCCAGATGCGCGTATCGATATGGCATATGGACGAAAGGAGATGGGATCATGCGAGTGGCCATTGGCGGCTATAGTGTTTGCGTCAATTCCTTTAGCACCCGACGCACCGATGCGGCGCGCTGCGAAGGCGCGGTACGCATGCGGCGCGCTGCGAAGGCGCGGTACGCACGGGCGATGCGGTGCTGGCGCCGCATCGTGGCGGCCGCACGGCTCTCGGCGGTTTTCTGTCCGGGGCAGAAGACCATGGCTTTGAGATCGTCCCGATTCCGTTGATTGCACCGGGACTCGGCGGTATGGTCACGGCCGACCCATAAGCCTGGGTAGAAACCCAATTTCGTCAGGCATTGCAAGCGGCCGGGAAAGTCGCTGGCCTGTTTCTGCAACTGCACGGCGGCGGCGGTAGCGAAGGCGACCGTGATCCTGAAGGCTCCCTGTTGACGGCCATCCGAGATGTTGTCGGCGGCCAGCCCGCGATCATCGCCACGTTGGACGGCCACGCCAATATCACGCCGGAGTTGGTGCAACATGCCAGTGTGCTGATCGGCGTCAAAACCAACCCGCACTACGATTTTTACGAACGCGGCCAACAGGCGGCACACCTCATGGCGGGTATCGGCAGCGGCCGGATACATCCAACCGCGACTCTGCAGCAGCCACCCTTCGTGCCGTCGTTGCAAAAGCAACGCATTGCACCGGGATGGTCCATGGAAGATCTGGTGCGGCGCGGCCTGAACCACATGCGGCGCGACGCGCGTATCCTCGACGTTACCACGGTTGGCGGTTGGGCCTACGCCGACAGTCCGGCAACCGGGCTGAGCGTGCTGGTCACGACGAATCAAGCGCCCGACTTGGCCCATGAAGTCGCTGCGTCATTGCGCGATGTCGCCTGGGAGCAGCGCTATCAATTTGAGCCCCATATCGTGCCGATCGCCGAAGCCGTGCTCGAGGCCATGGAGACCGATGCCTGGCCCGTCGTCCTCGGCGATGTCGCCGTCACGCTTACTTCTCGGCCAACCACACGTCCTGCAACCGCCGGTTGTCCCAGTGGCTGGGGTGCGGCTCGTAGTTGCGGATCCGAGACGACCGGACCTCGATGCGGGTCCAGCCTAAGCCCTGCAGCCACCAGGACTTGTCGAAGATGGCACGCTGCATCTCATGCACCAGTTCAATCCGTTTCGCCTCATCAACCTCCCGGCGCTGCTGCTGGAACAGCTCGTCGACGCGGGGGTCACTAAACCGCCCATAGTTGTTCGGCTCTCCGGTGATCCAGCGGACTAGGAGCTCGTCGGGATCGCCGGAAATGCTGCCCCCGGGGTCCACCGCCAACTGGAAGTTCCTGGACCGTAGGTCCTTGATCCAGCTGGCACTCTCCACCAGCTTATGCTCGGCCTCGATCCCGATCTTCTTCCAGGATGAAATCAGGTACACTCCAAAGTCGATGTAGGGCAGTTTCACCGCACGGTTCATCAGCACCGTCTTGAAGCCATTGGGATAGCCGGCCTCTGCCAGCAGACGTTTAGCCTCTTTGAGATTCGCTTCGGCGTCTTTGCCATAGCCGGGCAATTGTTGCAAGACTTCCTGGGGCAGGCCCCATTTGCTGTCGGGGGGATGGATGGCCTGCACGGTGCCCAAACCACTCAAGGGATAGAGCGTTTCGGCCATCTCGTAGCGATCCACGGCCAACGACAGCGCTTGGCGCACCCGTTCATCATTGAAGGGTTTCTGATCCATATTGAAGGCCACGCCCCAGAAGATCGACGGCGGCGGATACCGCACCGTCACCTGGTCGCCCAACTGGTTTTGCATCGCCTCCACTTCGGCCGGGGGGAAGCCGCGAAATTCCACATCGGTGCGGCCCGAGCGCACTGACTTGGCCCGGGCTGACAGGTCCTTGATCATGAAATACTTCGCGCCATCCAGGTAGGGTCGTCCCTTGACCCAGTAGTCCGGGTTGCGCTCCAGTTCCAGGTAGGATCCCCGCACGTATTGCTTGAATTTGAACGGACCCGTCCCCATGACATGTCGTTTGTAATAGTGGGGATCCTGATCGAGATATTTCTTGGCATAAATCGGCCGGGCCGGATGCGCCATGAGGGGAATGAACGACGCCGCGGGGTATTTCAAATGGAAGACTACGGTGTCGCGGTCCGGGGCGTCGATCTTCTCCACCATCACCTGATAGTAGGCCTTGTGCGTGCTCACCACCCCCTTGCCAGGGTAGGCCTTTTGGGGCTAGATGATCTTCTCCCATGAGGCCTTGACGTCGGCCGACGTGTTGACAT
>CBCXVS010000002.1:20510-64365 GCA_965178525.1 uncultured bacterium | reverse complement strand
GAGGTCGCTGCCGTCGTGAAATTTCACCTCTTTGTGCAGCTTGAACGTGTAGGTCATGTTATCGTCGGAGGCGGTCCACTCGGTGCACAAATCGCAGGAAGTCTCGGGGTACTTCCCCGGGGTATAGTGCATCAGGGTGTTGTAGCAAGCCATCATTGGGATTTGCACTTTGAAGGTCCGCTCCTGGTGGATATCCAGGCTGGGTGGATCACCGGCAATGGCCACCTTCAAAATCCCACCATAACGCGGCGTTTCCTCCGCTACAGCAAACGGTGCGGCCCACAGGCCCATGAGCATCATCACACTGAGAAAAAGCAGCCTCAACTTGCAACCTCTCGTGAAACCTCGCATCGCTGTTCCTCCTCTTCTACCGACGACGGTTGCCAAGGACAAAAACGCGACCTATCCATGCTGACACGGCCAGCCGGTGTCCATCGTTCCTCCTCTTGCCTAGGGGTTCACCAACAAAAAAAGCGCACCCTAGCCCTTCCTCTCGTCGGAAGATATCCGGCTGCGCCTTCGGTTCGATCTCTGTTGTCAGCCCGTCCGAATCGACCTGGGAGAGCACGTGATATTCTGCGGTTCGCTTTGGCAAGGTAGCATCCTACGCCTGTCTTTCTCTCGTGTCAAACCCAACCCCTGCCGAGCCAGCAATTCTAATTTTGGCAGCCAAACTCTATTGATAGCCTCTGAGTTTGGATCATATCTTATCATGTCAGCGTCACGTCCTGCATGCGACGTCACAGGTGTTGCAACGTAACGTTGCACCGCCGAGGGGCGACGGCATAAGAGCGCTATAGAAAAGCTGTGAAACATATTAATACAAATGAAATCAATGGGTTGAAATGTTGGCACGGCTCTTGCTCTCTAACAGGGGCAACGAGGTCGCTGGCCGCAGCGGCCCTGATCCATACGACATATGACCTAAGGAGCATGATCATCATGATACAGCATCACGTGTGGAAAGAGATCGATACCCTGCAGCGTGAGATGGACGCCATTTTGAACGGCTTGACCGCCTCGACGCCGGTTCGGTCAGCCCGCAGCCCCTTCGTCGGCGCCTCTGCCGGTCGCTATCCGGCGCTCCGGCTCCGTGAGGACGAGGCGGCTCTATATGTCGAAGCCGTGTTGCCGGGTGTGGATCCCGAGTCGCTGGATCTGGCGGTCGAGCGCCATGTCCTGACGCTGTCGGGGGAGAAACCGCAGGCGGAAAACGGCCATAGCCCGGAGGTGTTTTACCGCAAGGAGCGGGCTGCCGGCACGTTTACGCGCCGTGTCATCCTGCCGGCTGAGATTGATGTGGATCGCATTAGCGCGTCATATACCCATGGGATACTCATCGTGACGCTACCGAAGGTGGAGAAGGCCGAGCCGAAGCAGATCCGCGTCAAGGCAGCCTAGGACGAATGCGGAATGCGGAATGCGGAATGCGGAATGGAAAAAAAGACAAGATTGGAGGATATACAGATGGCTGAGCAGGCAGTCGCGGTTAACGAGGAGACGAATGTGAGCACGCCGGAAGAGAAGAAAAAGGAGCGCTTTGTGGCGCCGCCGGTCGATATCTTTGAGACCGCAGAGGGGCTGGTCGTGGTCGCTGATGTTCCAGGGGTCGCACAGGACGACTTGGACGTCAGGGTGGACCGCGATGTGCTGACGATTCGTGGGCATGCCAGCTACGTTGCGCCGGGTGGCAACGGTGGGTGGGAATACGGCGTGCCATCCGTGTTTCGGCAATTCAAACTCGGCGAGGCGATTGATGCCGACCACATCGCTGCCGAGCTGACGCATGGCGTGTTACGGCTCCACCTCCCCAAGGCAGAAGCGGCGAAGGCTCGCAAGGTCGAGGTGAAGGTGAGCTAGCGCGGCGGCAAACCGGGCAGGGAGAGGACCCTGCCCGCTGTCCGGCAGGGGAAACGGCATGTCAGCATTGGTAAGTTCCTGGACAACATGAGCGGCATCGTTTTTCCAGAGAAAAGAGATGAATTTAAGTCTGTTCAGGCACTGATACGGAGGAAAATGGTATGGCACACGCGTCATCGCAAACGGCTTATCCGGTATTGCCCCTCAAAAACACCGTGTTATTTCCTGACCTTTTCATGCCCGTTGCGGTGGGGCGTCCTCAATCCGTGGCTGCCGTGGAAGCGGCACAGACTTCAGAGGGGCAGAAGATCGTGGTGGCAGTCCAGCGCGATCCCGAAAAACCCGTTTCCGGGTTGGACGACTTGTATCCCACCGCGACGCTGGCTATTGTCGCCCGTGTGCTGCCGCGGCAGGACAACGTGCTGCAGGTCTTTTTGCAAGGGATGGAGCGGGTTACCCTTGACGCGGCCACGCAGACCTCGCCCTATCTCCAGGCTGTCGTGACGCCGTTGCCGCAGCTACGCGATACGTCGGAGGAAACGGCTGCGCTCTTCCGTAATATCCGGGAATTGGTTGGGCAGGCCGTGCGGCAACTGGGAGGCGTGCCTCAAGACATGGCGGCGCTGCTGATGCAGACGGAAGACCCGGCGACGCTGGCTTATCTGGTCATCACCTTGCTCAATATAGAGACCGCGGCCGCGGTTGGACTATTAGCGGTCGATCAGGTGCCAAACCTGTTGCAACAGGTGCATAAACGCCTGTCGAAAGAGGTGCGGATTCTGGAGCTGCGGCACAAAATCGCTGGCGACGCGCAGGAAGAATTGGACAAACACCAGCGCGACTATGTGTTGCGGCAGCAGCTCAAGCAGATCAAAAAAGAGCTGGGTGAAGACGGCGAGCAGGACGAGGCCGCCCTCTTGCGGCAACGCCTGGACGAGGCCGAGCTGCCTGACGACATCCGCGCGGAACTCGAACGTGAATTGGGACGCTTGCAGCAACTCGCGCCGGCAGCGCCGGATTATCAGGTGTTGCGGAGTTATTTAGATTTCGCGTTGGAGTTGCCCTGGATGACGGAGACCACAGACCAGCTCGATTTGTCCCAGGCGCAAACGATTTTGAACGAGGATCATTTCGGGCTCGATGAGGTCAAAGATCGCATGATCGAGCACCTGGCCGTCATGTCGCTCAAACCGGATGCGGCGAGTCCTATTCTCTGTCTGGTGGGACCGCCGGGTGTGGGTAAAACCAGCCTGGGGCAGTCCATCGCGCGGGCGCTGGGCCGCCGCTTTGAGCGTTTCTCCCTTGGCGGCATGCATGACGAAGCCGAACTGCGTGGGCACCGGCGTACCTACATCGGGGCGTTGCCGGGCCGCATCTTGCAAGCCGTGCGCCGGGCCGGGGTGCGTAATCCGGTGCTGATGCTGGATGAGATCGACAAGCTTGGCCGTGATTTCCGGGGCGATCCGGCCTCGGCTTTACTGGAGATCCTGGATCCGGCCCAGAATCATACGTTTCGGGACCACTACCTCGATTTGCCGTTCGATCTGTCGCGCACCTTCTTTGTGTGCACGGCCAATACGATCGAAACGGTTCCCGCGCCCTTGCTCGACCGCGTGGAAATCCTGGCGCTGCCGGGCTATAGCGAGGAAGAAAAGCTCGTCATCGCCCAGCAGTATCTGGCGCCGCGGCAAATCGAGCAGACGGGATTGCAGCTCGAGCAATGTCGACTTGCCGAGACGACCTTGCAGCGGATGATCAGCCATTACGTACGCGCGTACGTACGCGCGCGAGGCGGGCGTCCGCCAATTGGAGCGCACAATCGGCCGTGTGGCGCAGAAAATCGCTCGCAAGGTCGCGATGCAAGAACCGTTGTCTACCCATCTCGAACCGGAAGACTTGGAGGAGCTGCTGGGGCCGGAGGTCTACCGTGTCGAAGCGGCGCGGCAAAAGATGCCGGCAGGCGTTGTCGCCGGATTGGCCGTCACCCCGACCGGCGGCGATGTGCTCTACGTTGAGGCGAAGACGTTGCCGGGTGGCAAAGGGTTAACCTTGACGGGTCAGCTCGGTGACGTCATGCGTGAATCGGCCGAAATCGCCCGCAATCTCCTATGGGCTGAAGCGTCGCAGTTTGGCATCAAAGCTCGGCGTTTTGACGAGAATGGCCTGCACATTCACGTCCCGGCCGGCGCCACCCCGAAGGACGGCCCCTCGGCTGGCATCGCTATGGCGACAGCGTTGACCTCGTTGCTCGCCAAGAAGCCGGTGCGTGACGATACCGCTATGACCGGCGAAATCACGCTCTCCGGCCTGGTGCTACCTGTTGGGGGCATCAAAGAAAAAGTGCTGGCTGCCCGGCGCGCCGGTTTGACACGCGTGATTCTGCCGAAGGCCAATGCCAAGGATTTGCGGAAACTTCCAGAAGCCGTGCGTGAGGACATGGCGTTCATCTTCGTGGAGCATTTCATGGAGGTGATTCACGATGCGATCCCGGCTCTCGAATTAGCCTATTACACAGAGATCGCCGTGTAAAGCCGGGTAAAAACGGATCCGCTAAGGACGCGAAGGAGCGCGAAGAGGAAAAAGGCGTTTTGATTCTCCGTAACCTTCGCGTCCTTAAATCTTTAATTCCGCATTCCGCATTCCGCATTCCGCATTCGATGTTATCCTCTGCGTTGGCGAAAATCGGCCATGAAATCGACCAGGGCTTGCGCCGATTCGAGGGACACCGCGTTATACAGGGAGGCGCGGATGCCCCCGACCGAACGATGTCCCTTGAGACCGATCAGTCCCGCTTCGGTGCTCTCGGCGACAAAGTGCGCCTCCAGCTCCTCAGAAGGCAGACGGAATGTGACATTCATCAGGGAACGGCTATGGGGCTGTGCGCCGCCACGATAAAAGCCCCCCGAGTCGTCAATGGCGGCGTAGACACGCGTTGCTTTTTGCTCGTTGTACGTGGCGATTGCAGTGAGACCGCCCTGCTCCAGCAGGTGCGCCGCGACTAGGCCCACGATATAAATGGCAAACACCGGCGGCGTGTTGTGCAGCGAGTTCCCGGCCGCAATCGCGGCATAGTTGAACGGGGTGGGAAGATCGGCGGGACAGCGGCCGAGAAGATCGCGCCGGATGATGACCATGGTGACGCCCGCCGGCCCGGCATTTTTCTGTGCCCCGGCATAAATCAGGCCGAATTGGGAGATATTCACTGGCTGACTGAGAATGTCCGAGGACATGTCGCAAACCAGGGGCACCTCCCCGGTTTCCGGCGCCAGGGAAAATTGCGTGCCAACGATGGTGTTATTGCTGGTGTAGTGGAGATATGCCGCTGCCGGATCGACACGATAATCGCTTGTCAAAGGGACGCGGTCAAAATGCGTCTCGGCACTGGACCAGAGCGGGCGGGCATCGCCGAGTTTTTGAGCTTCTTTGAGCGCCGTGGTGCTCCACGTACCGGTCAGAAGATAGTCGGCGTGGGCCCCGGTGGGTAGGATATTCATCGCCACCAGGGCGAATTGGCTCAAGGCGCCGCCGCCCATGAAGATCATCGCATAATCCTCAGAACATTGGAGCAACGTACGCAGGTCGGCAAGCGTTTGATCATGCACCTGCTCGTAAGTCGCACTACGATGACTCATTTCCAAAATCGACATGCCGGAGCCGGCAAAGTCGAGCAGGTCGTGTTGCACCTGCTCGAGCACCGGCAGAGGCAAAGCCGCGGGACCCGCATTGAAATTGTGTACACGTTGGGGCATGAGCGTCCTTACAAGTACTGAAACAAAATTAAATTGATATCTTTCCTCTGGAGAAATGTATAATGTCATTCTGTCCAGGTACTTAAACTACTGCATCAGATCGGCAATACCGGGCATCAGAGGTTTGGTTGCCAGCGTTTTGAGGGCGAAGTTACTGCCTTCCCCAACGCGGCAGACAAACAAATCACGCGCGTGACGCATCAAGCCGAACTCATCCAGGCAGGCCACACCGCCGCACATTTCCATCGCCAGAGTATAGAGTTCGGAGGCCCGGCGCGAGCATTCGATCTTCACTTTGGCGGCAGACTCCCGTGGCATTGTACCCGCATTGTACTGTTTGACCAGATGCAATAACCAGGTCAGACCCTGCTCGAGGGCAATATCCATGTCGAGAATCACATCCTGCACCCGTTGAAAGCGGCCGATGGGCCGGTTTCCGAACTGGATGCGTTCCTGCGCATACTGGCGACAGGTATCGATGGCGTAGGCCAGCGAGGCGAGCGACAAGGTGGCGATGAACAGCCGTCCGCCGTTGAGCGTGTTCGCCATAACTTTAAATCCCTCGTTTTCCTCCCCAATGATGGCGTCGTCGGCGACCTCCACATGATCCAGCGCAATCGCACCGGTGGAGGATTGCATCCACACTTGTTTGCCCTGCATCTCCTGGTAATGCACGTTGGGATCGTCCATGGGAACCAGGAAGCAGGTGGAGCGATGGCCTGGACGCCCTTCGGGATTGCTCATGGCATGGACAATGATATGACTGGCCCATTTCGCATTGGTCGACCAGCACTTTTCGCCCCGCAGTTGCCACGTGCCATTGACGCGGATGGCGGTGACTTCAGGATTGGCCGCATCGGAGCCGCGCCCGGGCTCGGAGAGCCCGAAGATACACATCCGCTTGCCCATGGCTAGCGCCGGCAGATGGGCGGCTTTTTGCGCCTCATTGCCGCTGAGCTGCAGCGGGCGAATGCCAAGGCTAGCGGCCGCTCCCGGCGTAATCGCGACACTGTGGCTGCTATAGCCGAGGGCAAGTCCCATCAAGACGAGATCTTGAATGTCACCGCCCTGGCCCCCATAGCGTTCGTCGACGGTGAGACCAAACAAGCCGATGGCGCCCATCGCCGCGATGATCTCATCCGGCAGCAGGCAATGTTGACGTTCCCACGTCAAGAGATGCGGGGCGATTTCTTTTTCTCCAAAGTCGCACACCGCCTGGTAAAATGCGAAGCGTTCCTCATCTACGAGGGATTCGAGATAGGTATCGATGTGGCGAAACATATGTTTATCCTTCTTCCGATGGCTTTATGGGGAGACACGCGCACCCTTATAAAGTGCCGCGTCAATGCGGTGGCAATTTTCTAGATAGCTCGGGAATCCGGTCTAGAACTTTCCTCGTTCTTATTATACCAAAAGAACGATCCGGATAGACAGCTTGCGGACATCATTCTCAGATATCGGCGTAGACGAGAGGAGATCAATACGAGTGTACTCTGACCCCGTTCTGCGCATTCTTCGTTTTCCGCAAGATTGATTCGCGGCGTTGGATTCGCGCAGACCTAATTCCAGAATCTGCGGCAGACGGCCTGCAACGGGGCTGAGACGAGCAGCCAATTCCTCGGAAAGTGATCCTACCAAAGCTGGCGTAAGGTCTGGCTAAGCGCCTGAGAAAACGGTACATCCGGTGCTCTGTGTTGATAGCTGAGATAGAGAATCAGTTTTTCATCATATTCGATCGCAGGAGACCATTTCAGCGCTGCGTTGAGCGACGGGCCTGCAAGTCCATCCCGCAAACCGGTTGACAAGCCGCGAGCCCCTAGCTACAATCGCCGCATCGTGATTCAGACCGGCTTTAGAAGTATTTAGACACCATAAAACGCCTAAAAACGCCTATCTTTCCTCTGACGCCACATATCAAGGTAGAGAGGCCCTAGTCCTTGAGTCCTTTGCAGAGAAGGCACTGTGCACTCATGTTACAATTCTACAACACGATGACCCGACAAAAAGAAGCTTTTCAGCCGATGAAGCAGGGGAAAGTCGGCATGTACACCTGTGGCCCAACCGTGTACAACTACGCGCATATTGGCAACTTTCGCGCCTACATGTTTGAGGACCTCCTGCGGCGCTACTTGCAGTATCGGGGCTACGAGGTCACGCAAATCATGAACCTCACCGACGTGGAGGACAAATTGATCCGGGACTCGCAGCAAGCCGGGATGGCGCTGCACGAGTTCACGGCGATATACAAGCAAGCTTTTTTTGAGGATCTGCGGACCTTGCACATTGAACCGGCCGAAGTCTACCCAGCCGCCACCGATCATATTACCGAGATGGTGGACATCATCAAACAGCTCCTGGAGCGCGGTTACGCTTATGAGGCCGACGGCTCGGTGTATTTTCGCATCGACTGTTTTCCCACCTACGGCAAACTGGCCCATTTCGATCCCGAGGCCTTGCAGAGCGGCGCTAGCGGCCGGGTGGACAGCGACGAATATGCCAAAGACAGCGTGCAGGATTTTGCCCTCTGGAAAGCCTGGACGCGGGAGGATGGCGAGATTTATTGGGATACCGATCTCGGCCGCGGCCGCCCCGGCTGGCACATCGAGTGCTCGGCCATGTCCATGAAGTATCTGGGCACGCATTTCGACATTCATACTGGCGGCGAGGACAACATTTTCCCGCATCACGAAAATGAGATCGCGCAATCAGAGGCGGCGACCGGAACCCAATTTGTCAATTACTGGCTGCACTGCCGGCATCTGCTCGTGGACAACCAAAAAATGTCCAAGTCGCTGGGGAATTTTTATACCCTGCGCGATCTCCTGGATAAGGGGTTTAAGCCCAGGGGACTGCGATATGCCCTGCTGTCGACGCATTACCGGCAACCGATGAATTTCACCTTGGACAGTCTGCATAGTGCGGAGAATTCGGTACAGCGCCTCCTCGACTTTATGAACGCGCTGGAGACGGCCGGTGGCGCCGGGTATGACGTGGCGCCCATCCTGCGGCAGACCCAAGAACGCTTTGAAACCTCGCTTGACGACGACCTCAACATCGCTGGCGCCCTGGGCGCCATCTTTGAAATGGTGCGCGAGGTCAATCGCGCCTTGGCGCAGAAGCAACTCAGCGCCGCCGCGGCGCAGCAGGTGAGCGCTCTGATGCGGCGTTTCGATACCGTGCTCGGCCTGCTACATCCCGATGCAGAGGCGCACGATAGTCGGGCCGAAGCTTTGCTGCTCGAACGGCAGGAGGCGCGGAAACGGCGTGATTTTGCCCGAGCCGATGCCATCCGCGACGACCTGCGGCAGCTCGACTACGTGGTCGAGGATACGCCTCAGGGCTCACGTTTGAAGCGGGTTTAAGCGCCATGCAGCGCCTCATTTACATCGTGCGGCACGGCGCGACCGACTGGAATCAGGCAAAATCCATCCAGGGGCAGCTCGACACCCCACTCAATGCGGCAGGACGCGCCCAGGCCGCCCTGGCGGCGCAACGGCTGACGCAGGTCGGCGCCACGGCACTCTACAGTAGCGACTTGTTGCGGGCCTATGAAACCGCACAGATCATCGGCCGGGAAACCGGGTTGCGCGTGATTCAAAAGCCGGGACTGCGCGAAATGCATTTTGGCGCCTGGCAAGGGCTGAGCTCGGCCCAGATTCAGGCGCGGGATCCGGAACGCTATGCGGCGCGGCGCGCCTGTCCGTACGAGGTGCCGCCGCCGGGTGGGGAAACGTGGCGGCGATTCTACGAACGGGGCGTGCAGGCGCTACGCGACATTCTTCAAGTTACCGATGCCCCGCGCATCATTATCGCCACCCACAGTGGCATCTGTACGGTCTTGGGGCTCGAATCCCTGGGGCTGGGGTATGCGGGCAAGCGAACGTTCGGCAACGACAACTGCGCCATTCACACGCTCGCGGCTGACGGAACCGCTTGGCGCGCCGTGAGCCTCAACGATGTGTCCCACCTCACCTTGTAAGCTGCTGAATTTTTGCTTGAAATCTCTGCCCCTGAATGCCAACATTATGGGAAATGCAAGCCGCAATAGCTTGTCCCACCTGACACGGTCGTACCCGTCATTATCTAAAACCTTTTCAAGCGCAGGACCTCCCCATGAATGAGTTCGACCTTGAAGAAATCAGTACGCGGACAGACGATTCCGAATACCTCGATTTCTTTCCACCCCATTATCGTATTGGCCGTACCAAGTACATTATTGTCACGGGTGGCGTCATGTCCGGGGTTGGGAAAGGCGTCTTTACCGCATCACTCTCCAGTCTCCTGCAACATAACGGATTCTCCGTATCAACGATCAAGATCGACGGGTACCTCAACCTGGATGCCGGGACCTTGAACCCTTACCGGCATGGAGAGACCTTTGTGCTCGATGATGGTACCGAGTGCGATCTCGATCTGGGAACCTATGAACGTTTTCTGGACACGACCCTGAACCGTTTTAATTACATGACGTCCGGCAAAATTTATTCGCGTATTCTCGCCAAGGAACGGCGTGGCGAGTATCTGGGCCGAGATGTGCAAATTGTGCCGCACGTCACCGGGGAAATTAAATATCTCATCCGCGAAAAGGCGAAGGAAGGTCCCTACGATATGGTGCTAGTCGAAGTGGGCGGCACCGTTGGCGATATCGAGAATCTGCATTTTATTGAGGCGGCGCGGGAGATGATGATCGACGAGGGCCGCGACAACATCATGTTTGCGCATGTCACGATGGTGCCCTGGGCCGAGTCCACTGGCGAGCAAAAGAGCAAACCCACGCAGCATAGCGTGAAAAAACTCCTGGAAGTCGGCATTCAGCCCGATATCGTGGTCTGCCGGTCGCAACAGACGCTGCAGCGCAAGACGCGCGAAAAAATCAGCCTGCATTGCAATGTCCCCATCGATCACGTCATCAGCAGTCCGGATTCGGACAGTATTTACACCCTGCCGCATCAGTTCAAGCAACAACATCTGGCCGAAATTGCCACGAGCCGGCTGCGGCTGAACATGCCCTATCCGTCCGGCGAGGAAGACCCGATTCCGTTTGACACCTTTGTGCAACATGTCAAACGCTACGGCCCGCAACTCAATATCGTGGTGACGGGCAAGTATTCGTCGATGCGGGATTCCTATATCAGTATCACCAATGCCCTGGAACACACCGAACCGGCAGAGCAGGTCCGCATCAATTTGCAATTTCTTGACACGACCGAGTTCGATGAGAAGACCCACACCTTCACGCATCTCCTCGAAGATGTCCACGGCATTATCGTGCCTGGCGGATACGGCATACGCGGCACGGAGGGCATGATCCGTTTCATCCGTTACGCCCGCGAGCAGCAGATTCCGTATTTGGGACTCTGCCTCGGCTTCCAGCTTGCCGCCATCGAATTCGCACGCCATGTGTGCGGTTTGGAAAAAGCCGCCAGTACGGAGTTCGACCTGCAAACCCCGGAACCGCTCATCTCACTGCTGCCGGAACAGGAAGCGATTAGCGATATGGGCGGGACGCAACGTCTCGGCGGCCAGGACGTCCGGCTTCTGCCGGGAACGCGGGTGCATACGATTTATGGCGCCGATATCATTCGAGAACGCTTCCGCCACCGCTATGAATTCAATAATGCCTATAAGGACGTGCTCGAAGAAGCCGGTATGGTCTTTTGCGGCACGACGCCGGATCATCACATCATCCAAATTCTCGATTACGCGCCTCACCCGTTCTTCGTGGCCACGCAGTTTCACCCCGAATGGCTCTCGCGCCCCCTGGTGCCCCATCCGCTGTTTCTAGCCTTCGTACGTGCAGCGAAAAACCGCAAACGCGCCTAGACGGATGCGCTGGCGATGCAACCGAACGCAGTGGACTCGGTCAACATTCTCGTGGTCGCCACGCCGCCCTGGATGGCGGATAGGCGTGGCGACGCTTTGAAGCAAACCTTACAGGACGATCTCCACCTGGCCGTCGAGCAGATGCGGACAGCGTCGCTGTACACTATTCATGCACCGCTGTCCGCCACGGATCTCGAAGCCGCCCGACAGACGCTATTTACCGATGCCGTGGTGCAAGAATCTTATTGGGCCCGCCGCCCGCCTGCGGATTGTCAATGGATCGTGCAGGTGGGTTTTTTACCGGGCATCACCGACAATGTCGGACGGACTGCAGCCGAAGCGCTCAAAGATATCTACGATCATTCGCTGCAGGGGGAGGTTTACACCTCTCAACTCTACCTCGTCAGCGGGGCGTTGCAGCGCGCCGATGCGGAACGTGTGGTACGGGACGTGCTGGCCAATCCGCTCATTCATCAGTGGCGTATCACCCCTGCCGCCACCTGGCGGGACGGTCTCGCCGCCTTTCTGACGCCGCCGATTGCCGGCACAGACAAACCGCCTCGGGTCGATCCCGTCTCGCTCGACGGCGATGATCAGACGCTCGTGCATTTGAGTCAGGAACGGCTGCTGTCTCTCAATCTCGCGGAGATGCAGGCCATTCAAGCCTATTTCCGGCAGCCGCAGCCGCAACAGCAGCGGCAGATGCATGGTCTGGGAAACGATCCGACCGATGTGGAATTGGAAGCGTTAGCGCAAACCTGGTCGGAGCACTGCAAGCATAAAATTTTCAATAGCACGATTCACTACCGGGATACTGACGGTCAGGAGACGACGATTCGCAGTCTGTTCAAACAATACATTGTCGGTGCGACGGAGGCGGTCGGGCAGCAGGTCGACTGGCTGCTGTCGGTCTTTCATGACAACGCCGGGGTCATTAAATTCAATGACCAGTGGAATCTGGTTATGAAAGTCGAAACCCACAATACCCCGAGCGCCCTCGATCCCTACGGCGGCGCCATGACCGGGATTTTAGGCGTCAACCGCGATCCCTTTGGCACGGGTAAAGGCTGCAAGCTGCTCTTCAATACCGATGTGCTCTGTTTCGCGCCGCCGGATTACGACAAGCCCTTGCCTCCACGGCTGCTACATCCCAAGCGTGTGTTCAAGGGCGTGCATCGCGGCATCCAAGACGGGGCGAACCAAAGCGGCGTGCCGGATGTCAATGGGGCGGTGGTGTTTGACGAGCGTTTTTTGGGGAAACCGTTGGTTTTCTGTGGCGCCGGCGGGCTCATGCCAGCCCACATCGGTGGCGAACCCACGCATGAAAAACGCGCCCATCCTGGCGATTGCATCGTCATGGTCGGCGGCCGTATCGGCAAAGACGGCATTCATGGCGCGACCTTTTCTTCGCAAGAATTGAGCGAGGTATCGCCGGCCTCCGCCGTGCAAATCGGCGATTCGATCACGCAAAAACGCACGACGGATTTTCTCCTGGAAGCACGTGATCAACAGCTCTACACCTGCATCACCGATAACGGTGCCGGCGGTCTGTCGTCCTCGGTCGGCGAAATGGCCGAGTTCAGCAACGGCTGTGAGCTGCACCTCGACCGCGCGCCGCTCAAATACCCCGGTCTCGACCCTTGGGAAATTCTGCTGTCGGAATCGCAAGAACGCATGACCGTCGCCGTCTCCCCGCCGCATCTCGACGCCTTTTTGGCCCTGGCGCAACGGCGCGATGTCGAAGTCACGGTTCTCGGAACCTTTACGGAAACGGGTTATTTTCACGTGCTGTATGAGGGTCAGACCGTTGCCCGGCTCGGCATGGATTTCCTGCACCACGGCCTCCCCGAGATGCATCTCCACGCGCACTGGCAACCGCCGCAGCATCCCGAGCCGACCTTCCCCTGTCCGACAGATTTGACCGATTCGCTACGGCACATGCTCGGGCGCCTCAACATTTGTAGCAAAGAGTGGGTCATTCGCCAATACGATCACGAGGTGCAAGGCACCAGCGTCATCAAACCCCTGGTGGGCCGAGACAACGATGGTCCCAGCGACGCCGCGGTCCTGCGCCCGCTGCTCGATTCGATGGAAGGCGTGATCGTCGCCAACGGCATCTGCCCGCGCTATAGCGATATCGACACGTATCATATGGCGGCCAACGCCATCGATGAAGCGATTCGCAACGTCATTGCCGTCGGCGGCAGTTTGGACCACATGGCCGGCCTCGATAATTTCTGCTGGCCCGACCCGGAAGGGTCTGAGACCAATCCCGACGGTCCCTACAAATTGGCGCAATTGGTTCGCGCCAATCAGGCGCTCTACGACTATTGCACGGCGTATGGCGTGCCCTGCATTTCCGGCAAAGACAGCATGAAAAATGATTATCATATCGGCGACACGAAAATTTCCGTGCCGCCGACCCTCCTCTTCTCCGTCATGGCCCGCATGCCGGACGTGCGCCGCGCCATCACGATGGACGTCAAGCAACCCGGTGACCTCGTGTTCATTCTCGGCGAAACTCGGGCCGAGCTAGGCGCTTCGGAGTACTACGCGCTGCATGGTTTCATTGGGAACCGGGTGCCGCAGGTCGATGCTCAACGTGCCCGCGTACTGTACAAAGCGCTCTCGGAGGCGATTCAGCGCGGCCTGGTCAACGCCTGTCACGACTGCTCCGATGGCGGATTCGGGGTTGCGGCAGCCGAGATGGCTTTTGCGGGCGGATATGGCATGCAGCTTGATTCGCGCGCCATGCCACGCGAGCCTGATATCGACCGCGATGATGTACTTTTGTACGCGGAAACGGCCAGCCGTTTTGTCGTGACGGTGCCGCCGCAGCACCGGGAGGCGTTTGGTGAGGTGATGCGGGATTGCCCGGTCGGGGAAGTGGGTTCCGTGCTGGATACGCCGGCATTCGTTGTCATCGGCTACCGAGGCGATGTCGTGATCCGGAGTGATATCGCAGCTCTCAAAGAGGCATGGCAACGGCCGCTGCGGTGGTAGGACGGTCTTCATTCTTGGCTTCCCATGCGCACTCCTTCTATCAGAGGTTAGGCACCCCAAAAAACCGGAACAAAATTATGGGTATTGGGTTGTTACCGGAGTCGATTCAACAAAAATACGAGGTGCATGAATGGAAACACGCATGTGCCATTCTCTCTATCGATTTTCCACATGAATGGAATGATATCATTGAACTACTTGAACAATTCCGGCTTCGGAAGAGCTCGATAGTCGTCGGTGGCGGTCGTAAATCCGGTGTTGCCAGCGCAATTGATGACTTTTTATATCAGCACGGATGGGTTGAAAAGGAGTTCTCGACATCAGTGACCGTTGATGACATCGTCATGGACTCACCAACGCATAAGGTTGACTGTTATAAAAATCGCGTGGCCTTAGAAATTGAATGGAACAACAAAGATCCATTTTTTGATAGGGATCTAAACAATTTTCGTTTGCTGTTTGATCTTCGAGCAATTAGCGTCGGTGTTATTATTACCCGATGTGACCACTTACAGGAGATCTTTAAAAGCTTGGGGCGAGGCACCTCCTATGGGGCTTCTACAACTCACATGTCAAAGCTGCTCCCTAGAATCGAAGGTGGAGGAGGTGCCGGCTGCCCCCTTCTGGTTTTTGGTATCAGCCAAAACGTCTACATTGAGGATATCTAACGTGAGTAATATCGAGTCGACTCCAGCCCAAGACTTTCTGGTCGAGGTGTGTAATCGATCTTATGGAGCTATTTTAGCTGATCCACCCTGGCAATTTACCAACCGGACAGGCAAGATGGCCCCTGAACACCGACGCCTCAATCGTTATACGACCCTCACACTCCAGTCCATTAAGGACATACCGGTTTCCATTGTGGCTGCGGAGGATAGTCATCTCTACCTCTGGGTTCCTAATGCTTTGCTGCGTGAAGGCATTGAGGTGATGGACGCTTGGGGGTTCCAATACAAGACGAACATCATTTGGCACAAGGTTCGCAAGGATGGCGGCCCAGACGGACGAGGCGTCGGGTTTTATTTTCGCAACACAACGGAGATGGTGCTCTTTGGCGTCCGCGGGCGGCTGCGGACTCTGACGCCTGGGCGGACTCAAGTGAATATCATCAAAACACGCAAACGCGAACACTCGCGTAAGCCAGACGAATTGTATGATATTATCGAAGCCTGCAGCCCTAGTCCCTTTTTGGAATTATTTGCGCGCGGGGAGCGAGCCAACTGGGATCAATGGGGCAACGAAGTGTTAGGCTACACACCGTCGTGGCCTACGTATACCCACAATAGCCGGCAGAAGGTTTTGCCATTCGATCTGAAACGTAGAGCACATGGCTAATGAGGTAAAATCGGAGGTCATAGGTTATGAGGAAGAGTGAAAAAAACTTCGATGCAGTGAAAATGGTGCGCCAGATCCGGGACAGACTAAGTGAGCAATTCAAAGATATGGACTTTCAGGAACAGAAGCAGTATATCAGGGAACATCTCTGAAATCAGTGCACTAAAAAAAGGAGATAAATGTATTTTTCTTTATGACCTCATCATTATGCTGGATATCGAGTATGTTCCAAGTCTTGTCAATCCCAGCTCATGTTTCTATTCTTGCTGAGCAACTCGGTACAAAGCACAAATTTTGGTTTCAAAACGATGCAGGTATCGGGTATTTGTTTAAGGAAATCACACCTCATACAGGCGAAGACTGGTCCGAGAAGATTGCGAGTGAATTGTGTGAGTTCCTTGGTCTGCCGCATGCTGTATACGGGCTCGCAATCTGGCAAGCAAAACGAGGTGTTGTCTGTCCCACATTCATTCCCCCTGGTGGCGGCCTCGTCCATGGAAACGAACTCTTGGCGCGAAGGAATCCCGAATATCCGGTAAACCAGCGTCAAGGGGTAAGTCAACATACCCTACAAGCCGTGCTCACCGTCGTGGAAAACACCCAAATCCGTGTGCCGCTTGGCTGGCAGCCTTTGCAGGGGATTGTCTCAGCCGCTGATGTTTTCGTCGGCTACGTGATGTTGGATGCATGGATAGCGAATCAGGACCGTCATCATGAAAACTGGGGACTTGTCGTCAGTCCGGAAGATACCAGACATCTTGCACCTTCTTACGACCACGCCTCAAGCCTCGGGAGAAATGAGACCGATGAAAATCGCCAGGACCGCTTGACGACCCGCGACAAGCGGCGAGCCATGGAGTGGTATGTCGAAAGAGCGACCTCCGCATTCTACATGTCACCCTCCAGCACCAAACCGATGTCAATGCTCGATGTATTCCGTGAAGCAGGGCGAATACAGCCAGCCGCTGCCAAGGCGTGGCTGATTCGCCTTGAAAGTATACCGCTTCAAGACATACAATCGCTCTTTGAGCAACTTCCACCAGACCGAATCAGCCTCGTGGCAATTGACTTTGCACTCCGGATGCTAAAACTGAATCGCCAGCGTCTGTTGGCCCTCAAAGAGGTGTTTGTGTGAAAACGCTGTATGTCGCATGGCAGGAGCATCAGAGCCGTAGCTGGTTCCCAGTGGGCCGGCTGTGTTTTGATGGCGAAGTCTACCGCTTCGTGTATACGCAGGGCGCCAAACAATCAGCTCATTTTCGGCCATTCGATAGCATGCCACATCTTGAAGAAGTGTATGAAGCACGCGAGCTGCCCCCTCTTTTCGCCAATCGCCTTCTGGCAAAGAAACGGCCTGAATATCAGGATTGGCTCCGCTGGCTCAACCTGCAGGACCATGGCGATGACGCGGTAGCGCTCTTGGCGCGCACAGAGGGGATTCGTATGACCGATTCCGTGACAGTCTTTCCCTATCCAGAAAAAAATCCCGACCATACTTATCGGGCCCAATTCTTCAGTCACGGCATCCGGTATTTGCCGCGCGATATCATGACCTTTATCGATCATCTCAGCCCCCACACGGTGCTCTACCTCATGCCGGATCCCCAAAATTCCTATGACTCGTGCGCCATCGCGCTTCGGACAAGCGACCCGGCCGTGATCGTAGGGTATTGTCCGCGCTATGTCACAGCCGATTTGCACAAGCTCCTGCACGAGGTACCGGAGTCTATCCGCGTCACCGCAGTGCAAGTGAATGATGACGCGCCCTTACAACTCCGTTTGTTATGTTGTGTGACCGCCGAGTGGCCGGAGAATTTTCAGCCATGTTCAGGAGATCTTTACCAGCCTCTAGCCTGACGTCGCCGGGCAAGACGATCACGTGGAGACCGAAGCGATGAAGAACATTGCACCACACATCTTTCGGCAGCGGCTGCTGATCGAAGGATTCTACACCATCGATGTCGGTAAGGCGTCCGTAGAAACGTATTTGCTCGACATCGCGCAGCACCTGCACCTTCGCACGTACGGCGCACCCGTGGTCTTCTCCCCGGCATCCGGCATGGGCAAAGACGAAAACGCCGGGTTCGATGCGTTTGTCCCCCTCATTGACTCCGGGATTTCGATCTATGTTTGGAGCCATGCCAAATTTTTCTCGATCGTTTTGTACACGTGTAAAGACTTCGATGAACAGGCCGCTATACGCTTTACGCGTGAGTACTTCGCCGTCGTAGACGAAATAGTGAGCACCTCATTCTGAACGGCGAGAGACAAGAAACACAACAGAGACATCACCATGTCCGAACACTTCTACGACGCGCTCGCCCCCTACTACGCGTACCTCTACCCCGACTGGGAAGCGAGCTGCATGCGGCAAGCAGCCGAGCTCGATCGCGTCATCCGCGACTACATCGGGCCTGAGGCGCACGCGATCCTGGATGCGGCATGCGGTATTGGCACCCAGAGTCTCGGCCTGGCGCAACTCGGCTATGCGGTCACGGCCTCCGATATTTCCCCCGCCGAACTGGAACGGGCGCGTGCCGAAGCGGCGCGGCAGCAGCTGCAACTGACCTGGCGCGTGGCGGACATGCGGGCCTTGTGGCAGGTCCATCAGCAACACTTCGACGTCGTCATGGCCTGCGATAACGCTGTGCCCCATTTGCTGAGTAACGCCGACATTCTGGCGGCATTTGAGCAGTTCTACCGCTGCACGGCTCCGGAGGGCGGCTGCCTGGTGTCCGTACGCGACTATGCCAACATGACACGTGGCGGCACACAGTTCAATCCGCGCTTGACCCACCCGACACCGGAGGGACGCCTAGTCATCTTTGACGTCTGGGAATTCGACGGGGATATGTACGACATCACTATGTACGTCGTCGACGACACCGGGCAGCCGACCGCCCAGACCCACGTCATACGGGGCGGACGGTACTACTGCGTGACCATTGCTACCCTGGAAACCTTGCTGGAACAGGCAGGTTTTCATCACGTACAAACCTTACGCGATCGCTTCTTTCAACCTCTGATCGTGGCTCTCAGAGCCTAGGGGAAAGGGTCGCGATGAAACGCCCACGCATTCTGGTCTTGACCGGCTATGGCATCAACTGCGAACACGAAACCGCCTATGCGTTCAATCTCCCCGCCGTCGGCGGGGACGCCGCCTTAGTCCACCTCAGCGATCTCATTGCCCAGCCGAAACAACTTGAGCCGTTTCATATTCTCGCCCTGCCGGGCGGCTTTGCCTTTGGCGACGACATCTCCGCCGGGATTGTGTTGGCCACCAAGCTGCGCTATCGCCTGGAGCAGCCCTTGAGCAAGTTCTTGCGCGATGGTAAACTGGTCCTCGGTATCTGCAACGGTTTTCAAGCCCTTGTGCGTCTTGGCTGGCTGCCGGGCGTGACGGGACAGCTATGGCAACAAGACGCCACCCTCACGGCGAATGATTCGGGCAAATTCGAGGACCGCTGGGTCTATTTACAGATCGATCCCGCGTGCCGCTCGCCCTTTGTACAGGGCATGGAGCGCTGCTATTTGCCGGTGAGACACGGCGAGGGCAAATTCGTGCCACGGGACCCGGACATCTTGCAGACCCTGCAGGCCAAGGCGCAAATCGCGGCACGTTACGGCACACCCGATGGGACGCCGGTATCGTACCCCTGGAATCCCAACGGCTCGGTCGACGACATCGCCGCGGTCTGTGATCCCAGCGGACGCATCTTTGGCCTCATGCCCCACCCGGAAGCATACGTGCACCGCGTGCAGCACCCGCGTTGGACGCGGGAAACGCTGCCGGAAGAGGGCATGGGGGTGCAGATATTTCGCAATGCGGTCGCCTTTGCCCAACAGAACGTGATGTAGCACGGGGCACGATATGACACCAAGGAAGGAAGGACGTTGTGGCCGACGCACCCACCCACTATGAGGGCTATGTCAATCCGCTCGTGGAACGCTACGCCAGCCGTGATATGAGTCGGATCTTTTCCCCGCAGTACAAATTTCAAACCTGGCGGCGATTATGGGTCGCCCTGGCCGAAGCCGAGGCGGAAGAAGGTCTCGATATCCGCGACGAGCAGCTCGATGAACTGCGCGCGCACAGTGAGGATATCAATTTCGACGTCGCCGAGGCCTATGAAAAGGAACTCCGCCATGACGTCATGGCGCATATTCGCGCCTACGGAGAGCAGTGCCCGAAGGCTCGCGGCGTCATTCATCTCGGCGCCACCAGTGCGTTTGTGGGCGACAATACCGACCTCATTCAGATGCGTGCCGCCCTGCGCCTGATTCGCGTCCGGCTGATCAATGTCATGGAGGCGTTGGCCCAATTTGCCGCCACGCACCGGGACGTGGTGACACTCGGCTACACGCACTTTCAGCCGGCTCAACTCACCACCGCCGGCCGCCGCGGCGTGCTTTGGCTGCAAGATCTGGTGTTTGACCTGGAGGATCTCGAACACGGTCTCGACACCCTGCAATTTCGCGGCGCCAAAGGCGCGACTGGTACACAGGCAAGCTTTCTGCGGCTGTGTGATGACAATGACGAGAAAGTCAAACGCATCGACCAACGCGTGGCGGAAAAGATGGGCTTTGCCCGCACCCTGCCCGTCACCGGGCAAACCTATCCGCGCAAATACGATAGCCGCGTCTTGGCCGTGCTCTCGGGGGTGGCCCAATCCGCCCATAAATTCAGCAATGACATGCGGCTCTTACAAAGTGTCGGCGAGATGGAAGAACCCTTCGGCCACAGCCAGGTCGGCTCCTCCACCATGGCGTACAAACGCAACCCGATGCGAAGCGAACGCATCGCGGCGCTAGCGCGTCATGTCATCTGCACCAGCTTGAATCCGGCCTTTACCGCGGCGGGGCAGTGGTTTGAACGGACCATCGACGACTCGGCCAATAAACGCCTGAGCATTCCCGAAGCGTTTCTCGCCACCGAGAGCATTTTGATTTTGTACCACGAAATCGCCCGTGGCATGGTCGTCTATCCGGCGATTATGGGCCGGCGCATCGCCGAATTCCTGCCATTTTTGGCGGCTGAGAACCTGATGATGGACGGAGTGAAAGCGACCGGAGACCGCCAGGACCTGCACGAGAAGATCCGGCAGCATGCCATGGAGACCTGGCACCACATGCGCGTCGAAGGCGGCGACAACGATCTGCTGCAGCGGCTGCGCAGCGACCCGGATTTCGATACGCTGCGGGCGGCGCTGCCTGACAAGCCCGATGCACAGGGCTATATCGGCCGCGCCCGGGCGCAAGTGGACGACTTTCTGGCGCAGGTCTATCATCCTCTCAAAGCGCGATACCGCGATCTTTTAGGCCAGACCGTGGCCACCCACGTCTAATTCCCCATCGTCCCCGCCCGTCTGCACATCGGAACGCTGGCGGGGCCATTGGAGACACGCTCATGTTGGATGTACGCTTTATTCGCGAGCATGCGGATGTGGTGCAAGATGCCGCCCGCAAAAAGCATATCGATATTGATATACCACATCTCTTGGACGTCGACACGAAACGGCGGCACCTCCTGACCCAATTCGAAAGCCTCAAAGCGTTGCGCAACAAAACCTCGAAGGAAATCCCCACGCTGCAAGGGGAAGCCAGGCAAGACGCGATCACGCATATGAAGCAGGTCGCCGAGGAGAGCAAGGCGCTCGAAGGCCCCCTGCGGGATGTGGAAGCGGACTTCGAAGCCCTCATGCTGCGCGTGCCGAATGTGCCGGCGGATGAGGTGCCGGAAGGCGCCAGTGATGACGACAATGTCTTGCTCAAAACCTGGGGCGACATTCCGCAGTTCGATTTCTCCTTGCGCGATCACGTCGAACTGGGCGAACGCTTGGATCTCATCGATATTCCCCGTGCCGTAAAGCTCGCCGGCTCCCGGACGTATTTTTTGAAAAATGCGGGCGTCTTGTTGGAACAGGCCGTCCTGCAGTTTGCCTTGCAGCATATGATTCGCAAAGGGTTTACGCCACTTGTCGTGCCGCACCTGGTACGGGACGAAGCCATGTTTGGCACGGCCTATTTTCCGGCGGGCCGTGACCAGGCCTATCGCATTCCCGAAGATGAGGTGAATCTCATCGGCACATCCGAGGTGCCGATCACGGCATATCACGCCGACGAAATCCTGCGGGAAGATGAACTCCCCAAATATTACGCTGGGCTCTCCAACTGCTATCGCCGCGAGGCCGGCACGTACGGCAAGGACACACGCGGGCTCTATCGCATCCATCAATTTCAAAAAGTGGAGCAAGTCGTGATCTGCGCCAACGACCCGGAGGTCTCGGCCCGGGAACACGAGCACATCCTGAGCAACGCCGAGGACATGCTCCAGGCCCTCAACCTGCCCTATCGCGTCGTGTTGGTCTGTGGTAGTGAACTGGGCGTGCCCCAGGTGAAAAAGTACGACATCGAAACCTGGATGCCGAGCCGGCAGGCGTATGGTGAAACGCATTCCGCCTCGAAATTTCACGACTTTCAGGCGCGGCGTCTGAAAATCCGCTACCGTGAGAAAGACGGCGGGGCGCTGCGTTTTGTGCACACGCTGAACAACACCGTCGTCGCCTCGCCTCGCATTCTCATCCCGCTACTGGAACTGAATCAGCGGCCGGATGGCAGTGTGGCGATTCCCGACGTGTTGCAGCCGTATATGGGGGGGATGCGGGAGATTGTCCCGCGCTAGACTGCTCACGTTTGTTTCACACGTTTGCGGGGGGTATTGATGCCGACCAGGAGCAGCACGCTCTCCATTCTGGCGCCAATCTTTGCCACTCAATGGCGGGCGTGCCATGACTCGCCAACACCAAGAGGGGCACACCGCGTTGGCGGTAGCCCTCGGCCCAGCCGAGGGCTGACGTTCAGGTGTTATTCGTCATCGTGGCAACACCAGAAGGAGCGAGAATTAAATCGATTACACGTCCCCTCAAAGTTACCGATGTCCGGATCATTGTTGAAGGTAATACTCCTATTCCCACAGAGAGCCTGATCATCACCAGTGAAATTTCCGATCCAGTTGCCGCTTGGATTATACGACGCATCCAAACCCGTACGGACGTAAAGATAGCGGAGATCCGTATAGCTACACACACGCCCTCTCCGATCACGGCAAAACGTCGCGGCGTTGGCAAAGGTCCGGGCATTCTCTTCATCGGGGCTAATGCAGAGCCGCGATCCTGCCTGACGATACCCCGAGCGGCATGTCGATCTGGGAAAACCGACGTTTGCCTGTAAAGCTTGCTCGTTGTTCTCAGACTCCGGCAAGTCCGCACCCGGATAGTCTTCAGGATTATTGGGATTGGTTCCCTCCAGCTCTTCTGTGAAATTGGGGAATGTGTCCCCGTCCGTGTCCTCTAGCCAGAGGTCGCGGTCTGTATCGTATAGCGGATTGGGTTGGCCAAATCCTACCGTCGCGGTCAATGCGATCACAAGCGGAATCATGCACAGTGACAGGCTGAGGATGGATGGGTTGCGCTTGATCATCATGATCTCCTTTGTTGCCGGTCGTGAAAGAAAGACGACGTGACTTTTGCTGTCCGCGTTCTTCAGCCACATCGCACATGTTGTGATGCTATAAGGCAAGATGTGTGCCATCGCTCGGGGTCGACTGTAAGCCTTTTTTTTCAACAAGATGGGAAACTCTTGGGTGTTATCAAACAACCGTGGGCTGTCAACCGAGGTTGACACGGGGAGGCATGTACGGCGACGAGAGGAAGAATAGGACGGCGCCTGGCGCCCCCGTGTCAATCGGAGTTGACTGTCAAACAAAGTTGACAGGGAGGTTGCCCTTACGGTCGGCGGGTGAGGGAACAGGCCGGCTTCGCAGCCCATACTGTTTGATCTTCCGTTGTAGCATCTGCCGGCTGATACCCAAGACTTTGGCAGCTTGGGTGGCGTTGCCTTGGTACCGCTGGAGGACGGAGCCAATATACTCCTGTTCGAAAGCGAGACGGGCGGCTTGGAGGGAGGCGGCAGTGGGAGGGAGCGCTATACGTAGGGAACGGGCGGTGGTGAGGCGGTCGGAGAAGTAGGTAGGACCCAGGGGGGTCTCAGCTGGCGCCAGAGCCACGGCGCGCTCGATCTCATTCTCGAGTTCTCGGACATTCCCTGGCCAAGCGTACTGCCGCAGTAGGCGCACCGCTTCAGGACTGAGGCTCCGGATTGGTTTGTCGAGCTTTTCCCCGCTCTGGCGCAGGAAGTGCGCCGCCAGGAGCGGAATATCGTCGGGGCGCTGCCGCAGCGGGGGAACCGTGATCGGAAACACGTTGAGACGGTAGTAGAGGTCGTCACGAAAGTGCTGCTGGTGCATCGCCTGGGATAAATCCCGGTGTGTCGCGGAGATGATGCGGACATCCACTTGCCGCGGCCGGGGGTCCCCGACACGCTGAATTTCGCCCTCCTGTAACACCCGTAGGAGCTTCGCCTGCATGGCGAGCGGGGTGTCCCCAATCTCGTCGAGAAAGAGCGTGCCGCCATGCGCCACTTCGAATAGCCCCAGTTTATCTGCAGAGGCCCCGGTAAAAGCGCCTTTGATGTGACCGAACAACTCGCTCTCCAGGAGCGTCTCGGAGAGCGCCCCGCAGTTGACGGCGACAAAAGGCCGGTCTTTTCGGGGCCCGTGGTCGTGGATGGCGCGGGCAATCCGTTCTTTGCCCGTTCCGCTTTCGCCCTGGAGTAAGACGGTGATGGTCGTTGGGATGGCGCTCTCCATCAGAGCGAAGACCTGGTCCATTACCGGGCCGGCGCCAATGATCTCGGTAAATCGCTGTCGCTTCTCCCTTTCCCGGTGGAGCGTGGCGACTTCCGCTTGGAGTTGGGCTTCGGAGTGCTGCACGTGCTGGTAGAGTCGGGCGTTGTTGAGTGCGATGGCGATAGGCCCAGCCAAGGCATCGAGGAAGGTGAGGTCGTCGTCGGTAAAGACGCTCTCGCACTTATTGCGCACCCCAATGACGCCGATGACGCCCCGGCGGGTCCGTAGTGGGGCATACAACAGCTCGCGCGTCCGGACCCCGGTCCAGTCATCTACTGCGCCATAGAAGCGCGCGTCCTGGGTCACGTCCGCCACGTGGGCGGGCTGTCCCTGCTGCAGGACCCACCCGGCAATGCCCTGATCGGCCGGAAACCGCAGCTCGTGCAAACGTGTCTCCATTTCCGGGCTGAGATCACTCACCACCGGGAAGCACAATTCGTGACGTTCCTCGTCCCAGAAGAGGAGCGCGCAGCTCTCGGCATGTAGCACCTGTTTGGTCTCGCTCATGATAGCCGAGAGCAGCTCTTCCAGTTCGATCAAGGCATTTAACCTCCGGCTCATGTTAAACAGCACGGCCAGCTTATCCGCAGAGAAGGTCAATTCGTACATGAGGACGGTCTCCTGTCAGCACCACCGCAAGTGTTCTCACGGTTCACAAACTACGACAATGGTCAAAGGTCATGTTCAGCTGATGGAGAATTTAACACGCCCGACAATGCAAAACATAAGGACTGCGTGGGGATTACGTGGTGTTTACCTGGGGATTCGATGAGTAAGCCGCCCCACTAGCGAGACGGTTTGTGCACGCTTCTTGGCGACTGCTGACAAACGGCGAGAGTTACACCCTGCACCTGTTCCACCTTGACCACACGGCGCGACTGCGCTAGAAACGATACCAGCAGATGGATTGACGTGTCGGTGCACGAATGTGCCACACTCCTGCACTACTCCCAATTGGTCTGGAACGCCTACGGCCTGATGATACCACGACTCGGGGATCGCTTGCAGGTGGCTCCCGGCGCGATCGTACGCTACTGAATTGCTTGGCATGACTGCAGAGGACATCGCCGGGTTGCAGGAGGAAGGCGTTCTGGCCTAATGCGGCTGGCACAGCAAAGCGTGGCATACATCTTGCTCTATATGTCTGGCAATCCGTTGCCGCACGGCTGCCGGCCGCTTCGCAGAAGAGGCCGGCCGCGTTAGGAGGCAGGCTTCGTATGCAAGCCGGATAGAAGATCGTGATGGTTGTAAGCTTGTATGACGTCTTGACAGCACACGGCACATGTTTCGGTTGCGGTCCCAAAAATGGGACTGTACAGACAGAACGGGAACAGATGCCACTATGCCTTCCTCATGTTATCGCAGTGATCGATTCGCGTACCATCCCTACAGTTGAAGGTCGTGTTGATGATCTACGTTTTTGATGACTATGAACTTGACATCTCTAGCTATGAACTTCGCCACACAGGGAAACTTCAGCGCATTGAACCGAAAGTGTTCGAGCTACTCGCCTATCTCATCAAGCACCACAGCCGCGTCGTGTCTAAAGAAGAATTACTCGAGAACCTGTGGCCTGACCGATTTGTGAGCGAATCGGCACTCACCTACTCGATCAGGGCGGCGCGCAAGGCCATTAGGGACACCGGGCGGGCGCAACGGCTCCTCAAGACCGTCTATGGCCGCGGCTATCGCTTCGTGGCTCCGGTGCAGACACGGCAATACCCTAAGGAAACTGAGGCAGAGACGCCGCTTATCCAGGACATGGCCACACAGGTCGAGGCGTCGCAGGAGCCGCCGCAGGCACCGCCGGGTGTTGTGTCTCTCCCAGCCGAGCGGCGGCAGTTGACGGTGATATTTTGTCGTGTGCGGCATGCCACGACACCCTCGAAGCAGCTCGACCTTGACGACCTGCACGAGGTGAGACAGCGGGCACAACGCGCTTGTGTCGACGTGATTCGCCATTTCGAGGGCCATATCGCACAATACGCCGCAGGCACAGAACATGTTTAAACATGTTCTGGTGCAGGAAGCGGCGCAGCAGTCCCTGCTACGGCCATGCTCTACTGGCAGCACGCCATCCAGCACGCCATCGCAGGCTCAGCGCATATCGAGGCGACCGCACACCTGCGGCAAGGGCTGTCATTGACAGCGGCGCTGCCATGCCCACGCCCAGCTCGCCAGAGCAGTGGGTTACGCGTTTGGCAGGCCCCGACATTCTCGTATCTTGCTGTTTCGAGGCGCGCCCGGGCCTGCGAGGGGGTCATCCACAGGCTCTGGAAGTCGTCGTGTTTCGGGAGCTGGAGGAGGTGCAACCGGCCCGAGAGATTGAGCCTGCCCTAGCGTCTCATCTCGGCCACCCGAGAAACGCGTTGTCGATGTTGACCTGTTCGCACCTTTGGGTTGTCCGTTTGTCTTGATGCCGTCGCCGTCTGCATGGGCAAGTTCCGTGGGGCTATACAGGGTGTGCAGCCCCATGAGCCGGTCCCAGCCCTGGACGAGCGTGCTCATCTGGGGGGCGGTAACCCGTTGGGGTGCGGTCAGATCGTTGCATGGGTTTGGGGTATGCGATGTGTTCTGCAATGGCCATCTCCTTGAATCTAAAACGTGACTTGCGTGACGGGACACCGTCATGCCGCATTCGTACAACTGAAGCGCTCCTCATGCCAACGCTAACATCATGTCCGGACGCCGCCGCATCCGACGCAAGGAGACGACGGCCAACCGGATTCTTCTGTATGCGTGACACTCGAGAGAGTAGGACATGGCCTGGGGATGAATCTTGAGGATGAGAGAGGGATTCGACGAGGAAAGTCTAAGAAAATTCTGAGGAAGATCAGAGCTTGAGCGGCCGGAAGCCAGCGTCTGTGCGGACCACGGCTTCCGCTTTACTTGTCTCACGGAGCGGCGCTCAGGTTGAGGTGGTAACGCTCATAGGCGATGGTGTGGATGGAGACGGCAAATTGCGGCTGATCATGCAGGGCCTTGCGAAAGTCGGTTTGCGCCAGCATGAACAGGTCGCAATCGGTCGTAGCGCGGATAGACGCAGTGCGAGGCTGCGACAAGAGAAGACCCATCTCGCCGAAAAAGTCACCGTCGCTCAGTGTCGCGATGACGTGGCTTTTCTCGTCGATCACGTCCACCTGGCCACGGTTGATAATGTACATTTCCTTCTCCGGCTCTCCCTTGCGGATAATCCAGTCGCCGCGCCGCACGACCACGGGCTGCAGCATCATGGCGAGATTGTGAAGAAACACCGCATCACACTCCGCGAAGAGCGGCACCCGTTCGAGCACGTCGCGGTTGATGATTTCGACCCACTTGCGGCCATCGCGCTCAATGAGGTCGAAAGCAGCCTTCGGCCCCCAAGAGCCGACCGGGTAATTGGGGAAGTGCGCCGGGGGCGGCGCCGTCCAGACGTCCAGGATGGGCTGTGCGATACGCCATGCGGCTTCGACCAGGTCGGTGCGGGAAAAGAGCATCGCATCGCCAACCATACAGTCGTAGAGCATGACTTCATAACCCGTACCGCGTGGCATTTCGAAGGCATCGCTGTAGGCAAAGCGCATGTTCACTTTCTGCAGCTGCATGGCGATACCTGGTTTCTTGGCCTGGAATCGCAGCTCAATACCCTCGTCCGGCTGGATGTGGAAGATGAGCTGATTGGCATCGAGCAATGCCATAGCCGGTGTGTTCTGGAAGATGCCGGCTGACGCCTTCTTAAATTGCACGACGATTTCGGTGTCCTTTTTCCACAGTGCCTTGCCGGACCGGAGATAGACCGGAACGCCGTGCCAGCGAGCATTGTCGATGAAGAGCTTGAGTGCAGCAAACGTCTCGGTGCCGGAATGAGGCACGACGTCCGGTTCGTCCCGGTAAGCCACGGCCGGCGTACCGTCCGGCGCCACGCCCTCGCCGTACTGGCCGCGAACGGCATCGTGTTGGACGTCAGCCGGGGTCATCACGCGTACCGCAGCCAACACATTGGCCCTCGCATCACGGATGGCTTCTGCCTGAAACGACTGCGGTGGCTCCATACAAAGATAGGCGAGCATCTGGAACATGTGGTTCTGCATCATATCCCGCAGAACGCCGGATTGATCGTAATAATGGCCGCGGCCCTCGACGCCGACTTGCTCGGCAATCGTGCATTGAATGTGGTCGATGTACTCCCGGTTCCACAGCGGCTCGAAAATACCGTTGGAGAAACGGAAGGCCAGGAGATTCTGCACCGTCTCCTTGCCCAAGTAGTGATCGATCCGGAAGATTTGGCTCCTCGGTCCACGACGACAGCAGCTTCCGATTCAACTCAATGGCAGGTGCCAGATCATGACCAAAGGGCTTCTCGATGATGAGACGGCGCCAACCGGGTCCGGCCGTGAAGCCGGCCTGGGCAAGACGGGCGGCAATCTTGCCAAACACAACCGGCGGCGTGGCCAGATAGAAGAGCAGGTTTCCTGTGGTATGGTAGCGCTTTGCGAGCGTTTGGATGCACTCGCCTAAGCGGGTAAACGTCTCGAGGTCGTCAACCGCGCCCGGCGTGTAATAGAGGCGTTGGACGAGATGATCCCACACGGCGGCATCGAATGCGTCCCGCGTGGAGAAGGTTCGGATGTCACGGGACATTTTCTCCCGGAACGCTTCGCTGCTGTAGACCTCCCGGGCGCACCCGACGATGGCGAACTGTTCAGGCAATAGCCCGTCGCAAGCGAGATTGTAGATCGCCGGCATGAGCAAACGCTTCGTCAGGTCGCCGGAAGCGCCAAAGATCACCAGCACGCAGGGCTGGCTCTCTGTCGTCGGCCCCGTTAGAGGCAGTTCCTGGTCAAACATATGGCCATCCTCCGATACATCAATCTCCTTTAGTGATTCTAGCCAAGCGACCTGACAACTCCAATTGACCAGCGCTGGATTCTGGACATAGCGCCCTTCGGGTGGGCTTTTCAATACCAGGCCCGTTATCAAGGTCCGGCTCGTTGTGCGGTTGACTCATATCTGCCTCGTTTGATTTCCTCGCCCTCGTCATAGATTACCCCGTAGGTCGGATTCCAGATGCGCCACAGCCCCATCTCACTCCGACAATGCTCACAGATCAAGGGGTTGCGACCCGTACTCTTCTCATAACGTTGCTTGTAAGTCATCCGAGGGATGATCTTCACCGCACCCCTGAGCACCTCCTTCACCTTGCTCAGGGCCGCTTGAATCACCTCCTTCACCTTGGCAAACGTCTTGGTGGCCTGCACCCCGTAATACCGAATGCGCTTGAACCCTTTGGGCATCGTGTGCGGGATCATCCGGCCAATAAACGTCATGACATCAATGGTTTCATGTTCGGTCCGGTCCGGTCTGTGAGACCGGTAGTGGTACGTCACCCGCTCACCATCATAGCGGTCAATCCGTCTTACCGAGATCGGCGGACTCACCACATACTTGGCCACATAGCTCGCCAAACTCTGATACTGAGACGGCACTTCTCCCTTCTGCACGCGGCTCACCAAGCCGTCGGGATACTTCTTGAAACACCAATCCACCAGGTCCTTGATCGCATCGTTTGCCAAGGTACGTCTCAACATGTTCATCAGATGCTACTGCCATTTGTGACGCAGCAGATCGTAAGGCAAAAAATTCAGATGTTCCCAGCTCCCGGCCTGATCATCGTAGCCCCCACTCGTGGCGATCACAGGCAGATGGGGATGATATTGACCATTGCGCCCATGCGTGTAGATCACCTCAATATAGCCACCTCTGAGCGTCTTCCCCCTGACCTCGCTATAGAAATCATCCAGGCACTGCGCCCCGCACCGCATCAACTCACTCAACAAGACCTCAGCGTTTTGGTAGAAAGGCGTACGGAACATGGCCGGGACGGTCAGGATGATATGTCGATAGATTACCCCCTCGTGGAGAACCTGGCTCACCTGGCTGACCCAGTTGTCGACGTAGACTTTGGCGCATCGCAAGCACAGAGACGATTTACAACTCATGGAGACCAAAGGCTTACCTTGACCACATTGGAGGCAGCGGTATTCCATATAGCCGATCTTTTCGGGGTTACCACAGACGAGCATCTTGGCCACGAGGCTGTCATAGTAGGATGTTGGGTAGCGGGGATTGGCGTATTTAAACTCATCCCAGTGATCGGCACAGATCTGTTTGAAGACACTCCAGTGTCCGACGGATGGCGCCATCATGGGGTCGCACCGAGTGAGGAGGATCAGATTGTTATGGTGAAGCGGTTTTACCACGATGGAGCCGCTTCGTCCACCCCTCATCAGTCCTCACCCGGGAACCCTCACTTGGCTCGTTCATCCTTGAGAAATGGGGACTTCTGGGATCGGGAAAATGCACTTTCCTATACGATAAACATAAGTCGCAATAAATCAATATATTAATTTGAAAAAAGTCCACAAGATTTATACCTGCTCTTGCCCTGAGTATCGCGGCGCACAGGCGTCTACTGACAGAGCCGGGGCTCCACATGTCTCATTTCTCCCGCCTGCTCTCTTATGCTACTATAGCCCTCAATTTTTTGGCACGAGCTGCGACGCAATCGTTACGATCTTAGTTTCGGCTCTCGGGTAGATGCTGAGGAGGAAACCTCGTGCGCTCTCACATCATCCTTTGCGCTGCAGTGCTCTCTCTATTCGCCTTGGCGGACACCCTCTCCGCACAGTCGCAGAGTCTGATCTCGACCACCTACACGCTCCGCTTTCTCCACGGAAACGCGGCTGGCGTCCTGGCCTTTGAACAGTGCCCTGATGAGCTGCAGAGGTACTGCCGGGTGATTTCCAGCGGCCCGCGCTTCCTCACCTTTCTCGCCCCGGTCGAGGTGCACACCCAGGTCGCCCGGCTGCTGTCTGAGCGCGACTCGACTCCTGACACCCAGACGGTACAGCTCATCCTGCTCGTCGCCCGCCGCGAGGGCCCCTCGGACGCGGGCCTGATCGGCACCGCCGCTCAGCGCGCGCTCGACGACATACAGCAATATGTACCGTATAAGAGCTACACGCTTCTCGGCACAGCCCTGATTCGGACCACCGGCAAGGCATCATCGCGGGTTGCAGGACCGGATGGCCGCGCATACGAAGCGGCACTCCAGGTTGAGAGGCTGGGAGACGATGCCGGGAAGCTCTACGTGCAGCAGTTCGAACTCAAGGAACTGCAAGAGCGGCGCGCTCATCCATCCGAAGGCAAAGACGACGCGACTCCCGTTCTCTCCACCTCCTTTGCGCTCGACGTAGGCGAGACCGTGGTCGTCGGGACGCCCAAGCTCAGCGACGGGGATCAAACGTTAGTAGTCCTGATGACCGCCTTGCCCTGAGCGCTCGAACCTGTCTCGGGCCGCCGCGTACGAGCGTCTCGGCGCTATTCAGCACCACTGCTCAGGTGCTTCGCCAGGGACCATGGCAGTGAGTCCAAGCTAACATGCGGTATATTTCTAATTTCTCTTGCCCGCTCTCTTATGCTACGATGGCCTCCGATGTTGTTGCACAATACGATGTTATCGTTGTGTTATGATAGACGCCGCGCTCGTGTGTCGTATCCGTTGCTATCTATTGCGGGGCCATGGCTAACCCTTGACATATCTGCGGAGAAAGAAAAGCTATGTCAGACCATCGTTCTGCCCGGCGTGCTCACCGTGGTGACGCCTATGACGCCAACTGGGGGGAACTCATGGCTGGCTCGACCATGATCTGCGTCTCCTTGCTGTTGTTGTTCGCTTTTCTCAGCAAATATTTCATTCGCGGTCTCAGTATGGGCGCGGTCAAGAGCTGAGGAGGACTGAGGACTGAGGGGGAAAAGGTGAGGTCGGGGATTTTAAGAGGAGCATGTGATGCCGCCTACTGCTCGCGCCGCCGTGTTGACGGCCCCAAAACGGTTTGAGTTGCAGGAATTTGCCCTGCCGTCGATTCGCGCCAATGAGGCGCTGGTACGTATCGAAGCCTGCGGTATCTGTGGTACGGATTACGAGCAGTACGATGGGGAATATCACCCCTATTTTCCGACGATTCCGGGGCATGAGCCCCTGGGCGTGATTGCCGAAATCGGCGCGCAGGCGCGGCAGCGCTGGGATGTCCATGTCGGGGACCGGGTTGCCGTGCGCTCGCGCTACGGCTGCGGCCAGTGTGAGGCATGCGACCATGGCAACTATCGGCAGTGCCGCCAGGGTGGTGGCTACGGCTTTACCGGCTCCGATAAAGCGCCGGGGCTGTGGGGCGGCTATGCGGATTATCTCTACATTGCGCCCAATAGCACCCTGCGCAAGATGCGTGCCGACATTCCGCCGGAGGTGGCCGTCATGTACAATCCGCTGGGAGCGGGTTTTGCCTGGGGCGTGAACGTGCCGCAGACGCAACCAGGCGATAGCGTCGCTATTCTCGGCTGTGGCCAGCGCGGCTTGTGCGCCGTCATCGCGGCCCGCGAAGCCGGCGCCGGTCAAATTATGATTACCGGCCTGGCCAGGGATGAATACAAACTGGGGCTGGCGAAGGAATTCGGCGCGGATGTGATCATCAATGTCGAAGCCGAGGACCCGGTCGAAGCGGTCCGAGAGGCGACTCAGGGCGGGGCGCAGGTGGTACTGGATACGACACCGTATGCGCCGCAGTCCGTCACCCATGCGGTTGGCATGGCCACGCGCCAGGGCCGGTTGGTGCTCGCCGGTCTCAAAGGCCGCCGGGCCGTGCCCGAGCTCTTCAGCGATGATGTCATTCACAAAGAACTCACCATCCGCGGTGTTCTCGGGGTCGATCTCGATTCGTTCGAGCAGGCCGTACAACTGATCGAATCCGAAAAATATCCGCTGGAAAAACTGCATACGCACAGCTTCGATGTCACCGAAGCGGAACGGGCGATCAAGACGCTGACGGGCGCTTTCCCTGAGGAGCAGGCGGTGCATATCGCGATTGTGCCGCAACCACCGGCGTAACGCACTTCACTGTCGCGCGTCAATAGTCAGTCCGGTTGGCTTTGCATAGCGGCGAGTAGGACGCTGACAGACATCGTTTTGCATACGGAGTTCATCGGCTCTGAGAATATGACGAAATCAATAAATAGACGAGGACAAGTTGAGTAGAGCCTAAGTATAAGAGCTACAACACGTGCCACGCAGCAGTCTCGAACGCATACGAGAGCGGATTTCGTCACCGCCAGTATGATATGTCAGCTCATGCCATGGAGGAGATGGCCGAGGACAGACTCGATATAGATGTAGAACATGCCGTGTTGCACGGGGAAATCACTCGTATTGAGCGAGACGATCCGCCTGGGACAAAGTATGGGATTGAGGGAATCGCTGCCGATGAGTCCCTGTTTGTTGGGGTTGTGGGCCGGTTCATGGCGACGGGGCGTTACTTGATCATTACGGTATATGCCCTTACAGATGAGAATGAGGACTTCTAATGTACGGCTATCCATGTAGTTACTGTGACGGGACCGTACAACCGCGTCGGGTGGAGCGCGAAGCATTCAAGCACAAAACCGGTTTTGTCATTCTCGAACACCTTGTGATCGGTGTGTGTGAGATGTGCGGCAATCGTTATTATACAGCCGATATTTTACACACGGTGCACGACCTTGCCACGGGCAAACGTAAGCCGGCCCGCACCGAAGCCATTCCCGTTGCCGATCTATCAGAAGCCAGCTGATCATGCTGCCTTTTGGTCATAGAATTTCAGCGTCCCGCCCAGTCGTTCGTGACATTGGATTGACCCGAATGGCATTCAGTTAAGCCAACTCCTTTCTTGATGAAGCAGTTACGCCGATTGCCTGAGACCGACTCTCCTGGCATGATGAGGGCCTTCATTCCCCCCACTGACAGGAGAAGCGCTCCGGATATCCCGTATCACCCCCCGGCTGCAACGCCTCCAGGCCGACTGCGCCGCCCACCTCCCATCCGAGGCCATTCCGGCGGCGTGTGAGGCGGTCGGCTATACCGAGTGGCGCGACCGCCTCCTCCATCCGGTCGTCACCGTCCAGGCCTCTCTGGGGCAACTTCTCCCTGGCCATGCCGCCTGCCGTCATCTCCCGCACTGAACGGGTGGCTACTCCAGTGCCTCGGCCTCCTGCCCGGCTCCTACCCAGCTGCCTGGAGGCGTGCTGGACCACCTCTGCGAACGCGTCGGCCAGTCGGCCCGGCCACGGCCTTGGAGGACGGGCGCTGGCATGGCCATCGCGTTTTCTTCGTCGAGGCCTCCGGGGGCGCCAGGCCCGATACCCCGGTGTGGCAAGACGAGGTCGGCCCGCCCGGCGAACAACCGCCCGGCGGTGGCTTTCCCGTGGCCCGGCTGCTGGCGCTTTTCCATGCGGGCAGGGGCCTGCTCCCCCCCCTAGCGGCGTCTGCTTTGAACCCCCACGAGTTGTCCCCAGTCCAACCGATGCATCCGGCCATGGAACCAGGTGAGGTGCTGGTGACGGAGCGGGGCCTATCGTCCGATGCCCAGATGGCCTTGCTCAGACTGGCCGGTTTGCCCGCCCTCATGCGAGTCGGTGCCCGACAGATGGTCGCTTTCACCCCGTCTCGGCCCTTGGTGATCCCCGCTACCCGACCGACCCCTCAGAGCCAAGGTCTACCCCGCTCGCGGTGGATCATGGCCCATGGCCAGCAGGACCAACGGGTGGAAGGGTTCCAGCCCAAGACCTGGCCGGCTGGGCTCGATCCCCCAACCTTGGCAGCGTTCCCTGCATCGCTTTTCCTGCCAGAGTTGCGGCATCAGGTGATCCAGCCCGGCTTGCGCTCGCGAGTGCTCACGTTGGTCACGACCTGAGTGGATGCGCCATGCTCTTCAAAAGATGATCTGGCCGAACCCTCCTTCAAACGCTGGGAAGCAGCAACGCGTCTGAGACCACTCAAAACTGCGATGCAGATGGATGCACGGCCCGGCAAAACCGTGGTGGGAGTACGGCAAGAACGGACCGTTTTCCTTCTGCTCTACAACCTGGTCCGACGGGTCATTGTCCAATCGGCCAAGCATCAACCGGTGGATGTTGAACGGATCAGCGTTATCGATGCTCTGCGGGGGTGCAGTGAACCCGACAGTGGGGGGCCCTGAGAGGAATTATTCGTCCACCTCTCTCGTCCGAACCGGGTCGAACCCCGCGTCCAAAAGCGACGACCCCAGACCGCTCCCTTCGTGACAAAACCCCCTCATGTGTTGGGTCAACCGTTGACACGACATGCAGTTAGAGCTTCACTTAAGGCCATTCCGGTTGGACCTTACTATAGCACGGTGTCGGATGCGGCGTATAGAGACGATTTGACAGTGTTATATAACAGTGTTATATTGGCACGTGGATGAAAACCGGATCCGCTAAGGACGCGAAGGAACACGAAGGGAAGAGGTGATATGAAACTGCTGATCTTGGGTGGCACAGCTTTTTTAGGGCGTTGCCTGGTGGAAGCCAGCCGGCAACGCGGACACGACGTCACCCTGTTCAATCGCGGACGCAGCAATCCTCACCTTTTTCCCGACGTGGAAACGCTGCAAGGCGACCGCGATGGCGGCTTGGCGGTCCTGCATGGACGGCGATGGGATGCCGTCATCGATACCAGCGGCTACATTCCCCGCTTGGTACGTGATGCAGCGGCGTTGTTGGCTGAGGCGGCCGACCATTACAGTTTTGTCTCCACCCTGTCCGTGTACGATCGCTCTCATGCGCAGCGGCAGGACGAAAAGGCGCCTCTGAAAACGCTATCCGGCCCCATGGCGGAAGACTTGACAGAGGCGACCTACGGGGGGTTGAAGGCACGGTGTGAGCACGCCGCCGAAACGGCGATGCCGGGTCGGGTCTGCATCCTGCGCCCCGGTTTGATTGTTGGGAAATACGATTATGTCGGCCGTTTTGCCTATTGGCTGCAACGGGTCGCGCGGGGTGGTGAGGTCTTGGCCCCAGGATCGCCCCAGCGCTGCATTCAGCTCCTCGATGCTCACGATCTGGCCGTCTGGATGATGCACATGGCTGAATCGAGACAAACGGGTACATATAACGTCACCGGTCCGGCGCAGACGCTCACCATGCAGCAATTATTAGATACCATCCGCGCCGTCACTGGCAGCGGCGCCACCTTCACCTGGGTAGCGGAACACCTTTTGCTCGACCACGAAGTCGAGCCGTTTAACGAGATGCCGCTGTGGTTGCCAGAAGCATCGAATGGCATCTTTCGGACGGACATCGGCCGCGCCCTGGCCGCCGGGCTGACCTTTCGCCCGCTGGCCCAGACGGTGCAGGATACGTGGACCTGGCTGACGTCGACACCGCCCGGTACGCCATCCCGCAACGAGGTCCTCGGCAGGCGCGTCGGCATGACGCCGGAACGCGAAGCGATGTTACTGCAAGCCTGGCATGCACAGAACCGACGGTGATGGCCAGCGGCTTAATCCCGCAGGCGAAACGGTTTGAGGTCGTTGGCAACGGTAATCGTCGCTTCGCTCAGACTTTGAATCTCATCCGGCGTCCATCCGGGTGCAACCTCCCGCAAGGTGAATCCTTCCGGGGTGATCTCAAACAGCCCAAGGTCAGTGGCAACGAGTTTGGCCGCGCCCGGCGCCGTGATGGGAAGCTGACAGCGTTTTAAGATCCGGGGCTTGCCGTCGCGTGTGGTATGTTCCATGGCGATAAAGACGCGCTTGGCACAGGCTGCCAGGTCCATCGCGCCGCCAATCCCCCCGCCTTTGCGCGTCGGGATACGCCAATTGGCAAAATCGCCGTTTTCCGCCACCTCATAGGCCCCCAGGACCGTCACATCGATCATACCGCCGCGAATCAAAGCAAAGGAATCGGCGTGATGCACAATGGCCATGCCGGGCTTCGACGTGACGTTTTGTCCCCCGGCGTTCACCAAGTGTTTATCTTCTTTTCCCTCTGCGGCTAACGGGCCATATCCGATGACGCCATTTTCGGAATGAAAGATGATGTCTTTGCTCGGATCGACATAGTTCGAGCACAGAGTTGGCATGCCGACGCCAAGGTTGACGATCCAGTCGTCCTGAAATTCCATGGCTAACCGGTCACACATTGCCTGCCGCGCTAGTTTCGGCTTGTCCGCCATTGTTTTCCTCCATTCGTTATGGGTTGTGACATGCCGTGCCCTACTCCAAAATCCCATCCGGCGGGATTTTCACCATCCGATCGACATAAACGCCAGGGACATGGACGTGATCCGGATCAATCTCTCCAATCTCCACGATATCGGTTTCCACTTCCACAATGGTAATTTTAGCCGCCATGGCCATCACCGGATTAAAGTTCCGTTGAGTCAGACGAAATTGCAGATTGCCAAGCGTATCGGCTTTCCAGGCGTGAATCAGGGCGTAATCCGCATGCAACGGATATTCCAACACATGCATGCGGCCGTTAATCTCCCGATGCTCTTTCCCCTCCGCCAATTCCGTGCCAACGCTAGTGGGTGTATAAAAGGCGCCTATCCCGGCTGCTGCCGCCCGCATGCGCTCGGCTAAAGTCCCTTGGGGCACCAATTCCGCCTCAATTTCGTCGTTGTTGTACATTTTGACAAATGCCGACACCTGCGACGGGTGTGTCGGGGCCGTAAACGCACAGATCATTTTCTTCACCCGGCCATCCTCGACGAGCATCCCGACGTCCAGGCTCCGCTCAGGACGGCCGGCATTGTTGGAGATACCGGTGAGGTTTTTGGCCCCCTGTTTGTGCAGCGCCACCAGGAGGTTGCGCGGGACACCCACGTTGCCGAATCCGGGCGACATGAACGTGATCCCATCGGGAATATCTGCCACGGCAGCATCGAAACTCTTGTAGATCTTGTTTTTCATATAGCGCTCCTATGTCAAGTCGGTATGCCAGACTGCCACCGAGTCTTGTGCGAGTACAGGCCGGCGGAAGTAAGTTATCCCTTTGAGCACCGCAAGGCTAACAAAATCAGGATTTGCCAGAGGTACATGATTTGCGGTGCGCCGTACTAGAGTAAAACGGGTTGGCAGCGAGGGCAAGAGGCTTTTCACAGGCGTCCTGGCACGGGAGTATGGGCGTCTGTCTCGCATGAGACCCGTGCCGGCGAGATACGATCATAATCAGGCGAGAAGAACGGAGGCAGCGGGACGAGGAAGAAAATCAATGGCAGCTATTCCAAAAAAATGTAAAGAGGGAGTCGAGAAACGCCTTTATGGCGGCGGGGCTGGCTGGCGTAGCGGTTGTACATCGTGACTCGTTTTTTTGACCAGCGGCCATGCCAAACCCCAGTACCAGGATCAGGAACAACGCGGCGGCGCAACCGATCGTCATACGTCTCATGTCGTTCTCGCTTTCCGGTTTTGATCCGTAAACACGGGGTCTGGATGCAGACCCCGTGTTTTCCCGGCGAAGGTTGTCATGCATCGCCGATGCCCCCTCGTTTGATCGTGACATGCAGAGGGCGTATACGATGCGGCAATCTCTCTCACGTGTGCATTTCAACGTGCGTTAGGGCGTGTGTCCGGTAGCAACTCGGGATGTGCCGCCAGGGAAGGGCAGGCGCAGACTCTCCAGAAACGTGATAATGAGCTGTTTTTCCTCCATCTTTAACGTCTTGTATTTCTCGATGACGTGATTCGCCTCGCTGTTCTCCCCTTCGTGCCAGAGGATCGCCTCCTCGAGGGTGCGGGCCCGGCCGTCGTGCAGCCAGAGGCTGGCGTCAGCAACGCCCCAGAGCTTGGAGGTCAGCCACTCATTGTTCGGCACCGGCGGGATGCGGGGGTCATCGGTGCCCTGCTCCGGTCCCGCCTGCGCCAAGTTATCGCCCATCCGGTGCCGCTTCAGGTCACTGTAGAGAGGCACACGGATAGAGCCATCTGAGGATTGGGGTAGACGCGGCAGGACATCAGGAGGTAAATCCGAGCCGGACGCGCTGAGCTTGATGCAGTAATAACCCTCCTGGCACTCAGGCGTTGGATTCTCCGAGGTCTTCTTGGCATATACCTCAGACGGGTGTTCCTCCGCCAAATTCACCGTGTTACTACCCAGTAGAGGGTTGCTCATTCTCTTGCAGAGTTCCTCTTTCGATATCTTCTCCGTCTCCGTGGCCGAATCGCGCAACTCGATGTGCAGTAATGGGTTTCTGATGGAAAGTTCCGGCACATGGCAGGAATCACAGCCGACGTGCTCGAACAATTTCCGGCCCTTCTGCACACCTTCCGAGTTGACCTGCATCGGTGGCCGTACCATGGCGTTGAAGGCCGTCAACGCGAGGACGTTACCCAATGACTGTTGTACCGCAACCTCGACTTCGGGCTTGCCGCGGCGACTCAGGTCCACTGCCATTTCGTTGACGAGACCATCTTTGTCGCAGTCATTGTTCGTGCCAACGATCTCTACGACCTGCATGCTGGAGTGGGTGTTGAGGGCGGTCGTGACGAAACGCCGCAAGGTAGCAGCGATCCCTTTGCTCTGGAACGGCCGGACGATCAGATCCGGCGACACGCCCTCGATCTCTTGGGTCTCGAACTCGGGTTCTGCACACTTCGCAACCGGACACCTGACCGAAATCCAGCCAAACTTCACCCCTTTGCTCTCGAGAGGCGCACGGAAAGTCGTCCCCGGATTCAGCATCGCCTTGTTTAGAGCCCTTGTCTTGATGCCAATCAGGTCTTGGCTCATCTCTCTTGCCACACGCTGCAAATAGCCCGAACCGAATACATGTGGTGATTTGCGGATGATATTCATTATCCGCCAGTTCGGCTTCTGCGGCCACGGCCATTCGGCGTTCACGAACAGCGCGACCGAGAAGCCGCCACCGCCGCCGAGACCACCGGGTTTAATGGTCTCGGCGGAAGCGCCGCGAGGCGTGTACACCCCCGCCGAGTTGTGGCATTCAAAACAACTCTGCGCGTCAAGACCATTGAAGCGCAGAAAAGGCATTTGGGTGGAAGGCGGGTCGGCGTCCCAGTTCGGCCAGGTTGCCGCCATCTGCTTCGCCCTTGGCCCCTCGGCCCCCTCGCCTTCACCGTCGGTAATGGTCTGCTCCGGCGTCACATCAACCTGCAGATGGGTACCGCGGTAGGGCAAGGCAAAGAATTGCCTGCCGGATTCGAGAATCTTCGGCAGTGGCGTGTTTGACGCCTTGTCCTGGCGAATACTCACCTCGGGCGTGACCGTGCGGGGCTGCGCCAACGCGGTTGCGATACCAAGTAGTAGCAAGCAACCGCAGGCGATAACCGCGCCACATCGAACCGGATACATGTTTCCATCTCGTCGCATCATTCATCCTTTCTCCAGTGCTCCGACACCGTTACCACTAGGCCCAAGGTAGACCCGCGGGCGATTGCATCGGAGCGTTGTAGACGAAAACAAAGGCATTTTGCCGAGACATCAGGAGCGCACAAAAGCAGGAATCCCGTTGCCCAAAGGCCGCCGCAGCGTGGCTAATGCCGGCTCATCTGCCGCGACTTCGGCGTCGGCCTTGTTCTCGCTACGCGCCGCGCGATGAGGTTCGTCGCCAGATGCGCCGAATCCAACGCGCCCTGTTGCCAGCCCGGCATATAGCTGAAATAATCCCCGGCGAGATAAACCTTATTACCCACTGGGTTGAGAGCATTCAGCTGCCGATAGAGTGCCGGCTGATCCTCCGCCGTGTCGCTGGCCCAGCCGCCAACCTGATATGGCATTTTCTCCCAGGCGATGGTGAGTCCGGTGTCCGCATAGACTTTGTCACGGAAGCCCGGATGGAGCTTTTCGCCGCCGGCTAGCGCCGCCTCGATGCGCTCCGCCCGTGTTTTCTGCTGGAACGCAGCCGCTTTCGTTCCACGATTGTATGTGCCGGTAAGCACGCCCGTGTCGTCGTTGAAACCCGAGGACGGATACCACATTTCACTGATGATGTCCGAGGTCCAACTGATCCCCCCATAGATCTGGTTCTCCTCCTGCCAGAATCGGCTCCTGGCCTGCCAGCCAACCTTACAAGCTGGCGTATTCTCAATACCACGCAGGATCACACGGGTTGGCCGCCTGGTAGGCCGCACACAGGCCGGCGAGGCCAGACCCGATCACAACGATCTCGACGCCGTCGAGGCTGGTCTTCGGCAGAGGCTGCGCCCTGGCAGAAGCGGGTGGAATATCGAGTAAGCCCATCGCCGTCAACGCGTGGTAGGCGGCTCCGGCGCCACCGATCGCGCCCATCCCTTTGACAAACTGACGCCGCGTCACATGACCCGTGGATTCCGTCATACTAAACTCCTTTGATGGTTGCGGTCCGATCAAGATAGGCAAGGAACCTATCTCTTTACGCCTTCCTGAATAGAGCTGGTGTCATGAAGGGCAAGCCATATCCGTATTGTTATATCCTTATCATAGTTACTCAATCAGTGAGCGTGACATCAGGTCAAATCAATCAAAATATCTAATTTGGCCTGATTTTCTCTGTATTTTGTAGCCAGATCCACCAGCTAAACTGGTACAAAACTCATCCTATTTCTTATATTTCTGAAAATTAATCATAATTGTATATGTAAAATTGTCAATTAAAATTTTTTATACAATTAATTATTGTAATAACGGTGATCTTATATAAATAAATCTAAATAATTAACTATATATCTTTTAGAAATTTTCTAATATGAATATCATATAGAATACTATTTTTTGAAATTCAAATGTGATATTTAATGTGGAATAGTTGTATAGTTATATCTTTCGGATACATACCTGTTAAACGGTCAAAAAAAATCATGTGGTCTTGCAGTGGCAGTACATCTGCACGACGCTTCTCGTCCTTTCCTGTCCGGGAAAGCGATTCATGCGCCGGCGTAGCCGGCGGCATGAATCGCGGCGGCAGGCGCGGCTGGCAACCCAGGGGCTGCTGCTGGTATCATGGTAGGCTGATGGCTCCTGGCATGCCGTCAACGACGCAACCCTTTTGCACCATAGGATACGCCATGACACCACTCGACCCGCTCAAAGGCTGTGAACTCCACGTTCATACTGGGGGGTGCATCTATGCTGAAGACCTGCTGGAATTGGGCAAGGATGTCTACCACGAGATCGATTGGGACCTGTTCATTGACAGTCACCAACAGGCATTTGGGACGCGGCCCGATCCCCAAGCGTTGTATCGGGACGCCCTGCAGGGGGACGCGGGCTGGCAGCGTTTCCAGCAGGCGTATGTCTACGACCAGGCCGACGGCGGGGATTTTGGGCGTTTCCTGGCCAAGTTTAATTTTTTAATCTGTGTCTACCGCTACTGGCGCGATGTGTTGCAACGGCACGACGCGGTGTTGCAGCGGATCACCGACCGCCATCGGCAGGAAGGGCTCGATTACGTCGAATACCGCGGCCTGTACGGCCAAGGGGTGGAAGATCCCGAGGGCTTTCTCCACTTTCACCGCAACACGGCGCGCGCCATGCGCGACGCCAGCCGTAACGGTCTGATCGCGCGATATATTATCAGCCTGCCGCGCTGGGCGCCCCTAGGTCAATACGCGCTCGTGCAACGTCTCTTCGATGAGAATCCGGAGCTGATTCCCACGATTGTTGGCGTGGATTTCTGTCATGTTGAAGAAGGCTATCCCCCGGAGCTCATACGCGACCTTTTCCGGCACCTGGAAGCGGACAATCTGGCCCGTCCGGAACGGGCCTTGGAGATCGTGTATCACCTCGGGGAAAGCTATTTCGATAAATCGCTCGAAAGCGCCGTGCGCTGGTGCTACGAAGTCGCCGAGATGGGCGCGCGCCGCCTTGGGCACGCCATCGCGCTCGGCCTCGATCCGGCGGTGGCCGTGAGGCACCGTCCGCAGGCGCATGAAACGGAGTTCGTGCGGGAACGCCTGGACCAGATTGCCTATGATTTGACCTACCAGGATGCGCTGGCCGCCTACGGGATCCCGATCGACCGTGACGACCTGGAGCGCGAGCGGGATATCCTACTACACCAGCCATTGGATGCCTCCGTGCACCGGCCCTACACGCCGGAACGCCTCGACGCGGCGCGGCGGCAGGATTTCGTCCTCGACAGCCTGGCCGAGCTGGGGACGGTGATCGAATCCTGCCCGACCTCAAACCTCCGTATCGGCGGGGTGCCCGCGCCCGAGTTGCATCCCGTACACCGTTTTCTGCGCTCGTCCGTCAATCTGGCCATTGGCGCCGATGATCCGGGTATTTTTAATTCGCCTTTGGGCGCCGAGATCGACTGGGTGTTGACGCACACGCATTTCGAGGCCGAGGCGCTGGCCGAACGCCTGGGCGACCCGCGCCGGTTTCGTCTGGGAACCCGGCGGCCGCCGGTTCGGTAACCGGGCAGCTTCCCGCTGCATGCCCCTCTCATCACGTCACGCTGGGGCTCGATGACACCTTCTAGCTAGCATAGCAGAGGCTAGGCCGGCCTAGCCTGCCGAGGCGCTCG
>CBCXVS010000002.1:0-20500 GCA_965178525.1 uncultured bacterium | reverse complement strand
CCACCATATGTTCCGTGCGTTCGATCTCTACATCGGGCCCCAAGACCGCTTGAAACAGTTCCAGTTCTTTGCCGCACAGCCCCGTGCATGCGGTCGCCACGGCACAGATCGGACAGTGCCTCTCGATCAGTAAGAAAACCCCATCCTGCAGCGCTTGCACGTCTGCCATGTATCCTTCCTCGGTCCGAATAGCGGCCAGGGTTTCGAGCCGTTGTCGGAGCGTTTCACCGGACGCCATGCGGGCGCTGTAGGTGGCGATTTGCTGTTGCGTGCGAATGCTTAAGAGCTGGTCTAACCCCGCCTTGCCAAAGGCTTCGGTCACTGAGGAAACCAGATTGAGGGTCAATTCGGCGTAGCCGTCGGGAAAGAATCGATCCGCGGCAGCGGTGAGCTGCCAGAGCTTGGCCGGACGCCCCATGGCCCGAGGTTCTTCATGGTAGCTCACGAGCTGCTCATCGTGCAGGGCGTACAGATGCTGCCGCACCGCCATGGCCGAGAGATGCAGGCGTGCCGCCAGCGCCTGCGCGTCGAGTGGGCCCTCTTGCTTCAGCAGGTGTACGATGGCGCGGCGGGTGCGAATGGTGGCCGGTTTTTTGTGCGATGTCGTATCCATACGCTTTAAATTAAAGAGAAATCTTTACAAAGTCAAGCTTGAGAGGTATATTATTTTATAAAGATTTTTCTTTATAAACTCGGCCAATCGATAAAGGCATCCCCCATGGCAACGGCTCCCGCCTCCTGGTCGACTCTCTTTCACGGCCGTCGTCTGTCCCACACCGTGCTGCTCACCCTCAGCATCGGCGTGCATGCGATCGGCCTCTTCATTGTTTCCACCGTCTTTCCCTCCGTCGTGGCGGACCTCGGGGGGGCAGCTTTTTACACCTGGTCCACCATGCTCTATATCATCGCGTCGATCATGGGCACCGCCTGTGGCGGGCTGATCAAGGCGCGGCTCGATCTGCGTTACGGGTATATGCTGGGGGCGCTGATCTATCTCGCGGGCGCGGTGGGATGCGCGCTAGCGCCACACTTTGCCGTGTTGCTCGTCGCCCGCACGTTCCAAGGTGTGGGGAGCGGCCTCCTGATTGCCTTATCGTACAGCATGATCAGTGAACTCTATGACGAGTCCCTGCGGCCTCGCATCCTCTCCGCCATCTCTGGCATGTGGGGCGTCGCAGCCTTGATTGGCCCTATGATTGGCGGCGTGTTTGCCGACAGCGGCTGGTGGCGTGGCGCCTTTTGGGCTTCGACACCGGTGCTGCTCCTGCTCAGCATCCTAGCTTGGTCCACCCTGCCGCCCATGCCACGGCAAGGGAGGGGCGAGCGCTTGCCGATGCTCCGCTTACTTTTCCTCGGCACCGGTGTGATCGCCGTGGCCTGTAGTGGTCAAGTCGCGTTCCTAGGATGGCGGCTCGGGTTCCTCGTAGCGGCATGTCTCCTCATCGGCACGACCTTTCGGCTCGACCGGCACGTCGCCAACCGCCTGTTTCCCTCTCGCCCTTTATCGCTCCACACGCAAGTGGGCACAGGCTACTGGATATTCTTTCTGTATGGCATGACAACGAGCCAGATCACCGTGTTTATGCCCCTGGTGATCCAAGTGCTCTATGGCGTCTCCCTGCTGCAGGCCGGATACTTCACGGCCATGCTCTCCATCGCCTGGACCGTCATGGCCCTGTTGAGCGCCGGTCTGCAGGACCGCCGTGTGCACCTCGTGGTCCTGCTGGGTCCCGTGATCATGACTGGTGGTGTCGTGGGCGTCGCGGCCTTTGCAGTCCCGGGCCCGCTGGCAGTCCTGGGCGCGGCCCTGTGTTTGGTGGGCGGCGGCATCGGCCTCTGCTTCGCGCATATCAGTAGCTGGACCATGGCCGCAGCGCAGCCGGGAGAGCAGGCGCTGACGGCGTCCTCGATTCCCACCATGCAGTCACTCGGCGTTGCCTTCGGCGCTGCCACCGCGGGCTTGGTGGCGAACGCGGCTGGGCTCGCCGAGGGCATCTCGCCGACCACGGTGGCGGCGGCGGCCACGTGGGTTGGCCAGGCCGGCATCGTCGCCCCGGCGTGCATCATCGTCTTGGCGCTGCGCCTGCGTTGGCTCCGTCGCCGATGACTTGCCCATTTCCATGGACAAAAAAATGGTGTCTGACCCGTTTTCGCATTTTCCACCTGCCCGCCGCAGATCTCGGCGGCGCCGACGCGGTCGCCCTGCGCGTGCGCGTCGCCGAGATTCAGGACGAGACCGGTCTCGTCGCGGTAGCTCTTCTCAAGGGTGGGCAACCCAGCCCCAACAATATCACGCCTGACTCAAGCCGAAAATTTCCTCCGTCGATAAAGCGAGCGTTTAAGACACAGTGATCATTTTGCTACACGCTCAGGGAAAGGAAACGGAGGCATGACCACGAAACTAACGGCACATATGCGTTCACACCCACCCGCTAGGGTCGCTCTGCTTTGCATGATGGTTGCGACGCTCCTGTTGACCACCTCAACCCCGCCGGCATGGAGCGAACCGCAATTTACAACCTGGAAACACGAGCCGAGCACGTACAAGAAGCCGGCCTATCCCATGGTATTCATCGCCACCTATCGGGACGCCACGATACGCAACGGCGGGAATCTGGGTGCCGACGTCTTGGAAGCGGGCGCGCCCAGCCGGGGGCAGGAATTATGGATGCTCAATGCCGATGGCACGACGGAGCGGCTCTTTCCGATTCCCGGTGTACACGATGCGCTGGTCGATTATCCGCTAGGTCCCACCGAGGGACGCATCCATGGTTCCGTGACCGAACCGAGCGTCTCCATTAACGGCAAACGCGTCTATTTCTCGTACTTTCACGATGCCCTGAATTTTCCGCCTTACTGTTGCCAATCCACCGGGCACAGCAATTTCGACGGCTGGCCGCTTGGGGGCGATTTGTATGCCATCGATCTCGGCCCCAAGCTCAACGATCCGGCGTTCCCCGTGAGCCAACTAAACGTCTCCCGTCTGACGCAAACCGTGGACAAGTACGCTGACGCCATGAAGCCCGCGGTGGCCCAGAGCCAGGAGCGGGAGACCGGAGGCGTGGTCTATATCGGCGCTATCGAAGTGAACACCGAATACGGCCGCAAGTTGGTGTTTGCGAGCAACCGCAAGCAGCTCAAAAACTCGAATGCCAATCAAACCAAGAAAAATAAAAATTTTAATTTATTCACGGCGGATATTCGCCAAGGCAAACGGTCAGGCGCTCCCCTGAGGATCAGGAATATCAATCAGTTTCAATATTACACCACGACCTCGGCCCTGAGTCCGAACCGCCTCCGTGTCGGCCTTGCGTTTTCCTATCAGGCCCATACGGAAGACGCCAGACACTGGCAAATCCAACGGCTTGTCGGGAGCAAATGGGATCGCTGTATGGTTACGGAATCGGCAACGAAGCGGCGCATTTGGGGACTTTCTGCGTCAAACGCACCAATGGTGCCCTGCCCAGCGGCGATTACGAAGTCGTCACACAGTACTATAACGCCAACAACAACGGGTTTGGCTTTATCGTGGCCCAAGACATGGCCAAAGCCGGTATCAATCGCTACAATCAGCCCTCCGGCGCCGGGGTCGGGTGGCTACCCGCTCAGGTCGGGTCTTATAATCTGACCCCCGGCGTGAAGAAAGGCGATTATAAAAGCCCGGTTGGCAAATTCACCACCCCGGCGTGCGGCGGACCGGACAAGCTCTATCTCACCTACGATCCGGGATGGGGCAATCATAAAAACGATGCGCATCCCTACCACCCTGAAATCGTCTTCACGGATCTGGAACCGGCCCATCCGTCAACGGTAGGCGCCTATCTCCCTGTGATTCGCTCGCTTGACTCACACTGGGGAGCGGTGTGGGCGAAACCGCTCATCGACTGGACCTACCGGCTAACCGGCGCCCCTCACCCGCGCGGCAAAGCCAAAAAGGCAAGACCGCCGAGCGTCATCGACCCCAATACGCCAATCCCGGCCGGCCATCCCTTTGCCATGGTTGGCACTGCCAGCCTCATCAACACCGATATCAAACCCATCGATTGCAAAGACAGTCAGGGGTACTACAATCCCTACAAAGCAGGCAATACCATTGATCAAATTTTGAACAATATCGACAGCCTGACACGGGTCATCGTCGATGCCCCAGGCGATATCAACGCCCAGACCGGCTCCTGTGCTAAACCAACGCGGGATGACGTGTTTGGCATTGCGATCTATCTGACCAGTAACAAGATCAACGACGATCAGAATAGCTCCTGGGCACAGGGCTACACGACAGATGGGAGGTTCGGCAACACCAAAGAAACCAAGCGGCTTTTGGGGGTCTTTGAAATCGGTATGGACGGCCAAACGGACACGTCGTTCAAGGCCATTGTGCCAGCGAATGTCCCGATCGACTTTCATCTGCTTGACCGCAACGGCCTGAAGCTGGCGGATGTGCGCTCCTGGCACAGCCTGAAACCGCGTGAAACGCGCGCCGATTGTGGCGGGTGTCACAACCACCGCGCAGGTGAGGGCATGTCGTGGGACAGCAGTGATTCCGCCGATCCCAATGTCACGCCGCACGATATGGTGCGCACGACGCCCGCGATCACCTATGATGCGTCTTGCCAACCGATGCGGCAGACCCATGACGCACCGGTGCAAAACGTGCCGGCGTGGCAAGACCTCTCGGCGCCATTCCAGCAGTACTGTGGCGGCTGCCACGCCGACAATGGGCCGAGCGCGACGCCAGCCTCACTGGACGCCTTGAGCTACGATCCGAACCTGCTCAATGATTTAAGCGATGGCAGCCCGCTATATACCATGCGCAAAAAGAAATATATCGATCGCTACAGCGCTAACGCGAGCCGCTTGTTCTGGGCCGCCCGCGGCGCCCGGACGGATGGACGCGATAATGACAAACTGGCGTATCAACCCTCGCCCGCCGACTACAGCGACTATACCGAGGACAATCCCAAGCGTTGTGGCTATAAGTTCAGCGACGTTCACGCCAGCCTTGGCCTGTGCGATGGATCGGACCCGGACGCGGCCCACTGGGTCTACCAACTCGGGCAATGGATCGACAATCACGCCGTCGCCGACACCGGCAAACCGTATGGGTATCACGATGACCGCTTCCACCCGACCGTCGATGGGGCGTTAGAGGGCGGTGCGGACTGTCTCCATCCACAATCATTCAACGTCGGCTATTGGGATGATAGCGGTGGGCTGGCCAGCCTCAGTATCGATATCAATGGCCAGGTCTGGCGGACCGAAACGGACTTAACGAATGGGGTCTATGCCGTGCCCCTTGGCGGCGTGGACATCAGCGGGCTTGTCCCGACACGGGTGAAAGTCACGGCAACGGATGCAGCGGGCAATACGCAACGCTATGAGAAATCCGTACGCGAGCTGATTCTGGAGTGCGTGGCTAGCGGTGGAATCCTGCTCCGGCCTGACCGATCTCAGGGTTAACCTCACGGAGCTTCTGTGACACAGGATTGATGAAAAAGGATTCGCGAAGGACGCGAAGGGGACGAATGCGTTTTGATTCTTCGTGATCTTCGCGTCCTTTGCCCTCTGGTCTATTGGATGTTGGCCTCGATACGTTCAACATTCATATCCTGGCCACGTTGGTCAATCAACGCACGCAGTAAGGCGATTTCTTGGTCGCGTTGCAACACGAATTGAATGCGCTCCCGGACGTCTTCCAAGGGCGGCAGAGGCGGCGTGTTCCGCTCCACCAGACGAATGATATGGCACCCTTGTGGGGAGACAAAAACACGCATCTCTTCCGGCTGCATGTCGAACCATTGTTCCTCAAACCCCAGCGGCCCCGGATGCCGCATGAAGCGCCCCAAATCGCCGCCCTTAGCGGCGGAAGTGGCGTCAAGCGAGTGCGTCTTGGCCATCTCGATGAAGGTCGCTTCCGAATCGATTTGCGCCAGCATGGCCTCGCACGCCTGGCGCGTTTTGAGCAGGATGTGCCGCACGCGCACATGTTCTCCCCGAATCACGCTGGCATGGTCGCGGTAATAGGCCTGAATCGCCGCCTCCGAGATCTGGATGCGGGCTTTGACGTATTTCTGAATCAGGTAGTCGACGACCGTGGCTTTCACCTGCTCGCGCAGCTCCGGCTCCTCCTGCAGGCCATGACGCCACGCCGATTGGAAGAGGATTTCCTCCTGGATGACCGAGTCGACAAAGTGCCGGATTTGCGCGCGCACATCGATTTGTTCGCCCAGTGGCAGCGCCTCAATCTTCTGGTAGACATAGGAGAGGCGGATTTCATGCGCGTTCACTTTAGCCACCACGGGATCGGTGTCTTGCGCCCCGGCGGGTGACAGGACCTGCCAGAATAGGCTGAGACCCATGAACAGACGCCCTACGCTTCTGCGTAACATCGACCCATCCCTATCACGGCGAAGGACGTTGCGCCGGTGGTCCGGCCTGGAGCAATTCTTCAAAATAGGACAGGGCCTGCGCCGAAAACCAATCTCGCGCCCCCTTCGCCGCGGCAATCACCTGCCCCTTGGGATTGAGCAAAAACGAGGCGGGCAAGTCCCGAGCCCCATAGGTTGTAGAGACACGTTGCTCGGCATCGAGCAGGATCGGAAACGTCAGGCGCAATTTGCGCACAAAAGGCGCAACCTGCGCCGCCCCGGTCTCATCGGTTGCCACCGCGACCACCACAAAGCGGTGCGGCCGCAACTTTTGGTACAGCTTCTCCAACGCGGGCATCTCTTCCAGGCACGGCGTACACCAAGTGGCCCAGAAATTTAACAGGACATAGTGCCCCTGAAACTCGGCCAGTTGACGCGGTTGCTCTGCCAAATCGCGTAAGGCAAAGAGCGGGGCGGGAAAGGGGCGAGAAAACGCCACGAGCTGAAAGTCGTGGAATTGCGGCGCATGGGCCGAGAGTGCAGGCGACATGAGGGTCAACGCCATGAGTAGAAGCAGCACACATTTCATGAGGATATCCGAGAATGACAAAGTGAGTCCGGCTACACGAGCCGGACGCGATGCGAACTGTCACGTTAGTGCGAGGCGATGCCAGCCTTTTTACAGTTCACATATTTTTGCCCGCAGATTCAATCATAACAGTTCTGTTTCGCCAATCCCTTGGCATTGGCGAAACAGAAATCCTGCCCGTGTCCGCAATAATGCATTTGCGTGTCCGCCCCCGGCAGCGCGGCGAACAAATAAAACGCGGGTTTCGGCAAGGCCGCAAGATCGCTTCCGGCTGGCTCCTTCGGCTTCTGCACCACTTTTTTGCCATCGAGAGACGCGGTTTTTTCCATCGAGAACCCGATGATCTCATGGCTGCCGAATTTGCCGCCTTTGTACCTAGCCGGCAGCGGGATGGTAAAGCGGCCTTTGGTCTTGCCACCGGTCTTGACCCGCAACCAGCCCACCGCTCCCAGATAGGTCGTCTTCTGGTTCACCGTGTCATGCAGCCAGGCAAAAATCGCCCGCCGGCCTTCCGGCCCTTTGAGTCCGGTGTACGAGCCTTTGAAGTGGTTTTGTTTGGCGTCGTAGGCGATACTCCCTTTCGGGCCCCGATCGTTGGCGAAATCGTACCCATCGATGAGCGTACCGCCGAACATGGGCTGCACATCCTTGGCATCACTTTGGCTCCCGGTCACCATCAGGGCGGCGATCATGACCAGGAGGAGCGGGATCATGCGCTTCATATCCACCTCCTTGTGAAACCTTGAGTGAGAGTATACCCGAATGCCATCGATTATAAGCCACAGTTCAGACTTGTCAAAGAGCCGTTTTATGACGCCATGCTAGGATTTGAGAATTGAGGGAGGGGGGCTGGCGTATCTCTTGCGCGTCTTAACCGGGCAATCCGAATGCGCTTACCCTGCCTGGGACTTGTTCCCCCTTGACATCCCTACCGCTTTGGTATATATGTGAGCCACATTCATACCCTACAGTGTGTGGATTCCAGCTCTGAAGTCGGAGATGTCAGATGACCAGACGGCTTTTGGCAGTGTGCGGTCGGCAGCTTTAACGGTGAAGGAATCGCAGCATGTGGAAGTTTCACAGGCCGTGGGCTGTAGTCCCTTTCGTATTCTATTCTGCCATGTCATCCCCAACTGTACCGCTCCGTACCTGATCATTGCCACGGCCCTGCTGGGCGCCGCCATCCTGGTGGAAGCCTCGCTGAGCTGCTTGGGTTTGAGCGTTGACCCGCAAACCCCGTCCTGGGGTAGTGCGCTGGCCGGAGCCATGGCGTTTTGGGAGGATTCCCCGTGGCTGTCGATTTCCGGCGTCAACCTGCTGGGAGATGCGCTGCGGGACGTGCTCGATCCCCGATTAAAGCAGCTTTAACGCTTCAAAAGGCGTTCGTACTGAGGCAAAATGATAGGTATCCCTTGGGAGCATTGGCGTGAACATGCAGGTCCATTTTTGAGACATTCGGCTTGTGTTGTTGCGCTGATGAGACACCTGCTGTTTGGTTCCCCACCCGACGGCCGGTTTGCTTGCCCCTCTCCACTGAGCAGCAAACGGCCTGGCACGCCGTTTGCTATTTCAGGGTGTACGAACGACGCGGCCATGCTAGTCCTGCGTACCGCAAATGGTTCATCGCTTGATCGCTCTGATATGGCTTGGCTTACGGCGCTCAAACCGATGGCGGACTTCAGCCGGCGTGTACTAGGGGGGAAAATAGCATGGCGATGAAAACAGACGATGAGTAAGCAAGTGATGATCGCCTTCAACCGAGTTGGAAAACCTGCAGGAGATCGTCTAACGCAGATCGAGACCTTGAACATCGAGCATCAGGGCCATGACGTGCAGGACGTGGAACACTAGGTACGCGCCGTCGCAGCCTATGTGACGGCGAAACTCCGATCTCTTGTCCCGTGGTCCGAACATTCGCGTGCCTACCAACATGCCTTTATCGAGGCCTATCGGCTCTGTCAGCAAGGCTATGATTTCAATCTCATCTCGCAGCAAGCGCAGGGTTATTTTGCCCAGAGATTTGTGCGCCAAGCATCCACACATGCCCGGGGACAGACCGTCACGGGCCGCTTCACGTATCGGAAGCGCCGGCGGCGCTGGCGAGACAGAGACATCAGAAAGGAAGAGGCATTACGGCGCCAGGGGGTGATTGAGATGGTGCCGGCTGGGCAGATGTGGGTGCAAGAGCGGCCGGAACGGTATGCGATCGTGCGTGAGGGAATTCTCAATCGGGTCAGGCTCGATGCCTTACGCCATATCTACTTGCGCCAAACAACCGTAGGACGCTTCAAAAGCCTCTGGACCACGATATGGCGCCCGATCTTCCCGGAACGGGGCGTCGCGCGCATAGGACGTTGGCGCCAACGTCCGGTGAGTGATGACCATGTCGTGGCACAGAGGCGATCGCGGACCACGTCTGACACGGAACAGAGCAAGATACCCGAGGAACCGCACCACGCGCCCCGTAAATCCCTGCAAGATTTTGTCAACGAGCATACCGATGAGCGCCAAGCCATGGCAGCGGCCTATTTGTCCGGGTTATATAGCATCAAAGCCATTGCCTTATATTTTGGCGTACCTCACAGTACCGTCAGCCAGGCGGTGAAAGACGCGGCGCTGGGCTCTAGCGGTTAGGGTAGCGCCAGCTTGACCTCCCTTACAGGAGCTGCACCCCGAAATTGGCATCGGGATGGAACTCCGGCACGCGCCGCCCAAGCGGTTTGGCCGCCTCAGGTGGCACGCAAGGCAGAAACGCTCCGCTGCCACGGGCGGCGCGCAGCTCGCCCTGGTCGATGACCACGCGGCCACGGCTCAGCACCGTCACGGGCCAGCCGGTGATGGTGCGGCCTTCGTATGGCGTATACCCGACTTGATCGTGAAGCTGTTCGGCCTGCACGGTGACGTGTTTGCCGGGGTCCCAAAGCGCCAAGTCCGCATCGGCGCCGACCGCAATCGTTCCCTTGCGCGGATACAAGCCGTACAGCCGAGCCGCGTTGGTTGCCGTGAGGGCAACGAACTGGTGCAAATCGAGGCGGCCCTGGTTGACGCCCTCGGAGAATAACAGCGGCAAGCGCAGTTCGAGACCGGGCACGCCATTGGCGATATCCTTAAAGGCAGCATTCCTGCCGTGCGCCAGTTTCCCAGTCTCGTCAAAGCGATACGGCGCATGATCGGAAGAGAGCACCTGAAACGTCCCATTGCCGAGCCCCTGCCAGACCGCTTCCTGCGCCGCCTCATCCCGTGGCGGCGGGCTGCAGCAGAACATGGCGCCATCCATACCTGGGCGGTCGAGATCTTTTGCCGTCAAAAACAAGTACTGCGGGCATGTTTCCCCATAGATTTTGAGCCCCCGGGTCTGCGCCGTGCGAATGGCATCAATCGCCTCCGGGGCTGAGACATGCACCAAGAGCATCGGGATATCCATCATCTCCGCCAATTTGATGGCGCGGTGCGTGGCCTCGGCCTCGGCGATGCGGGTGTGGGCAATGGCATGAAACTTGGGCGCCCGATGGCCTTCGGCCAGCAGTTTATTGGTCATCCACTTGATGACATCGTGATTTTCCGCGTGCACCATCACCATCGCCTGCTCACGCCGCGCTAGGGCAAAGACGTCGAGAAGCTGATAGTCGTCGATTTTGAGTAAATCGTACGTCAAATAAACCTTGAATGAGGTGTAGCCCTCCTGAATCAGCGCCGGGAGTTCCTGCGTCAGCACCGTCTCCGTCGGATCGGAAATGATCAGATGAAAGGCGTAGTCGATCACCGCCTTGGGTTCGGCGCAGATGTGGTAATCGTGCACCACATCGCGTAGCGACTGGCCACGATGCTGAGCAGCAAATGGAATGATCGTCGTGGTGCCGCCAAAAGCAGCGGACACCGAGCCGCTATAAAAATCATCCGCGCACACGATGCCAGCCGCCGATCGTTGTTCGATGTGGCAGTGGCTGTCGATGCCGCCCGGCAACACCAGCTTGCCCGTGGCGTCGATGTCGTTGGCGCCCGGTGGCAGCTGACCGGCCAGCGCGGTGATGCGGCCGTCCTGCACCCCGATGTCACAGCGGCTCGTATCGGAGGCGGTCACCACAGTTCCGTTGCGGATCACCAGATCGAAATTCATCAGAATGTCTCCTTTGCTGTATTCGGAGCACGAGAAGCGCCCGGAGAGATCGTCACCACGGGTGCGCAGGCGGAAACGCGCGACGATATGGACAGGGCATTGTGGCAAATTGTGGGGGCTATCACAAGCCTCGGGACGTTAGGATTCCCGATCGATCATGGTGTAGGAAGGCGTGGATTGTCGAAAGGCGATCCGGACACTCGATGACCAGATCGACAAGCTTGAAGCGGAAGCCGCCTTGCTCTGCCACTCGTTGGTGCCGCAGCGCATGGCGCTGGTGCTCCTGGCGGGCGACGAATGGCCGGCGGCGTTGGCGTTGCGGCGGCGGCAACGGGCCACCACGCACAGCGCGATGATGACACTGCGCGGGTGACCACGTGCGGCTAGCTTCCCTGGACCCTTACTTCGGTCCCACCGAGAGGCCGACAACGGTGCCCTCGCTGTCGGTCAACACGCCGAAGAGCCCGCCGGGGCCGAGCGGAAAGAAGCAGGTGCACCCGTTGACCGTCGTGCGATCGGGGTGGGTGAAGGACCACGCAAAGTCCGTCCCGCCGTTGTTCACGCAATCGGGCCGCGGCGGCTCTTTGGGGCCGTAGGTGCCGTTAATCGAACCGGCGGTGAAGGTGCCGTCAGGCGAGAGATTCACCTGAATGCGCCCGCCGTCGGTAAATACCGTGTGCATGCCGCTCTGGGCGCTGGCGGTCGTGGCGAGGGTCAAGACCGTGAGCAGCAGCGCCATGAACGGCAGGAGTTGAAAGCGACGGATAGCCATACGTCTCTCCTTTTTCATGTGGAGACGAAGGTTGATGATCATCCCGCACGGGGCGGGGTTCTGGTAACCCAGAGCGCCGGCGCTCTGGGCGCTCGTTGTAGAGATCTACGTAACAGAGGCGGCGATGGATGTCGGTCAGCTGATTTTTTTCGGCTCCCGATCACGGGCGTCGGCAGAGGACGACAACGGCGCTCTGAGGATGCAGAATGGCATGGCTCTACCGCGTACGGGCACGGCAGCGTCAGGTGCTGGCGTTGCGGCGGCAGCGAGCGGGATCAGACGGTCGGCGGACTCAGCAGCCCGCCGCACACCACCGTGCCGCAAGCGGTGCAGGCCAGCGCCCGATGCGCCAACGCCTCGGGGCCGCTGAGATAAAAGCGTTCTGGCCAATTTTGCATATCGGAGGGAATAGGCAGCAAACCCCATGATGGGACCATGATGCGATGGGATTTGGCCAAACAGCAGCCCATCAGGCTATCCCGCCAGGCTCAAATGCTGAAGATCATGGCTTGCAAGCGATGGCCTCTAAGGCGAACTGATTAGCCACGTGGGTCGTCAGGTCGACGCCGCTCAGATCCGGTGGCGTGCGACTGGCAGGAAACAACGCCAGCCGCCGCAACATCGCCTCGATCGACACCACCGGTGTCTGAGGAATGGCCGGTTCGTAGAGGTCGACAATGGTCGCCAGCCCTTGGGGGGCTCGCAACTCGATGCCTGAGTCACGGATCGCAGTGACAGCCGCCTCTCGGTCCGCATGGATAAGCTGCTGGGCGCGATAGAGAGCCCGGGTCAGACGTACCAGGACCTCGGCATTCGCATTGGCATAAGCTGGCGTCGTCACCAGCGCGTGATACAGGACGTTGGCCAGCTCCGGGACCTCCCCGGAGGACTGATGGACGATCAGCACCGCGCCTTGATCCACTAGAGCCGTCTCCAGATACGGCGTATGGGCATACAGGGCGTCAACTTGCTTCGCTTCGAAAGCCGCATTCTGTCCCGGACCGGGGATGATAACCATCTCGATGTCGCTATCAGCGTCTAAGCCCGCCGATGCGAACAGGGCGCGCAGCCGACTCGGTGGCCCCGCCGCCACACCCACCCTCAGGCCCCGCAGCCCATTGAGCCGCTCCGCCAGTGGCTGATCGACCGAGAGGCCACGGCTTTGCGCCACCTCTGACTGCACCACCAAGTTGATGGGGTCGTTCAACCACAGACTGGCGACAACGAGAATCGGCTGACCTCGCCCGATGAGGTCCAAAAACGTTGGCGCGGGCATAACGCCCACGTCCGCCATATCCTGAAGCAGGAGCCGGGAGCCTCTCGACACGACGATGTCGACTTCGAGATCTTCTTCACTAAACAATCCCGACCCCTGCGCTATCCAGAAATTCATCCATTGAAGATTGTCCCCGTTGGGTATGACGGCTCGGACGACTGTAGGCGAAAAGGGCGGGGGTGTATCGGGATTGGTCTCGGCCATTGCGGCTGGCGTACGTTCATGTCTACCATCCCCGCCCCAGCCCGCGACAACGAACACGGTGGCGAGGATCAGCGCGATCCCTAGCCTCTGATTTATGACTGCCTTACTCGGCTCTGGCATGTGGCTCTCTCCGTATCTTGTCAATAGGCCGTCCTCAAGACGGTACCGCATCTTTTATCTTGCCGTCAGTCATGATGTCCATCCCGCCTGACGAAGGCGTAGGATCGAGATGGGTTTCGACGGTGTAGGCTCTAGCCGACGAGGTTTTTCGCGCCACAGATGAAAAGTCGACAAAATTGCGCACGATGTTCCCCACTGCAGAGAATGTGCAGGCTCGGCCTCATCTCCCCCAGACCGCCCCCAATCGGAGCACAAACCCTGGCAGTACCGGCTCGCCCGACAGCGTCTCAGGATCGTCCAGGCGCTCGACCTCGCCGCCCGGACGATAGACATACACGGTGCGTGCTATCGGGTCGAGGAGCCAGCCGAGACGGACGCCATTATCGAGATATTCGGCCATCTTGGCCTGCAGGACGGGCAGTCTGTCTGACGGTGAACGCAGCTCCAGCACGAAATCCGGGCAGAGCCGCGAAAAGCCCTCCTGCTCCTCGGGTGTCAGCGCTTCCCAACGCGCATACCGGACCCAGGAAACATCCGGAGAACGTTTGGCCCCGCTCGGGAGCGTGAATATCGTCGAGGAATCACAGACAAAACCGCTTCCTTCTTCTTCGGCCCACGTGTCGAAGAGGCGCGTCAACCGCGCATTCGTGCGGCCCGTCCAGGGTCCTGTCCCCGTCATGATAATCAGATCTCCTGTGCTCGTATATTCAAGGCGAAGCTCCGGGTTGAAGCGGCATAACTCGGCGAATTGCTCATCCGAAAGGGGCCAGTGGATGGAGACGGCGGCGGGTGCAAGGTCTATAGTGGGCGGCATCACCTGTCCTCCATGGTGACGTTGATAGCTTTTTTTATTGATAAGCCTTACACTCAATTTGTTGGCAAAAATCCCAGAAGGATTTTAGAACGTTGGCGACGTTTTAGCTATCAACATTATGCAGGATTGGTCGATAAGAAAACGAATGTACAACCTGAATACCATCAGCCGGATCATGTTGCCATTGATCACATGAATGATCACACCTCGCAATCTATACTATCGGAACAAGACGACGCTACCCGAGGCGCCTTTTGGCTGCGGCAAGCAGAGCGCGTGCAGCGGAAAATGAATCTGGCCTGGTGGCTGCAGCTCTTTCTGCCCAGTTTCTGCGCCCTGAGCCTGGCCTTTGCCTGCCTGCAGGCCGTGTTGCGCCACGCCTTCATCCAGAGCGGCTACGTGTGGGCCGGGTATGCCATCGCACTCTGCATCTGCGTCCTGGTGTGCTTGAGGTTGGCGAAAAAACACTTCCTCACCACGCGCGATAGCGCTGGTGCAGCTCGATGCGGTCATGCGCTTGCACAACCGCCTCAGCTCCGCATACGCCGGGGTAGGAACGTGGCCGCCGGCCACCGAGAGCCATGATGGCCTGCAGTGGCGGCCGGGCGTGGTCGCCTGGCCCGTATTGCTCGCCATCGCCATGCTTGCCGCGGCGGCGTGGATGCCCATGGCCAACCGGCAGACGACGGCCAAGCGGCCTGCCCATCAACCTATGGCGTGGGAACGCATGGCGTCGGCACTCGAGATGCTCGAACAATCGGATGTGCTGCAGGCGCAGGCCATCGATGCGTTCAAAGAACAGTTGCAACAGCTGCAACAACAGGCGGCGGAGCATTGGTATGAGCACAGCACACTCGAGGCTGGCGATACGCTCCGCCGACACCTGGAACACGCGCTGGAAACACTAGCGGGTGATTTGCGCCAGATCGGCGCCGTTCTGTCGGAACTCGGCGAGGAGCCGTCGCGAGCCGGTACCCCGGCATGGCAGCATCTCAGGGAACCATTCGGCCAGGCGCTTGACGGGCTGGAACTGGGGCGGCTACCCCTGCAGGAGCAACTTCTCGGCCAGCTCGAAACCCTGGATCGCAACCATCTGACCGGGCTCTCCCAAGACGAGGTGACGCGACTCAAAGAACAGCTCCGCAGCGGTGCCGCCATCGTCCGCGAGGCGCAGCGCAGAAGCCGGTTGGGTCAACACCACGCAGACCGGCAGTGGGGTGACAAGCGCAATGGCGGGGATAAGCGCTTCGCGCCATGCCCGTTCGGCGAGGGAGACGGCGATTGCAGCACGTTCTCCGATTCGGGACGTGAGGGTCAATCCGTTGAGGCTGGCGAGCCATCGGCGCCAGGCAGCATGCCAGGACAAGGCGGTATCACGCGTGGGCCGGGAACGGCTCCGCTACAGCTGGAACCGCGGCCGAGTTTCGAGTTCCTCAAGCGGCTGCAGGTCGTGCAGGGTGCGGATGCGCCCAAGGATGATGATCAACCCAACATTTTCTACAGCCGCGAAGCGCCTCAGGTCGACCGTTCGCAGGCACACACGCGCACGCTTGGCGGCGATGCGCAGGTGCAAGGCGATGGCGGGGCAACCGTTTGGAAGCACCGCTTTGCGCCTGCAGAACGCGACGTCTTAGAGCGGTTTTTTAAGTAAAGGTCATGCATGGATACCATTATCAGCGAGGATGAAGCCGCATGGGCCAGTGGCAAACTCGCGGCACTCCGTCAGACCCTCAACACCGTCATCTTCGGTCAGGAAGATGTGATTGACCATCTGATCACCGCCTTGGCCGCCGGCGGCCATGTGCTGCTGGAAGGGCTGCCAGGGCTCGGAAAAACCGAGCTGATCAAGGGCCTGGCAAAAGCGGTCGGACTGGAGGTCAAACGCATTCAATTCACTCCGGATTTGTTACCCGGTGATGTCACGGGCAGCCCCATCCTGCAGGAGCAAGACGGCTCGCGGCGTTTTGTCTTTCAGCCCGGACCGATTTTTACCCACCTCCTGTTGGCTGATGAAATTAACCGCGCCTCGCCGAAAACGCAGTCGGCACTGCTCGAAGCCATGCAGGAACGGCGCGTGACGGTGATGGGCGAAACGCATGCGCTGGCACAGCCGTTCTTTGTCCTGGCCACGCAGAACCCCATCGAGCTGGAAGGGACGTATCCCCTTCCGGAAGCGCAGATCGACCGCTTTCTCTTAAAACTCGATGTGCTGCGCGGCAGCCAGGAGGTGCTCGAACGCATGTTGCTCGATCGCCAAATCGGCGATGAGCCGGATATCGCACTCGTCCTCAGCCGTGACGAACGCCTCGATCTGATGCGGCTGGTACGTAAGGTTTACCTGCCCGATGTCGTGGCCAATTACATTGCACGCCTAGTGGATAGCACCCATACCGGGCAGTCACAGGCGGCGGACGACATTAAGTTCGGCGCCAGTCCACGCGCGGCGCTGGCCCTGGCCGCAGCGGCCCGGGCGCGAGCCCTGCTGGCGGCAAGAATCAATGCCAGCTTTGAAGATGTCGGTGCGGTCGCACGTCCGGTCTTGCAACACCGTCTCGTTTTGGAATACGGCGCCAAACTCCAGGGGACACGGGCATGCGATCTCGTCGATACCTTGTTGCAGGAGGTTCCTGTGCAGCATCGGCCAGCCCCTTCCGTGCTCAAAACCGCGCCGGTTTCATGAGGTGAAGATCATGCTGTATCCCCCCACGACAGGACATGGCGACACCGTACATACAGCCGTCCGTGTGGGGATGGTTGTCGGGCTTGTCCTATGGCTTCCGCTCCTGGCCTCGGCACGATCCGGCACGCCAGCCTATGTGGATCCGGACACGGGTACGCACGTGACGATGACTGCCCTGTACAGCACGGCGCCAGCCAGCGGGTTTCTCCCCGTACGGGTCACCCTGACGAATCACTCCGGCAAAAACCGCTCATGGTATTTTGAAGCGGTCAATGATACCCGGTACGGACGGGATGGGGCGCCGTCGATTTTTACCCAAGAGCTGACGGTTCCGGATCAGGAAACCAAGATATCTGAGCTGTACGTGCCGATTCTCTCGACGACGAAAGCCACCCGTTCCCTGCGATACGCCGGGCAAGCCATCTGCATGCAGGTCTCCGGCTATGGCATTCCGGTCACCACGCTGCTCAGACGCACCCCCCTACAACGCCCTGGAAGGAAGCAAACCCTGCCCTTTATGGCAATGAGCGACCCACTTCATTGGCGCTCCTGGCCAGTGCTGACGAAAGCGCTGGAGACCGCAGGATACATCATGGCCGGATCGCGTATCGACCCATCGGCGATGCCGGCGCATTGGCGCGGCTACGCTGGCCTCTGGGCCTTATTGATCACGGAAACGGAGTGGCGGCGCCTTCCAGCCGCCGTGCGCGCGGCGGTAGTGGATTGGGTCCTGATAGGCGGTCGATTGTATCTTTTCCACCGTCATGAACTGCCTGAAGCAACCCATCATTATGGCGCGTTTCGTTTTGAGCGCATCGAGGGCAACTCCGTCGAAGCGCCTCTCGGTCTGGGACGCGTGGCGCTGTTGACCTGGGATGGGCGCGAGATCGGGGTAGCCTTTCAAGAAAAGCTTATTGCTGACGCCTCGGACAGCGCGCCTCCGCCCCTGCTCCAGGATTTTAGCCGGGCCTATACACGCCAGAGCTGGCCGTTGGCCAAGCGCATGCCGGAAGTGCGCTTTTCCGCGGTCTTTCTCGTAGGGTTGAGCGCCTGTCTTCTGGTGTATTCGACCTTGGTGGGCCCGTTCAATGTGTGGTGGGCGGCTCGGCGCAAGTCACGATTACGCCTCTTTTTTACGACACCTGTGTTCTCGGTCGCCTTTAGTGTATTGCTATGCGTCTTGTTGGCGCTGCGGGCCGGTTTTGGCGGCTGGGGGCTGCGCACGATCGGGGTCTACGTGCTGCCGAGTGCGAAAAAAGCGGTCATCATGCAAGAACAGGTGGCGAAAACCGCGCTGGTTTTTTCAACGGACTTCACGGCCGCCCCAGATCTCTATATCACTCCGATTCGGTTCGCCGAGGCCTCGGGCAAGGAGTGCCCCCATTATCGGCTGGCGCCGCAGTACTTGTCCGGCGATTGGTTTGCCAACAACGCCATTCAAGCCCAGTTCATGGCGTTTGTACAGCCCACACGGGCCCGTGTGGAAATCCTCTCAGCGGCTTCTGCCCAGGATGGCGCCCCGCCGCGGTTGACCATTCGCTCCAGCATCAATGCGACGTTGCAGGATCTCTATGTGCGGGATGCCGAGGGACACTGCTGGCACGGCAGCCATATTGCCGTGGGGCAACAGGCCGAACTGACCCGCCAATCGTGTTCAGCGCTCAGGTCTGCACGGGCTGGCGCCGGACCGAAATTGCGGCAAACGCTTGGCTATATTGAGCGTCAGCGTGGGGTGTTTGTGGCTGTGGCCGAAAACGATCCGGGTTTTGTGATCGAAACGTTGCCAACGATCGAGTGGAAAGAGCAACGCATTATTCTTTTCGGTCATGTGCCCTCGGCAACAGCGACCGATAGCTCCGGGGCTTTGCTGCTGCACACGGCGGCGCTCTAAATCAATTTACCTTGGATGCACGAGGGCACAGCACGATGAGCGCGTCTACGCCCATTGTCGACGTGCGGGATCTCCACCGCCGTTTCGGCGACCTCCACACCGTTCAGGGCGTGAGTTTCGCCATCTATCCGGGCCAGGTCGTTGGTTTCATTGGCGCCAATGGCGCGGGCAAAACCACCACCATGCGCATGATCGCGACGCTCGACATCCCGACTGCAGGCACGATCGACGTCTGCGGTTTGGATGTCGTGCAGTTTCCGCGGCACGTGCGTGAGAAGATCGGCTGGATGCCCGACGCTTATGGCCGCTATGCCCTGACGACGGTCGACCGGGACGTGATGGACTTCACCGAACTCGCACCGTTGGCAGAGCGCGATCTCGATACACTCTCCAAAGGCATGGCGCAACGCGTGTGCCTAGCCCGCATGCTGCTACATGATCCGGAAGTGCTCATTATGGATGAGCCGGCAGCGGGCCTGGATCCGAAAGCGCGGGTGGAATTTAAACACTTGGTGCGCCTGCTAGCTGACGACCACAAAGCCATTTTCATCAGCTCGCACATTCTCTCGGAATTAGAAGACATGTGCGACACGATTCTCTTCATCGATCGAGGGCAAATCGCGCATCACGGCTCCACCGATGTGCTGAAGCAGCCCGAAGGGGCCGAGACCATCGTCCGGATTAAAGTGGCCGATGATCCGGAGCAACTGCGCGAATGGATTGCGCTCAGTCCGGGCATCACGTGGATTGAAGGCATCCAACAGGGCTGCCGCGCCTCGTTACCCTCGCAGGAGCCGGCCGCCGTTGCGGCTGTCTTGCGGCGCATGATTCAGGATGGGCTGCACGTCATCGATTTTCATCAGCAGGAACAGAAGCTTGAAGATGCGTTTATTGCCATGATTGAGAAGAGAGCGGTAAGATAGCTGTCAGCTGTCAGCTGTCAGCTGTCAGCTTTTAAGTCTTAAGTCTTTAGAGTTTTAGCTGATAGCTGATAGCTGATAGCTAAGAGGAAAAGATATGCTTGCGCGTCGTGGGTGGCGTTTGGGTGATCTCAATGCGGTGCTTGTGAAAGAACTCCGGCAAGAACTCCGGGTGCGCGGTTTTGTGCACGCATTTGTGTGGTTTCATGTTGCGATGATCGGCCTCACCATGGTGTCGCTGGCCTCGCGCCCGACTGATGCCAGCATGCTCGGAAGTAGCGTCTTTTTCTGGGTCATCCTCGCCATACCGTTGCTATTGGTCATCCCCATTCGTGCGTTTGCCGCCTTCAGTAAGGAAACCACCGCGAACGAACTCGAGCTGATTTTTCTCACCCGCCTGTCATCGTGGCACATGGTGTTCTTCAAATGGGCGGCCTTATGTCTGCAGGGAACACTCTTGCTGACGGCGGCATTACCGTATGCCATTGTCCGCTACTTTGTCGGGAGCTTGAACATCCTGGACGCCTTCCGCATGCTGGCGCTGTTCCTGCTCTTGATGATGATCCTGTCAGCCCTTGCGATACGCGTATCAGCCTGGCGCTCGAAGCACGGTAGACTCTCGCTGCTGGTGATCATTCTAGGCATTTTGTTCGGCCTGCCCGGAATGGCATGAAGTGAAGCTCTAACTGCATGTCGTATCAACGGTTGACGCAACACATGAGGGGGTTTTGTCATGAGGGGAGCGGTCT
>CBCXVS010000001.1:99987-105645 GCA_965178525.1 uncultured bacterium | reverse complement strand
AATGACCTGGCTGGGCTCCCTCCATCGTTTGGGGGAGGATAGCCTACCTCATTAACTATTGGGGAACAACCCTAATCTCGTAGCTGCCGATTCGCTCTATGGAAAAAGTTCAGGGAGCGATCATCCTTTTTGGCACTTTTTGGCATATGCAATAGCCCCTGCCTGTGCTACGCTGAGAGCCGCTGACGTTCTATCCACATCTGCCATCACGCCTAACTTTGTACGATACCCATCGTTTGTCAAACCCTTTTGCAGGAGATCGAGATGGACATCGGTATTATGCTCTTTCCCACCCGCCATCCCGTCGATATCGCCGTGGTCGCACGCAGAGCTGAAGAACTGGGATTCCGGTCGCTCTGGGTCGGCGAACATCCGATCTTGCCGGTGCACACCACCTCACGCTTTCCGGGTTCCGCCGATGGCGTGATTCCGGATCCCTACCGCTGGTTTATGGATCCGTTTGTCGCGCTGGCGCGCGCTTCTGCCGTGACCCAAACGATGCGGCTGGGGACGGGTATCACCCTGGTGCCGGAACGCAATCCTCTCGTGCTTGCCAAAGAGGTCACGACCCTGGATTACTACTCGGGTGGCCGCTTTGTCTTTGGGATTGGAGCGGGATGGCACCGGGAGGAGACCCAGATTATGGGTGGGAATTTCGACCGGCGGTGGACGCAAACCCGAGAAGCTATCGAGGCCATGAAGACACTGTGGACCAATGAGACCGCGGAACATCACGGCACGTTCTATGACTTCCCTCTCGTCCAGTCGTTTCCCAAACCGGCACAGCGCCCCCATCCGCCGATCTTTCTCGGCGGGGCGGCCAGCAATGTCTTCAAGCGGGTCGTGGCCTACGGCGACGGCTGGATGCCAACGCGCTCGAACCCTGAGGACGTGCGGCAGGGCCGCCATACCCTCAATGAACTCGCCGAGCAGGCGGGGCGCGATCCCGGCTCGATTGAAATCTTGACCTATCTCGTTCCTGCCGACCGTGAGCGCCTGCAGGCGCTCGAGGAGGCGGGAGCCGATTCCGCTGCGCTGATGGTGAATACGGAGCCGGAGGAAGAGGCCGTGGCGCAGCTGGAGCGCATGGCGGAAGCCGTGCTCTGATTCGCAGGTGGGCCACCGCTTGCCTCGAACGTTCGACACCGAACGGGCGGCCCAAGTATTCTCGTGGCTACGACACCCGACCGTTGGGAGCAATGGCGATCTTGACCGCCGTACTGCCGTCCAGGCGGTAGTCGCCGTTTAGCGCGGTCATGGCGTCGGCGACACGTTCGAGCGGGAGCTGATGGGATACCATCTGTTCCAAGGGCAGGAGTCGACCCTCCATCACGCGTATGGCCGCCATGGAGTCCTCGTCGCCCATGCCAAGCGCGCCAATGAAGGAGGCGTTTTTGGCGACCAGTTGGGTGGCCGGGTTGAAGGGCACGTCGCCGTCGTCTCCGGCGAGTCCAACTTCGAGGAACCGCCCATCGCGGTTGCGCAAGTAACCCATGCCTTCAGTCCAGGCTGCGGCCTTCCCCACACAGCCATAGACGACGTCGGCGCCAAGCCCGCCTAGTGTCTCGGATATGACAGCTCGAAGGCGCTCCTCGGGCGTGCGCACCTCGTCGATATTGATGGTAACGTCAGCACCAAATGCCTGCGCGAGTTCAAGGCGGTCCGCCGGTCCGCCTACCACGATGGCGCGGGTGGCGCCAGCCAGGCGCGCCAGGCCGAGGGTGAACAGCCCGATGGCGCCGCTCCCTTGCACGACGATCGTACTGCCGAGCGTGGGCTGGGCTTTGCGAACGGCGTGCGCGGCGACGCCCAAAGGCTCATGCAGCACGGCAATCGAGGGGCGCGCGTCGACCTTGAGCATGAAGGTGGTCTGCGGTGAACTGAGGTAGTGATATTCGCCGTAGCCGCCGCCAAACAGGGCATCCTGGGCGTTCGAAAATCCGTAGCGGACGCGCATATTGCGGCAGTTCCGGGGCTGACGCGCCGCGCGGCACTCGTAGCAGGCGCCGCAGAAGGTCGTGCGCGCGATGACGCGGTCCCCCACTCGCAGCTTGCGTCCGGCGAAATCCAGGGCGCCGCCCGACCCGATCGCCTCCACGACCCCGACGTTCTCGTGGCCCATGATGACGGGGAAATCGGCCGGCCACTGTCCGAGATAAGTGTGCGCATCGGTGGCGCAGCATCCGGCCAGCTCTTGCCGCAACAACACGGTTCCCGGCGCCAGATCCGGCACGGTAAATTCTTCAATGTGAAAGGTCCCCATCGGCTGGTCTAGCACTGCTGCTTTACCGGTTGCCATGTTTGCCTCCTGTGCCAACACGGGTTCTGGGGTGGATGATGGTGCTTGATGGCACATGGTGGCACCGACGGACACAAAAATCAAAGTCAAATATGGAGCTTACGGTTGCACGCTGACCTGCCAGACCTGGGTATCGAGCTGGGTCGTGCTGAACGTCACGTCAAGAAACTGCTCGATGATATGGATATTCGTCCGTGTATGCTGGGACAAAGGGAGGGTGGTAAACACACCGCCGCCGCCAACGCCAAGGGCAGGAGGAGTTGGTCGGCAAGATGGATCCCGACCGCGACATCGAAGGCGAGATAACGCTGCGCCGCTTTGACCGCACGTGTGGCCACCGTTTCGGCGGGCACGCCGCGCTGGCCAAAGCCGGTGAAAACTTCGGTCACGTGCTCGCTTTCGATGTCGATCGTCACCAGATTGCCGGGTCCGGGCGAGCCCTGCACCGATTCCAGGCGCAGGCACGCCTCTGGCCATGCCAGTTTTTTTCCGATGACCGCGAGTTCACGCCGGGCGATGTGTTCCGGCAAATTGGCCACGACCGCGCGGGCACGGCGTGCACATATGGCGCCACGCGCACGCAGGTCGAGCGGATGCCATGCTGTCGCGGGTTCAATCGTCACGCGGCACTTCCCACCCCCGGCGGGATAAAATCCTGGCCGTTCGAGCGCCGCTTCGACACGTGGACCCATCCGGTTCAGCAGCGGCAGAAACGTCCGCTGTAAAAAATCGAAAGGCGGCGCGAATGGGTTGTGCGTCCCGCCTTCGAGGTGCAGGGTGCTGGGTCCTGGTGCCAGGATCAACGCTGGCAGCACGGTTTGCAAAACCAGCGTTGTGCTGCCAGCCGTGCCCATGCGAAAGGCGTACGCCCCTGGCGTCACCGGTCCGGGCGCAAAGGTCAGCTGCGGCGAGCCGATGCTAGCGCCCGACACCTCGGCATGGGCGATCTCTGCCGCCGCCTGCACGGCGGTCAGGTGTTGCCGACGCAAACCCGGCTTGTCGCGTCCGGCGCGGATATTGGCGATGCGAAAAGGCTGTTGGGTCACCAGCGACAGGGCGAGAGATGTCCGCAGAATCTGTCCGCCTCCTTCGCCGTAGGCGCCATCGATCGTCAGCATACGTCTCCTTCTGCACGGTGCATAGAATGCGCCCTACAATTCGCGAATCATTTGTGCCGCGCGGTACTAGACTGCTATGATGGATGCCATTCGATTCGATCCATGCCGTCAAACTGGCCATGCAGCAACACTGGGTAGTGTACGTTATGGGTGCAGCTCCGATCATTCGACCTGGCGAATCCTACACGTTCAGAAGCTACTTCGAGATGCTCTACGAGCCGGAAGACATTCTGGCGGCGTTCGGTTACCGCTTACAGCGCGCGTCTTTGCATTTACCACAATCCACTGCTGACCTCGACCGACTGGCAAGTCTGAAGGCCAGGATTGAAGAGAGTTTGCCTTATATCAGCTTAACCAGCGAGGCGGCACGGCGCGAATTGCTGATCGCGCCCGTTCTGCTGGAGGTGGTCCACTACACGCGGGCTCAGTTGAGAATCGAATATCCCCTGACCGTTACGGAGCAGTTGAAAGGTTCCCTCGATTATTATCTCTATGCCGACGCCAAGCTCCTCGTCATCGAAGCCAAAAACGCCGATCTCTCCCGAGGATTTACCCAGCTCGCGGTTGAGCTGATCGCCCTCGATCAGTGGTGTGACGACACGCAGCCGGTCTTGCCCGGCGCCGTTTCCACCGGTGATATTTGGCAATTCGGGATTTTGCAGCGCGATGACAAGCTGGTCACGCAGGATTTGAGCCTGTACCGTGTGCCGGCGGATGTGGACGAATTACTTCGGATTCTTGTGGCGGCGCTTGAAGATTAGCTGCACTGTCTCCCCGTGGGCATGACCGCCCACTTCACCTAATAATTTCTACTATCGCTACTTTTTTTGCACCTTCGTACAACTCAAAGGCACGGCCGGGTTGCAGTCTGTCAATCGGCGCTGGCTCCACAAGAAACCGAGCTTTTGCCATAGACGGATTGCCTTGATCCACAGGAGGCACATCAAATTCCAATACGATGCTCCAGGCTTCCCGTAACCACGACTCGGCATCCTCTTGAAAGCGTGAAACAGTCGCGTAGTGCTTACCAGCCGGTAAAGAGGCACGACCACCCTTTTCGGGCGGGAGCCAATAGACCTTTGCGAAGACTGACTTCCTCATGATTGATGCAGCCTAATCGTTACCGCCTCTAATTGGGATAGTTCGGCATATCTGGCCGGGCCGATACCATCGAGTCTTTCCCAACGCAATAGTTCGTTTGCCACACTGGCGGACAGCGCGACCTCTATGATGCGATATCGACCTGCTCCTTCCAATACCTCACCCCATATTGCTGCATCCTCTGCGCATTCTGCAAAGAATTTCCCCTCAAGAGCGTGTGGAGCCGTCTCGAATCTACCCGTGCTCATAAGTTGCTGAAATTCTGCCTCGCTGACAGCTCGGTAGAGCGTCACGGTTTCCATCAGAACGCCACCATGCGTCGCTCACTTTGTGATCATCCCATCTTAGGACTATATCATATAAGATGGAGGTACACATGAATCGCGTCCGTCGTTTCATCACCTCCTGCTCCCTCGGGCTCGGCGCCAGTCCCGCCAATTTACCCAGGCTGAGGCGCCGAGGGCTGCGAGTCCCAACGCGAGAACCGACAGGTCGACAAAACGCGGATGCCAATCGCGTCCGGTGACCCGGTCGAGGTAGTATTTGACGTACGAATAAGGAAGCCCCGTCTCCCCTAGAGCCCACTTCACTTGCCAATGCCAGTCCGTACAAGGACAGTATCCGAAGCCGTAAAAGAAGCCCAGGCCCACCCAGGACAGACAGGTGAGTACGAGCACGCCCAGATGGATACGGCGCGTCTTTTTCCAAACCCACCCACTCAGGTTGAAGACAATCAGCGAGGTGTGGAACACCAGGAACAAGATGTCCAGAAAGACGTACACTGGCGTCACGCCGTCGGCCTTTACAAGCTGATGCTGCACCTTAGTGATGGAACAGGCGCAGACCCGTGTGGACCATCGCTATGCCGTATTCGCGGCAGGCCGCTTCGACCTCGGCGTCACGCGCCGAGCCACCCGGCTGGGCGACGAATTGCACGCCGTGACGGCTGGCGTGGTCGATGTTGTCTCGGAAGGGGATGAAGCCATCCGAGACCAGGGAAACGCCGCGCAGCTGGGTGCTCCAGGTGCGTTTGTCGTCGTCGGTCAACGGCTCTAGAGGCTGATCGAGTGCCTCGCTCAGGGCCTGGACTTCGCCTGTGGTGAGATCGCCTTCGATGTATCGTACACGCCAGTTGATCCG
>CBCXVS010000001.1:0-99977 GCA_965178525.1 uncultured bacterium | reverse complement strand
TGAGGTCGAGCACTTTGGGGTGGCGGCGAAGATGCCAGATGTCGGCTTTGGTGCCGGCGAGCTTGGTGCAGTCGACACGGGATTGTTGGCCCGCGCCGATCCCGATCATCTGGCCATCGAGGGCGTAGCCGACGGAATTGGATTGCGTGTACTTGAGCGCGATCAGGCCGAGAAGGAGGTCGCGGCGGGCGGCATCGGTGAGTTCGCCACAAACGACGGTGTTGAGATCCGAGGGCACGACCGCCCGGTTGTTACGGTCTTGTACGAGCGTCATGCCGAAGATTTCACGGGTTTCGCGCTCGGGAGGACAGAAGTCCGGATTGGCTTGCATGACGAGGAACGTGCCCCGTTTCTTGGCTGCGAGTGTTTTCAAGGCATGGGGCTCGTAGCTTGGCGCGACAATGCCGTCGGACACGATACCTTTGAGGAAATCGGCGGTTGTTTCGTCTACCGGATCGGATAAGGCCGCGACGTCGCCGAAGGAACTTTTGGGGTCGGCGCCACGTGCGCGCACGTAGGCCATGGCGGCTGGGGTGAGGTCGCGTCCGCTGACTTCGTACGCTTGTATCAGATCGTCTGGTAAGTCCACCGCCACGGCGACGCCGGCCGGTGAGACATGCTTGAAGCTGGTCGCTGCCGGCAGGGCGAGCGCGGTGCCGGCCTCGGAGACGAGTTGCCAGGCATTGAGCGCATCGAGGAGGTTGATTATCGATGCGCTGCCGTTGAGGATGTGCAGGGGGGGCTCGCCGCCCTCGATGCCTGCAGCCGTTGCATAGGTTTGATGAGGATTACAGCCGTATCTAAGACGCATGGTTGCTCCTTTATGCGGTCGTTTGTGAGGCGCTCGCGGGTTCTGTTACGTATACATTCCTCGGCATAGACACCTATATCATAGCAATGCGTTCGCTGGGGAGAAAGGCCGCAGCGAAGCGGTATTCCTGCTCATCACTGCTCGCTATGGAGACGAATGCGGAATGGCAACATGATGTGGAATTCCCGCTTGACGCGCTCTGGGTTGTCTGGTACTGTACACACATACGACATGAGTGGACTGATTTGCGGTGTATTGCAACCACTTAAAAAAAGTGCTAAAAAGCTAGGGGTTTCCGCAACACGACCTTCCCCGCACTTACCAGCACATCTCAATACGCATACGCACATCACCACACGGGTCTCACAGATAGACCAAGAGTCACCTTTTTTTGCTTGGAGGAGGCGGTGGTGCAACAGGATAGGTCGTCACAGGGTGCGAGTACACGCGCCGTGCATAGCGGGGAGCGTCAGCATCGGCTTGGAGACGCCGTCACGGTGCCGATTTATCAGACCTCGACCTATATCTTTCGGGACACGCAGGAACTCATTGATTTTAAAGAAGGCCGGCTACACAAAGGCGAGTATGGCCGCTACGGCAATCCCACGGTCCGCATGGCGGAGCACAAAGTGGCCGACCTCGAGCATGGCGAAGATGCCCTGCTTTGGGCCTCGGGGATGTGCGCCATTACGTCGATGCTCCTGACCATCCTGCGCTCGGGCCAGCACATGATCATTACCGCCGACAGCTACCGCCGCACGCGCCAATTTTGCAGCGGCATACTGCGGCGCTTCGGCATTGACGTCTCGGTCGCGCCGCCGGGGGATCCGGACGCCATTGAAGCAGCCGTGTGCCCCAATACCCGCCTGCTCTTTACCGAATCACCGACCAATCCGTTTCTCTATGTGCTCGACCTCGACCAGGTGGTCCGGATTGCCCGGCGACACCGCTTGCGCACGATCATCGACAGCACCTTTGCCACCCCGTGTAACCAGAATCCGATCGATTTCGGTATCGATTTGGTCATGCACAGCGCCACCAAATATCTCGGCGGCCACAACGATCTGTTGGCGGGCCTCGTCGTGGGCAATGCCAACATGATAGCGGCGCTGCGTGAATCCCAAGGCGTCCTCGGCGGCATTAGCGATCCCAACACGGCCTATTTGTTGTTGCGGGGCTTGAAAACATTTGCCCTGCGCATGCAGCAGCACAACGCCAACGGCCTGGCCTTGGCGCGTTTTTTGGAGGCCCATCCGAAGGTGCGCCGGGTCTACTATCCCGGCCTCGAGAGCCATCCGAGTCACCGTGTCGCGCGCACGCAGATGCGCGGCTTTGGGGGGTTGGTGAGCTTCGAACTCGACGGCACGCTGGAACAGACCGGCGCCTTTATCGATGCCTTACAAGTGCCCTACATGGCGCCCAGCCTCGGTGGCGTCGAGAGTCTGGTGGAGCAGCCGGCGCTCATGTCGTATTATGAAATGGCGCCGGAGGAACGCCAACAACTCGGTATTGGGGATGCGCTGGTGCGATATGCAGCGGGGATCGAAGATACGGACGATCTGTTGAGCGATATGGAGCAGGCGCTCAAGGTGTGCATGTAGGCCGAGATCGTGTACGCTCTAAGAAAGAGGCTCGCGATGAGACGCGGGAGGAGGAGATGGCTGTGCCTGTGACGCCCGAGCCGTTTACCATTGCCGTCGCCGATGAGGTGCTCAACGATTTGCAGCAGCGTTTGGCCATGGTGCGCTGGACGGATGAAATCCCGGATGCCGGATGGACCTATGGGGCCAATCTGACCTATATCCAAGAGTTGATCGCATACTGGCAACATGGCTACGACTGGCGCCAGCACGAGCAACGCCTCAATCAGTTTGCCCAATACCGGGTGCAGCTCGATGACATTACCCTGCACTATATCCAGCAGCCCGGTGTGGGGCCTGCGCCCTTGCCGCTACTCATCAGCCACGGCTGGCCCGGTTCTATCTACGAGTTTGTCAACATTATCGGACCCCTCACCGACCCGGCGCGCCACGGCGGGGATGCACGCGATGCGTTCACCGTCATCGCCCCCTCGCTACCCGGCTACGGGTTTTCGCATACGCCGAATCAGCGGCGGGTCAACATGGAGGAGATGGCGGATCTGTTCGCCCAGCTCATGACCGATGTCTTAGGATTCAAGCGCTTCGGCGCCCAGGGGGGCGACTGGGGGTCATTCATCACATCCCGGTTGGGCTACGCCTACCCGGATCAGGTCGTCGGAATTCATGTGAACCTGGTACCGGTAGCGCCGCACCCGAGTGCCCGCACGAATCTGAGCGCCGCCGAGCAGACCTTTCTGCAGGAATCCGATGCCTGGCGGGCCGAGGAGACCGGCTACCAATGGATCCAGGGGACCAAGCCGCAGACGCTGGCGTATGGCCTGAACGATTCGCCGGCCGGGCTTGCCGCCTGGATTACGGAAAAGTTCTATACCTGGACGGATTGCCACGGCGATATCGAGAGTCGGGTGAGCAAAGATGATCTCCTCACCAATATCGTGCTCTATTGGGTCACGGGGACGGTCAATAGCTCTTTCTGGCTCTATTATCAAATGCGGCATCACCCCTGGCGCCTGGGACCTGGGGAACGCATTACGGTGCCGACGGCGGTCGCCGCCTTTCCCCGCGAAATTCTGCGCCCCCCGCGGGAATGGGCCGAACGGGTGTGCAACCTACAGCACTGGACGACTATGACCGCCGGTGGACATTTTGCGGCTCTCGAAGAGCCGCACGCTCTGGTGGAGGATATCCGTGCCTTTTACCGTGAGCTGCACAACGTCTGAGATGAGCTTCCCCACCTATGCCGCGTTCGCCCGGCAGGTGCAGGAGACTGGCATGCTCTCAGATGCCTGGAGCGATGGCATGCCGCGGTTTCGCCTGCAGGGCGTGGTGCTGCCCCCGGCCCAGGCCCGTGCGCTCCGCCTGGCCGCAGAGCGGGTGGGGGCGATCTACCAGGAACTCGTGGCGCTACTCTGGGCGCATCCCGAGTGGCTCGACACGTATTTTCAGCTCACCCCTTATCAAAAACTCATGTGGTTCGCAGCCCAAGGGCGGTGGCATGGCATTGCCCGTGCCGACCTCTTTCTCTGTACCGATGGCCAGGTACAGTGCTGTGAAGTCAACAGTGACACGCCCAGCGGGGAAGCCGAAGCCGTGCTCTTGAACCGTCTGTTACGCCCCTATCACGCGGCGGTACAGGACCCGAATCGGCGTTTTGCCGCTGCCTTTTGGCGTATGCTGCTGGCCTCGCACGGCGGGCGCGCCCCGCGTCGCATTGGCATCGTGTATCCGACCGAATTACCGGAAGACTTGTCGATGATCGCCATCTACCGGACCTGGCTGCAGGCCCATGGCTGTCAGGTCGTGCTCGGTTCGCCCTATAATCTGCATGCCTGTTCGGACGGCGTGGGTATGTTCGGCGTGTCGGTCGATCTGGTCATCCGGCACTACAAAACCGATTGGTGGGGCGAACGCGAGGTGGTGTGGTCCGACGCCGACCCTTACCCGGATCCCGATCCGCTCGACGGACCGCTGCGGTTGCTGCTCGAAGCGGAATATCAGGGCCAGGTGACCGTGGTCAATCCCTTTGGCGCCATTGTAACCCAAAACAAACTGAGCCTCGCCTTCATGTGGGAAGAGCAACACCGGTTTTCCCCCTTGGCGCGTCGCTGGATTCGGCGTTACATTCCCGCCACCTACCGGCTCACGCAGATGTCCGCCGCCGCCCTGCGGGCACAGCGGCAGGCGTGGGTGCTCAAATCGGCTTACGGCTGCGAAGGAGAAGAAACCGTGTGCGGCCCGTTCGTCACGGACCGCGACTGGCAGGAGACCCTGACGTGCGCCATCCCACCATTTTGGGTGGCCCAGCGCTTCTTTGCGGTAGCGCCGGAGCGCCATGGTGCCTTCCCGAATTACGGGGTATATTTGGTGGGAGGGCGCAGCGCCGGGTTTTACACGCGTCTTTCAACCACTGTAACCGATGAGCACGCCGTGACCGCGCCGACGTTCATCGCACGCACATAGGGGAAGGGAATGAGACAGCGACCTACACAGTGGTGGCAGGCAGTTGATCGCCGGACCTTTGGAAAAGGAGCGCTCGCGTTTGCGAGCCTGGCCAGCATGAGTGGCTGCAAGGGTGAAGCTGAGGCGAATGGCGATTCGCTCGATCTGCAGCGCAAGCACGGCTGGAATCTCGGGGCCGAAGAGACCAAGCTCTTTTTTCGTAGCGTGAGTCGCACCGATGCTACGGGGTCAGCCGACTGGAAGCGTTACACGGACCCCTCACGTCTCATGGAAGCCTGGCGTCCCCGCTCGAGGACGTGGGCGCCCTATATGGCGCCGACCTTGGTGCAGGCGCTGCAATCGAGTTCGTTACGGGCGCAAATCCGTCCGATTTTTTCTCCGGCCATGGAGCGGGCGTTCAAACAAGGAGAGACGCTGCGGCGGGACCTCCTGAGCCAGGTCAGCAAGGGGCCGGAAACCTTCTTCATGGCAGATATGTCAGGGCCGGAGGCGGTGGCGTTTGGCGCCGGCATGGCGGGTTGGGCCGACCTCATTCCGGGTTTTGATAATTGGCCCCACCCCTTTGGCGTCGTCCCGAGCCATGAAACGCTCGCCGCTATGTTGTATTATGCCGCGTACGTGCAGCAACAGAAAAAAGAGGTGCCCGATCCCGCTCCAGGACTCCTCTTGCTTGATGCGCAGCGCCTGGCGCCCTATACCGACAATAGCGCGAAGTTCGACAACCGCTATGTAGCCAACTTGCCGCCGCCGGATGACCTGAAAAAACGGGGCATCCGGAACGTGCTCTACGTGGTGCCGGATCGGAAGCAGCAGCGCGAGCGTGACGATCTCAATGCCGAGTTCGTGGTATACAGAGACCAACAGCTCCAGGTTGCGATTTTCCCGCTGAATGATTTGAAGCCGGTGCGCGAGCGGGTGACGAAGACCGCTCCCGATGGGACGACACAGACGGTGGTGCAGCAAAATTATTACTACGGTGGCGGCTTCGGCTCGCACCTCGGCTTTTTGATGCTCTATTCGTTCTTGGCGCCACGGCCGACGGCCTTCTACCATTACCCGGGTGGTGGGGGGCGGCGCGTGACACTCAACGATACCCGCCCAACGACGAAGCGGCCGGCCTACACGCCACGGTCGCGGCCGACACAGTTCAGCGGCACACGGGTCGGCGGGGCGCGAGGCGTGGGGCGATCGAAACCCTCGGGCTTTGGCCGCACGACGGTGCGGACCCAGGGCGGCAGGGTCACGGGCGTCCGTTCGGGTTCTGGCGGGAGAGGGGCCACCTCCGGCCGCTCGGGCTCATTTGGACGGGGCGGCTTCAGCACGGGCGGCTAAGTTTTAAAAAGTTATTAGCTATGAGCTGTTAGCTATTAGCTAAAAAAGAAAATGTAAGATTTCTTCTTCCAGCGTTATAGCTGATAGCTGATAGCTAATAACGTTACAAGGATGGTACGATGGCAAAGCAGGGATTCATGGGCAAGATCAGCCGCTGGTTTAGCGGTCCGTCGGATACGTATTTTTTTGGCCTGCAGATCGCCATCAAATGTTTTGGGGAGGATACGCAGCGGGCGCGCTTTGCCCAAGTGCTGGAAGAGTCGCGCACCGACGGCGAAGGACTGCAGGAAAAGCGTCGCTTTATCAGGCGTTTTGTCGCTTTATTGGAAGAGTCGGAGTTGTTCTGGACTTACGGGTATTGGGATTACTCCGACAAGGCGGATGAGGCCACGGAAGAGTTTAACACCTGGGTGGATGAGGTCGAGAGCTGTCTGGCCACGGAAGAAGAAGAGCTCGACGAGGATATCGATAACATACGACGCACATCCAACCGTAAGGATTATGTCATTGTCACGTTCGCGTTTTTGCTCGATGAGCCCTATGGTCCGGTCGAAGACATCGAAAGCGACGACGATGCCTATCTCAAAGAAACCTTCACTGCGCTCGTGCAGGGCCTCACGCGTATTGATCCACGTATCATTCAGGCTGATGCTGCCTACGTCGTGCCAGGTAATGAGGAGGATGGCCTCTCCGAAGATGACCTCTACGGCGAGGGTTGGGAATACCTCCGTATGCTGTTGTAGTCTTCGTAGATCATGTACCGTCTGTGTAGAGAAGTGTTGTGAGGAAGGATACACACGCACAACACAAGTGTGATAACAAAGCATCGTGATATCAGAAAAACGACAGCAGCCCCGTCATCGCGTCAAAATCGTGACAATAACGTCGAGCTATGCGCACCGAACCACTACTCTTATCACGCCCCACGCTCGCCCTCGCCCTCGCCCTCCTGCTGCGGCATTTTTTGATACCCGTTGGCCCGTGGGCACATATGACCTTCCGGATCGATGAGGCGGTGGCAAAGCACACACGTCGGGCGGCCGCCAGCAACGGCATCAGCACAGGAATTGCTCAGGAAGCGAGCCTGCTCACGCGTAAAACGGCATGAGAACGTGGGCAGGTCGGAGTCGTTGTCCTCTTCGGTTTCGGCGGCGAGATCATGGGCCACCAGAACCAGACGATCCTCCTGGGTGGCATAGCCAAGGGCAAGACGGCCGACTTTGAACTCAACAGTTGGATCATCAGGAAAGTAAGCAATGGGCCTAGCATCGACGTCCGGATGCTGATCCGGGGAATCCAATTGCTCAATGAGACGCGGAATGGCCTCGCCTAGAGCTGCGAGCTGTTCCTTTTCAACCCATAAACCGGCCGATTCATCACCCCGGATGATCCGCACACGAAACGTGCGTTTCCCGGGGGTTCCGATGGATTCGGCATCAATTGCGTTCACTGCTGCAAAGTCGAATTGGGCCTCTGCCATAAGATTTGAATCCTTTATATAAGTGGTGGAGGCTTAAGAGTATCGCACACGCCTGTGACTTGCAAGTGCGGTGCGCCGGAAAGGCGGAGATAGTTGACAGCTTCTATGCGACATGCTAGCTTGCCGCCGTCATGCCGCGTACGTCACCATCATGCCGGACGAAGGAGATGAGACATGGCCGAATACACCCTGCTCGGCGAACGTTTGCCCAAGCCGGATGCGATCCATCGGGTCACCGGACGTATGATCTATGCCGACGATACACAGTTCCCGGGTGGATTGGCAGGGAAAATTCTGGGAAGTCCAGTCGCCCATGGGCGGATTCGGCGTCTCGATACCACGAAGGCCGAGCAGTTGCCGGGTGTGCGCGCCGTCGTCACGGCCAAGGATGCGCCTTCCCATCGCTATGGCGGCATCATCCGTGACAAGCTGGTTTTCACGCCGGATGTCGTGCGCTATCACGGTGATCCGATCGCCGCCGTGGCGGCCGATAATGTAGATATTGCGGAGGAGGCGTTGCACCTCATCGAGGTGGAAATCGACGCCCTGCCAGCTTTGATCGATCCCCGAGAAGCCGCCGACAGTGCGACCTTGATCCACGAGAATTGGGAAGAATACACGGCGCTACCGAACCTCGGACGGCAAGGCAATATTTCGTCGTCGGGGCGTGTACAGTGGGGTGATGTGGCGCAGGGATTGGCGCAGGCGCATCATGTCTTCGAGGATCGGTTCGAGATTGCGATGGCGCACCAAGTCTATCTTGAGCCTCGTGCATCCGCTGCCAAGGTGGAGGCCGATGGCCGCCTCTCGGTGTGGACCACGACGCAGGGTATTTTTCCGCTGCGCGATAATCTGGCCGCGATCTTTAACCTGCCGATGAATAAACTGGGTGTCATCCCCACGGAAATTGGCGGAGGTTTTGGTGGCAAGATTGCGCCGGTGACCGAGCCTGCGGCCATTTTGTTGGCGCAAAAGACCGGGCGGCCGGTGAAGACACGTATAAACGCGATGACGATTTCCTGAGCTCGACGCCGCGCCAGCCGGCGGTGATTGAACTGAAAACCGGCGTGATGAACGACGGGACTCTGGTGGCGCGGCAGGGGCGGGCCTATTTTGGCAATGGCGCCTATCACATCGCCACCGGGTACAACTTCGGCGAGGGCACAGCCGGCCGCTTGACCGGTCCGTACCGTATTCCCCATGTGGATCTCTATGGGTGTACGGTGTTGACCAATCAGCCGCCGTGCGGCGCCTATCGCGCGCCAGGCAGCCCACAAATCATTTTTGCGGTGGCATCCCAGATGGATATGATCGCCTCCCGGCTGGGGCTTGATCCGATGGCGATGCGAAAAAAGAATGCACTCAAAGTTGGCGATCAGACGACGATCGGGGCGTTGGATGATGCCGCGGATCTGCAAGACATACTCGATAAGTTGGCGCACGAATCGGGCTGGAACCGACCGAAGGCGAAAAACCGCGGCCGCGGCATGGCCGTCGGATTTTGGTCCTCGCGCGGCATGCCGGGCGGCAATACGCTGAAGATGAACTCGGATGGGACGATCGCGATGACGACTGGCTCCGTGGATCTGAGCGGCACGCATAGTACGCTGCAACAGATCGCCGGCGAGGAACTCGGCGTCGGCATCGATCAAGTCGGGGTGTTGACCGGAGATACGGACACAGCGCCCGTGGCGCCGCTGAGCGCCGGGAGCAATATCACGCGTAGCATGGGCACGACAGTGAAGATGGCAGCCGAAAGACTGCGGCAGCAAATTATGGCGGTGACGGCTGGACAGCTTGAAGCCAATATCGAAGACCTGACCATCAAGGACGGCTGGGTGCATGTGAAGGGCTCGGAAGATCGTGGCATCAGCTTCCGTGATGTCTATCAGGTGGCGTCCATGTCCGAAGGCGGCCCCCTGATGGCGTCAGCTTCCGTACCGATGCAAGGCGCGACGCTACAGTACGCCCCGCAAGTGGTGGAGGTCGAGGTGGATCCGGAAACCGGTGATGTGCAGGTGGTCGATATCACCGTGGTGCAGGACGTCGGGTTTGCCATCAATCCGATGTCGGTAGAAGGACAGCTTGAAGGTGGGGCGACACAGGCACTGGGATACGGCATCGCGGAGCAAATGATGTTCGATCCTCAGACCGGGCGCAACATCAACCCGGGGTTCCTCGATTACAAGATTCCCAGCGCGCCGGATGTGCCGAACATCAAGACCGTGCTGGTCGAAGTGCCAGCCAAGGATACGCTCTATGGCGCCCGTGGCGTGGGTGAGCCGCCCATCGTGGCCACCGCGACCGCGATTGCCAATGCGGTTGCCGATGCGATCGGGACCCATGTCACAGCCTTGCCGCTGACGCCGGAGCGCATCGTATGCGCGATTGAGCAGAAAAACAACGGCCCATCAGTCGTGCCCTCCCCTCAGCCTTGAATACCACCGGGGGTGAGGGGAAAACAACTAGCCCTACACCTGTTTGGCTTGGTCCTGCCAGTACGGCTCGCGCAAAGCAAATTTCTGGATCTTGCCGGTTGCAGTTTTGGGCAGCGAATCGACGAATTCAACCGATTTGGGCGCCTTGAAATGGGCCATGTGATCCCTGCAGAACGTGATCAGCTCGTGTTCGTCGGTCTGTTGCCCCGGTTTGAGCATGACCAGCGCCTTCGGTACTTCCCCCCACCTGCTGTCCGGAACGCCCACTACCGCGACTTCGAGCACGGCCGGATGTTCGTACAGCATGGCTTCGACCTCAACGGACGAGATGTTTTCGCCGCCGCTGATGATCACATCCTTGGCGCGATCGACGATCTCGATGTAGCCATCCGGATGCATCACCGCCAGATCCCCGGAATGGAACCATCCGCCGCGCATCACTTCTGCCGTTGCGTCGGGCTGTTTGAAGTAGCCTTCCATGACGTTATTGCCTCGGGCGACAATCTCCCCGATGGTGCTTCCATCCATGGGCACCTCGCGCATCTGTTCATCCATCACGCGCACATCGGTCAACAATTGCCCAATGCCCTGGCGCGCCTTCAGACGGTAGCGGACGGCAACGTCCTCGTCATCCCACGCCGGTTGCCATTCGCATGACGTCAGAAACGGTCCCGTTTCGGTGAGGCCATAGAGATGGATGACGGTCATCCCTAACGCTTCCATATGGCGCAAGACCGCCGCCGCTGGGGCGGCGCCGCCTGTGCCGATGCGAATTCCGGGTGCGAGGCGGTAATTCCGAGCCTTGTCGTATGTCGCTAGCGTCACCAATATCGTCGGCGCGGCGCAGGCCAAGGTGACGCGCTCCCGTTCCATGAGTTCGAAGATCGGCTGCGCTTCGACCCGGCGCAGACAGACCTGCGTCCCCCCGGGGCCCGCCAGGGCCCAGATACCGCCCCAGCCGTTGGCATGAAACATCGGCAGGGTGTGCAGATAGACATCAGTTGGCCGCACATCGAGCGACACAATGTAATTCATGACATTGGTCACACACGCCCGGTGGGTCAGCATGACGCCTTTGGGCCGCGCCGTCGTGCCGCTGGTGTAGTTGAGCGTCGCCATATCGGTTTCGGCCACGTCCACCGGTTCGGGAAATTCTGCGCTTGCTGCTGCCAGGACCGCCTCGTAATCTTGGGCTGGCAACGTCGCGCTCGGTTCTTCGTCGTTACGCAAAAGAATATAGTGCTGCACGTTTGGCAGCTGGTCGATGATAGGCGCGAGCTGGTGTGCGTATTCCCAATCCACCAGGACGACTTTCGTCTCGGCGTGTTCCAAGATGTACGCAAATTCCGGTGTCGTCAGGCGGTAATTCAACGGCGCCAGCACGGCACCGAGCTGCGGCACGGCGAAGAAGGCTTCCAACATGCGATGACTATTGGGCGAGAGGACCGCGACCTTATCGCCCTTGCCAACCCCGAGCTGGCGCAAGCTGTTGGACAGGCGGTTCACCCGTTCTCCTAGCATGCGATAGGTGTACCGAAAAGCGCCATCGACCACGGCGAGTCTGTCCGGAAATAGGCGCGTGGCCCGGTGCAAGAACGATAGCGGCAAAAGCGGCTCAAACATGACCCGATCCCTTACAAAATGGTTGATGGTGAATATCGAATAGCAACTGGTTCAGTTCGTAGAGACTCATGCTATAGCGCTCGCTTGTCCCCGGCGTGGCGGTTTGGCAGCAGGGTCCGGTCACGACGTTGGCAATTATGCAGGCGACGTGCTGCAAACAGCGATGGTTTATATCAAATGCCGTATGCACGTGCAAGTATGTGGCGACGTCAACGGTGGCATGATCCCGGTTCGCAGCCAGGGTCTTGCCTGCGCCCTGCAACTCCGTTATGGTCTGCACCATATGTGTGGGTTACCCGCGATACGTCATGAAGGAGAGCCCTATGAAAATCACTGATGCGAAGGCGACACCTCTGTTCGTGCCGCTTGAAACCGCCGTTGACGCCCCGATTCGCCTGCCCTATGCGGATCAGCTCGCCTCCTCGTGTTCGGGGGCTACCTGTAAGAGACAGAGCAGTTACCTATGATAGAAAGCTTGAGTTGAGGTGAGGAAACGCAATCATACTGTACGAGGAACCAGGCAGTATGCCAAACAGCTATTTCGACAACATGCGGGTGATCGACTACTCGTGATGATGCGCGATCGAAGAACCGGTCGAGTCACAGGCGTGCGTTCGGAAGATGGGCGCGTGATCTACCGACCAAAAAGTGGGAGACAGGGCGTCATTGCAAACGTTGAAGTGATCACCAATCATAACGTCAGAATAAACATCCATATTCGGCCTTGAGGCAAAATGATGATTAAGCACCTACCACAAGATATATGGTTGCGCTACAAAAAATTACTTCCCGCATCGCACGAACTTTATATACCTGCATTGCCTAAGCATCTTCCGTATCTGGGCATTGTTGAAGGTCCGTTTAATTACGTCCCGTCTGAAGCAGTCTTCAACGTGCTTCGACAGTGGCTGAAGAGCCGGGAAATCACATCCATCTTCTACTTTTTAACCGAAGAAATCTCAGGTGATCAGGACACAGATTTCGAGATTGGTGTTGCGGAGCTGACGGAATCCACGCTTTCACAACTGAATAGCGGCTTCGAGAACGTGTTAGTCGGAACGGATTTCTCTTGGGCACTGTTCCTGGATCATGAGGGACATCTGCATGTCGCAGGGCCTCAAGAGCTGTTCTCCTGTTTACAGACCGTATATGAGGACTGACCATGAAAGCTGCCTATGTCGAGCAAGTAGGCCCTCCAGAAGCGCTCATCTATGGCGAGCAACCGGAGCCCGAACCCGGCCCCAATGACGTCAAAATTCGCGTGCGTGCGACTTCGCTCAACCGCCTGGACGTCTTTATGCGCGAGGGCTCGCACGGCACCCGCATGACGCCCCCGGAAATCCTGGGGCGAGACATTTGCGGCGACGTCGTCACGGTGGGTAGCGAGGTGCAAGGCTTCCGGACGGGCGATCGCGTCGTGGCCAGCGGCAGCGGCAGCTATGCGGAATTTGCCCTGGCCCCTGTGGAGCGGACGTTTCACTTGCCGGAGACGTGTTCGTATGACGATGGGGGCGCCTTGCCAACCGCCGGGCTGACCGCGTATCAGATGGTCATCAACCGCGCCCGCGTCCGCCCTGGGGACGATGTCCTGGTCATGGCCGCCGGAAGTGGTGTGAGCAGCTACGCCGTGCAGATTGCCCACGCCGTTGGCGCCCGCGTCATCGCCACCGCCGGAAGTGATGAGAAGCTGGAGAAAGCCCGAGAGATTGGCGCCGACGAGGTGATCCATCACTACACCGAGGACGTCGCGGCCCGCGTGCAGGACTTGACGGCTGGCCAAGGCGTGGATGTGGTCATCGAGCACGTCGGCGCCGCCGTCTGGCAGGCGTGTTTCCGCAGCCTGAAGGTCGGTGGCCGTTTCGTTACCTGCGGCGTTACCGCCGGCCATCGCGTGGAGTTGCATTTGGGCCTGGTCTTTACCCGCGCTCTCAATATCATGGGCGTCGGACGCGGCTCCCCGGACGATATGCGGGAACTGCTCAAGCTCATGGCCCTTGGCCGCGTGCGGGCGGTGATCCACCAGCGGTTTCCCTTGTCCGAGGCGGTGGAGGCGCATCGCATGTTGGAAAATTCCAGCTTTTTCGGCAAGGTGGTGCTGAATCCATGACCACAACCTCCGATGTCTTCCTCAGCCACAAAAGTGATTGGAAGCCCTGGGTGGATGTATTAGCCCGCAATCTGAGGAATCGGGGTTATCGCGTCTTTTTCGACGAGTGGGACATGATTCCAGGGCAAAGCATTGTTCAGCAACTGTACGACGGGTTGCAGCAATCGCGCAAAGGCATCTTGGTGGTGACGCCGGAAGCGATCGATTCGGGTTGGGTGCGAGAGGATTATGCCCAGATGATGGTGCAGAAACAGCAGGATGCGGCGTTTACCATCATCCCGGTTATTGTCGGCGAAGAGGTCCCGGATTTTCCCTTTATTCAGGACATCTTGTGGGTGGATTTCCGTGATCCGGAGCGCTACCGCGAGGCGTTTTACCGTCTCGTATGCGCGCTCGATGGCACCTCCCCCGGACCGGACGTTCGCCTTGACGGTGAACTCGTTGTACCCGTCCGGCATGGTTGAAGCCGTTGTATCCCAGCCGCATCAGGATGAAATCTCTCCTTTACGGAATGAATGAAACCCTCCAGATGCGCCGTGATGCTGCGCGCACATATGAGTTTGTGTGTAGGCAAGCACCATCGCCGTCGTTGGACCATTCTCACATCTCCATGGCTGACGTGGTCAAGAAAGACGATGGGAGGTGATATTTTCCAGAGTGGCGGCTCGTAACGACAACACAGTAGGTCACTGCATACGTACGGACTTAAGCGGCAGCGGGCTGCTCACAGTTGTCTTTAAGCCTTTTCTGACCAGAGATTTGGAAGAGTGGTTTGAGCCCGAGTCGAGAGCGTCCGGTTCGATCATCGCGCTTGGGATGAGCCCGTTTGGCGTTTTTCCCCAAGTACGCGATCATGGCCTCGAAGGCGCGGCGATACCAGGGCCCATCACCATAGCGTAGAGCCCGGAAGAGTTTCGGTAAATCAGAGGCCGAAGGCATCGAGGCTTTACGGGTTGAGATCACCACCTCTAGCAGATGCTCAGCAGCATGTGCGAGAAAACGCTTGATTGCCGATGCAGAAAGAGAAGCCCAGATTAAGCTTTCCGATATCTCCTCTTTCTCTGGATCAAATTTATGTAAATTGGTGTAAGATTTCCATTCCTTAAATAGAAGTTCAACTTGCCACCTGAGTTTGTATCCTAGACAGATCGTTTCAATGGGATATCTGTCCTGATGAAGGTTGGTTAACAGATAATCAAAGCATTTGGTCTCTGGATTCCAACTCACAATCAGACGTACTCGGAATGGCTCTCCCTCGATCAGCCCCTCCACGTCGAGTTCGGCGCGTTGTCGTTTGGGAAATTTCGAGGTGATCGCTTGAAAATCGCGACCCTGACAGGACTTCATGAGGTTGCCGTTTTCATCATAAGCACGGATCACATGAGGGTTCAGGCCCGATTTACCTCGAACCAAAAAACAGCCGCCATGGCGATCAAGGTCTCGCAAATAGGCCACATTCAGGTAGCCCCGGTCCGCCATGAACAAATCGCCTCGAAGGCTCTCAGGGGGAGGACCATAATCATGTTCCGAATCGGTATCCGGACTCAACGCGATGGTGATAGGCGCATCTTGAAGCAAATCCAAGGTGCAGTGGAGTTCGACCGCCGCCGGTGAGACGGCATGAAAGCGGCCTGGGAACACGTCCGCCAGCGCCGGGTGCAGGGCAAACGAACTGCCATCTTGAAGGATCAGTCGGTTGAATTCACTGCAGGCTGCTCCGGCTTCAAAGCCTAAGACTTTCCTCGTCAGTTGGCTCATGATGTCAGAGAGGGAGTTGAGGAAGAACTCGGGTGCGGTCGATTTGAGCAGCTGCTTATAGAAGGCGTTGTAATCGGTGTCGAGTTCCCACAACTCATGGAACTGACAATGCAAATCAGCGATGGTTTGGACTTGTTGGGTAGCCATGGAGGAGATCACCGAGAGGCCCAAGCGAAATGGCGTGATGAGGCGCTGGCGCTTGACCAATCCGAGTGTTTTGCCACGCTTATTGAGGACCTTTTCATCCAGGACGGATTGGAACTTATTGGCCATGATGGTACATTGTTGGGGATCCATTTACCTTTCCTTTCGTTGATCGAAGGGGTTTGGGAGTTGGATGGATCCTGCCAAAAATCTCCATGATTTCAAGAGCTTAGTTCACAAAATCTAGGGCCGAGTCCTTAATTCCGTACCTATGACCGCTCAATAACCTGATTCAACTACGACTATTAGGATTGTTCGGGTAGAGGGTGTACGAAGGCGCTTGTCGGCATTTCCTGACCAGTGTATACTGGCCGTAAGGTGAGTCGATAAACATCTATTATGAGCTTCCGAGCAATGAGCATTCAAGAATTATCCCTGCCATACTACGAGCAACTCTTGGAGTTTCTGGCCAACGGGCCATCCGTGCAAGAGATTGTTGCCTTTCGTCCACGACCGGAGGCACAAGAGCGATTTAGTCAGCTTCTCGAAATTAGCCGTCAACGTGCCCTCACAGCCCAGGAGGAAGAGGAACTCGATCATTATATCCGCATCGAGCAGATGATATCTCTACTCAAGGCGAAGGCTTATAACCGCTTAGGCCGCAGCACGGCATGACCTACATTCCGATGGACATGCGTGTTCTGGTGATCTCCCGAGCGCGTGAAAGCTGTGAGTATTGTTTGGTGCACGCTGATTATGCCGCCCTCGTTCATGAAATTGACCATGTTATTGCCGCAAAGCATGGTGGCGCCACAGATGCTGAGAACCTTGCTTATGCCTGTGCCCAGTGTAACCGGTTCAAGGGCAGCGACATCGCGACATTCGATCCACACATGAGCTAGGTCGTGCCGTTATTCAATCCCCGCACGCAATATTGGCACGACCATTTTCGCCTTGATGGCCCTGTCATCGTTCCTCTTTCACCGACTGGTCGAGCCACTGAACGATTACTGCAATTGAGCCACATCGACCGCATTCTACTGCGCAAAGAACTGATTCGTGCCGGTCGCTATCCCTGCCGATTCGGCGAGGAGTTCTGATCCGTTTGCGCACGTGATATCGATTGCGGATTGCGGAATAAAATACACGTGTCATCTCAAGGCTCGGCGTAACGGAAAGGCCGCCCGTCTAGAATATGCAAGGCGGCAAGGAAATCTCCCCGCACCGCCTTAGGGAGTTTGCTGGCTAGCGCGCTGGTGAGGGCCTGGAGCGTTGCGGCGTCACGTTGGCCAAGCTCAGTGACGGCCCAGGCGGCGGCGGGTGCGGGCTCGAAGTATTTCTCGGCGTCATTGGGTGGGCTCGCCCAGGGGGTGGTGAGCAGGGCAGGGGGCACGTGCCCATGGCCATTGACGGCGATGGCGTAGAGCAGATACCACCGGGCTAATTGGGCCATGGGCACGTGTACCTTGCCGCCGATCAGGGAGATGGGAGCCTGCGGCAGCGTCCATTGCAGCCGTTCGGAGAGGGCCTGCCCGGCAGCGGGATGGTGACTCAAAGCCAGGGGAAGCAAAGCGTTGTACAGATCGTGCCGGGACGTCTCGGTGGATCGGGTAGTCAGGATAGTATCGAGATCGTGCAATGCCTGGGCAAGCTGTTCCGAAGTGAGTGACGTTTGGAGGCGTGGTGGCAGTGTGGGCACATGGGATGGCTTGGGAAATGGCTGTGGCGTTGCCGGACCCCAGAGTGCGCCACCTCGTTTGCGGTCATAAGTTCCTACGAAGAGTTGCTCATGTGCGGCAAGCAGAGCGACGGGCTGGGCTGGAAAACGTTGCATCTCTCGCCATGCCAAACCGTCAAGACTATGCCACAAGGTCCCGCCATGGGCTCCGGAACTGACGGCCCACAGGGCTTCTGGGGTCGCCGCCAGCGCCCGGACACGATGACCATCGAGGGCCGTGACGGGTTGGGCGGACTGCCCTTGCTGGTAGCGCCACAAGCGTGATGTGTCGTCGGTGCGGTTGACGGCATAGACCCTGCCCTGAAATGTTTCCAGGGCGCCGATGGCGCGTCCCTGGGGCCAGCTGGGCACAGGAACCACAGACGCTCCGTCTTGCCGCAGCAACTTGATGCCGTCCTCAGCCCAGGCGGTGAGGGCAAAGTAGAGGGTGTCACCGTTTGCGATCATGCCTGTAATCCGGCTCACCTGACGCGCCGGACTGGGATGTTCGTACAGGCGTTTCCACTGCCGGCCCTGGTCTGTGGAACGATAGATGCGTCCTCGCCAGGCTGAGCCGAGCGCATAGATCGCGCCCTCATGGCCGAGCATGGCGTGGACGTGAAAACCGCGAATGTCCGGCGCCACTCGCCATTGCCAGTGTTGACCATTGGTGACGGAAAATTCGCCGTGCGTGGTGGAAAAGCGGGGATCTTCATAGGGCCAGTAGAGGAGGCCGTCAATCATGGCGGGGGTTCCCGCGTCTTGGCTGAACAAGCGCCGTTCGAACCGGAGCGTACGCGCACCGGGATCATAGCTGTAGATATCCGCGGCGTTATGGTCGACGATGATTTGGCTGTTGACGAAATAGAGCCTGCCGCTGTAGGCAATCAAGCCCGACACGCCTGCCCATGGCCCCGGACGTGCCAGCTCGACGAGCGGGGTGGCGGTGCTGTGCAGAGGGCTCCAGAAGAGCAGAACGCAAAAGCATGTGAGGATGACGCCAGGTCGAGGTGACGTCATCATCTGGGTTAGCTGTCGATGCATGATGCTTGCCTTATCGTTCGTTCATCATATAGCTATCAGCTAAAAAAAAGATATAAGATATCTTCTTCCAGCGTTTTTAGCTTATAGTTAACAGCTAAGAACTTCATGGTGTCCCCTGTGACGCGGAGCGGTAAGAAGTCCAAAAGGAGAACTGCATGAGTGAACGGGCTGATTTTCGCCAATTTTATCGCGATGCCCATGGCGCGACCAACCTCAGCGAGCGTGAGAAAATGTTGATGGGGCTCGCGATCGCCATGGTGCGGAATTGCCAGCCGTGAGTGGAACGCCGCCTTGCGGATGCAAGGAAAGCTGGCATGAGTGAGGAAGACCTCGACACCGCAGTTGATGTGATCGCCGCAGTTGATGCTGGTATTATCCAATCGCTCAACATCCGTGCGAAAGCGCAGTTGAAGCGGGAAGCGCTCAGCGAATAGGCTATGTGTCGCGGGTTTCATCCGTCTCCGGCGTCGCGGTGCCGGATGAGGTTTGTTTCGCAGCAGCTGCGACTGCGGCCGTATACGCCTCGTCGGTGAGCAATTCCCCGCCCTCGATTTGCCGCTCAACCATTTGCAAGCGGGCATCGAAGCCAACCGTCACGCGGATGCGCTGAAAGCAGCGGTTTCCCACAATGTCTTTATGCATGGTATAGGCCGGTCCGGGCTCGCCCGGCTCACGCCATTCGCTGGCCAGATCGTAACGCCGATCAATCCGTACACGGATCAGTTCACCGCAGCGGCGACAGCGCACATATAACCACAAGGCCGTATTCCCTTCTGCACGCGTCCGGCGGGTGAAGAGCTGTTTTAACCAGCGCATGGTAGCTTCCCTCCGATCTTCGCACGACCCGTTGCGTTCTCCTTGAAATCCTTGGGCAAAATCGGCGACATCATTTTTCCGGTGAAAAATATGTCAACAATTTTGTCCGGAGACGTATAATGCCCTAGCATGTGTTCGAGGGGTATTGTAACGGAATAAGTACTGAGGCAACATTAAATTTATATCTTTCCTCTGGAGAAATATATAAGGATAATGATGCCCAGGCACTTATGAGTGTCTTATCATGCCTAATACACTAGCGCATTTCGGTGTCCAAAGCGTTCTCAGCCATGCGGCGCTTCACGACGCGGAGCCCAAGTGGGTGATCTTGGGATGCCTGATTCCGGATCTGCCCTGGATTTTCCAGCGTGTGGTGGCGGAACTCTTCCCGCGCGTTCCCGCGTATGAGTTGCGGTTGTATGTGATTGTGCAGGCATCTCTCGGCATCTCCTTGCTCCTGTGCGCGACCGTGGCATTACTCACGAGCGCACCGTTCAAGGTATTTCGGATTCTCGCGGTCAATACCCTGGTCCACTTATTGCTTGATGCATGTCAGATCAAGTGGGCTAACGGTGTCCACCTCTTTGCCCCCTTTTCCTGGGAACTGCTCACTTTGGATGGTTTTGGCCGGAAAGTCTACCCACGCTCGTGTTGACAACAGGCGGTCTCATCTACATGGTCTGGGCATGGCAGCTGCCGCCAGCGCCATCTACAGCATCGCGCTCAACCTGGCATCGCGGTCTTGCGGTGATGTTTTTGACCGCCTATGTCCTCGTTCCTATCGCATTGCGCAGCGGTCCTTATGGGCACAACAATCACTTCGTGCAAACGCTGCAGGAGCAGCATCAGCGTGTTGGCCGCTAGGTGGAAATGGACCGCAGACCTTACGTGCCGCGGGCGGCAGACGCGATTGTGAAAACCCTCGTGGGCGAAGAGATACGTGTCAGCGGCAAACCGTTGCCACACGCCGCCACCGTCTCCGTACAAGCGACCTTTATTGACCCAACCACGATCCGGATCGATGCGCTCTATGTGCATTGGCCCTGGTTTCGGAATGGCGCCTCCTATCTCGGCCTGATATTATGCGTCGCGCTTCGGCTTCGATCATGGCGCCAACAGCAGCATCTTGCCACACCGAATCGGCGATAATAGGAGTCGTTATGCCGAGGCGATCGGCGCCCGGACATGATGAAAACCGGCTCCGCTAAATCGATCTCAACCGTATCGTTGTCGATGGCGGACCGGTGGTCCGCCAATCTGAACCGCGCCAGAGGTGGAATCAGGACGATTCGGTGCTCCATGTCTACGCCCCATGCTGTGACGATGTCTTAGAGTGCTGGACGATGGCGCATCGGGCGCACGCAGCGGATGCCCTCTTGCGGTCTTGATGTGCTCCACAGCGATCCATTAAGGCTCCCTCCTGCTCCTGCCGATAAGCACCCGGTATCCACGAGTTCTTCCTCTACCAACCTGCTCTGAGTCGCTGGAGACCTATTGACATGGCAGAAACGCTCTTGACTGCGTCCGAAGTAGCGGACCACCTCAAACTCAACGTCGAGACGGTCTATGCTCTCATTCGCGATGAAGGCTTGCCTGCCGCCAAAATTGGCGGGCAGTGGCGGTTGCGTGCCGAAGATGTCGCCCGCTGGGTCGACGCTCGCATCCAAAGTATATCTCAAGACGCCGAGCCGTGATCCTGCGTGTATCAGCGAGGAGAACGTGTTCGTGGGCGCTTTCAACAAGGAATAGGTGCATGCAACGGCAAGAGAAAATTTTGATTGTGGACGATCATGGCACCAATATCGAGATACTCGAAGATCTGCTGAGCGAGTGCTATCCACTGGCAAGCGCCACGTCCGGCAAGGCGGCGCTGCAGATGGCCCCGGTCTTCCAACCCGCACTCATTCTGTTGGACGTTATGATGCCAGGAATCGACGGCTATGAAACCTGCCGTCAACTCCGCGCCAATCCGATACTACGCTACACAAAAATTCTCATGGTCTCGGCCAAAGCGACGGATGCCGATCGGCTCGCGGGCTACGAGGCTGGCGCCGACGACTATATCACCAAGCCCTTTAATAAGGACGAGCTACGGGCCAAAGTACGCGTCTACTTGCGGCTCAAATCCGTTGAGGAAGTGAATCAGCTGAAGTCCGACATGCTGACGCTACTGAGCCACGAAACCCGCACCCCACTCAACGGCATTCTTGGTCCCATCGAAATGCTCCGGGAAGACTCGGATATCGACGAAGAGGAACACACGCTGTTGTTGGATATGATCCATCATAGTGCCCGCGACCTCCTGCGTTTCTTTGAGCGGATCGTGACGCTGAGCACGATGAAAGCGGGTGAATGGCCCTTCGAGCTGATCTTGGCGGACCTATGCGAAGTGGTCCGGGGTGCGCTCAGAGAGCTGACACCGCAGGCGTTGGAACGTCGTATTACCATCACGCAAGATCTCTTTGAGTCCGCACGCACCAAGCTGGATCCAGAGCACATGAAAACCGTGGTGACGTCCATCCTCGATAACGCCATTCGCTTTAGTCCCTTGGAAGGATGTGTGGCGCTCAGGGTAGCGCGAGACGCCGACCACTGGTGTCTCACCGTGACCGATCAGGGCGATGGCATCGATCCGGGCTTTATGCCGCAGCTCTTCGAGGAATTTGCCCGATCAGACCTCAAGCATCACGCCGAAGGACATGGCTTGAGCTTAGCGTTGGCGCGGCAGATCGTGCGTGCGTATGAAGGCTCGATCTCGGCGGATAGCGCCCTGGGCGAGGGCACGACGTTCACGGTACGGCTGCCGCTGGCGAATGCGGAATGCAGAATGCGGAATGCGGAATGAAAAGAAAAATTGTAGGGTGCACAGCGCGCACCCTTCGCTGTCACGCCAACACGGGCCGTACCGGAGGTTCAACGCTGGCGTCCAGCAGCTTCCTGGCGGCGGCGAGTTGCGTCTTTTGCGGTCCGATCGAGGCTGCAATAGGTGCGGCATCGTCTTCTGTCACAAAGCTCAAGCCGGTGAGGCGGGCATAGGCCAGCACCCATTGGGCATCCACCGTGGAGGGTTCGGCCGGATGCGGTGCAGCTACCGGCGGCAGCGGCCCTGCACGCAACGGCGCGCGACGCTTGTGCCACCCGGCGGCTTGCTCGTAGGCATGACCGAGACGCAAGACCGTCTCTTCCTCCCAAGCCCGCCCGATCATCTGCATACTGACCGGCAGCCCGGCCTGGGTAAAACCGCAAGGCACGGCGAGCGCTGGTAAGCCCGTCAGACTTACCGGCCGCGTCAGACTGTGGGTGTCGGACTGCGGTGAGATGCCACCGATCGGATGAGCGGGATAGGACGTCGTCGGTGTGACGATCACATCAACGTCATGCAACGCCGCGAGAAACTCCGCCGTGATCACTTGGCGCAACCGCTGCGCCGTCAGCCGCTCTTCAGCGGTGAGACAGGCGGCGCCGGTAATCTTATGGAAGAATGCCGGTGTGTAGTCCCGTGGACGCTCAAAGAAATTGGCGCGATGGAAGGCAAACGATTCGGTATAGGCAATGGTCCAGGACGCCGCCGATGCATGGGCGGAAGACGGCAGATCAACGTCCTTCACCACCGCGCCCAAGCGCGCCATCACGGCGATGGCCTCGCGCACGGCGGCAACGACCTCAGGAGCCGCCTCATCGAAAAAATAGGCGCCCGGAACCCCAATTCGCAGCCCCCGGATATCGCCGGTCAACGCCGTATGATAATCCGGTGCCGGCTGCGGCGCCGCCGTCGCATCGCGCCGATCCGCTCCGGCGATCGCCTGCAGCAGCAGCGCCGTATCCGTCACCGTGCGGGCCATCGGCCCGGCATGATCGAGACTCCAACTCAGCGGCACAATCCCGGCCCGGCTGACCCGGCCGTATGTCGGTTTGATGCCAACAATACCACAAAACGACGCCGGATTCCGAATCGACCCTCCTGTGTCACTCCCCGTGGCGCCATGGACCAGATGCGCCACCAGCGCTACCCCCGACCCCGAACTGGACCCGCCCGGCGCCATGTCGGTATGCCAGGGATTGCGCGCCGTGCCGAACACCTCCATACTCCCGGAGGCAAATTCCAGCGTATTCAGCTTCCCCACACAAATCGCCCCGGCCTGCCGAAATCGCGCCGCAACCGTGCAATCCGCCGCCGCCATATATCCCGCCATCACCTTCGAAGCCGCCGTTGTCGGCATCCCCTGCACATCATAGATATCCTTGTACGCCACCGGAATCCCGTGCAACGGACCGCGATACCCACCCGCCCCAATCTCAAGCTCCGCCGCCCGCGCGGCGCGGCGCGCATTCTCAGCATCGACATACAGATACGCTATTAGCTTATCGTTATACGCCTCAATCCGCGCCAACACCGCCTCCATCACCTCGACCGGCGACACCTCTCGCCTGCGAATGAGCGGCGCAAGTTCAGCAATCGTCAGAAAACACAGCTCATCATTCGTCATCCCCCACCTCCCCAAGAGCTTTCAGCTCTTCATTTTTTCATTCCGCATTCCGCATTCCGCATTCCGCATTCCGCATTCTACACAGGTCTCCTTTCTGTCGCAGGATCAGATGGCGGCCATTTTAGCGCATCAAGAGGAGCATGTCTGCCTTGAATATATGTCGTCAAGGGTCATTAATAAACCCGATTGAACCGGTTTGACAGTTTCAAAGTTCAACCTTGAAATTGTCAAAGTATGACTTTCGATATATCCTCTAACGAGACATACATTTGTCCCCTTGGCCGATTTTTCTACTGGCGGAGTACCTAGAGAAGTGCGCGCTGGGGCGGAGCGGATTCGTCGCCTGCGTGAAGCACCAATGTCCTAGTCTTTCCCTCAAGCCTGCCGTCCGTACGAAGCAACTCGATTCTGTCCCCGATTTCTGTACTACCTGAGCCGCCTGAGCCGCCTGAGGTCATCCTCAGTCCATCGTGTTCCCTCCAAGATGCTTTGGAGCGTCCTACGGGTGAGTGTATCACTGCCGCTATGATAGTAAATCACGGCAATGCGTCCATCAGGATGATAATAGATACGGCCACCGGTACGTGTTTGACGTTCGAGCGTAAAACCATCTCTGCCGAACACTTGGACAATCTGGCGCACAGGCGTATTACGGAGAAGATGAATAAGGCTTCCGGCATTCTCGGTCATACGGTCACAGCAACCATCGGAACCTCGGTGGCATCGCTTGCGAATTCTATAGGTAACGGATGACCTTTTTCCAGGAGGACTTCAATATACGCTTGCGCAGCTTCTTGCAAAGCATCAAGTGCTTCTTGCTGCGTGTACCCCCAAGTTGGACACCCTGGTAACGCTACGATCCAAGCACTCCAACGTCCGTCGTCTTCCACCTCAATCTGGGCTGGAAAGATATATGTTTGCACGGCTCACTCCTTGTCACCCGATAATGGCACGGGAATCCTGGGTAGGGTCCATGAATGACATCATGCCATCATAGAATATGCTGACAATTTTCGGAGTTTGAACGGCTTTACAGGGTTACGGCCTGGGTGCTGACATTCCCATCACACAACGGAACCCGGCAGGGTGCTGCTTCAGGATTGGAATCTGTCGGGGTCACTGCGTCCCCTGTGTTTGAGCAGACCCGCGACGAATTGTTTCCCGCTGTCCTTTGACATCTGCGCCCCACCGGGAATGTATTCACTGCTATGCAACACACTGATATAGCCCCGGAGAAAATCTGGGTGCGTTTCTTGTGCGACTCCGGAGGATTTGGATTCTACTGAGAACTCACTACCCTGGCAGTTTATCATACGTTTCTGGCTCCACATCCGGCACCTGCGATAAGGCTGCGTCATACTTCGCGCGGCTACCTCGCTTTGCGCGTTCTGCCAGGTAGGTTTCCGTCATCAACGCCGCCATCTTCTCCGCCACGGCGGTGGCGATGAACTGATCGATCGAGATGCCCTCACGCTTCACCAGCTCATGCAGGTTCTTACGGAGGGAATCTGGGAGATGTATACTTAGCTTGCTCATGGTAAGCCTCCAACAATAGGTAACGGATGACCTTTTTCCAGAAGAACTTCAATATATGCTTGTGCAGCTTCTTGCAAAGCATCAAGCGCTTCTTGCTGCGTGTATCCCCACGTTGCACACCCTGGCAATGCTACGATCCAAGCACTCCAACGTCCGTCGTCTTCCACTTCAATCTGGGCTGGAAAGATATATGTGTTCACGCCTCACTCCTGATGAGGAATCCAATACAAATCACTCATAGTGTATACGATCCGTCCGATCGGCGTAGCACTCCGGACCATCTGATAGATGCTACACATGCCTCGCCTGCTGCTGTTTGATCCAACCACCCAGCGCTGTGGCCATCTCATGGCAGGGTTACTTCCAGGGTATTGATATCCCCACTACGCACCGAAATCCAGTGGGTTCACGACGTTTACCGGGCTTCATCTTGGCGCGATAGGCCGCACGCGCGTCAGCCGATGTTGAACGCCAGCTGCCGCCGCGCCGGACACGATGAGATTTAGCAGCCTGGGTATTCAAAGGATTGGTATAGGGACGCTGGTAATAATACGTCGTATCGTACACATCCTGTACCCATTCCCAAACGTTGCCAGCTAAGTCATAAATCCCTTAGGGACTCTTGCCACGCTCATACGTCCCCACTGGCGCGGTGTATGGGTAACCATCCTGGTTACTTCTGTCCTTCCAATCAAGCTCACATTGTGCATCGCAGTAGTTCGCTCGCGTGCTATTGATCTTCTCATCCCCCCATGGATACTGCCAGCCATCGCTACCGCGAGCGGCCTTTTCCCATTGTGCCTCCGTGGGTAACGCTTTGTCGACCGACCGACAATACGCCTTCGCGTCCGCCCAACTTACCAAGACCACTGGATGGCGGTCTGTAGGAGCGTACTGAGAGACTTTTGGCGGTAACTTCTTATGATAGCCTGTCACTCGGCGAAACGTTTTATACTCCCCTACTGTCACCTCATGCTTATCCACATAAAAAGCGTCTACCCACACGCGATGCCGGGGTTTTTCCGCATCGAACCAATATTTTGGCGTTTTCGGCGCGTATTCTTTCCTTAACTGATATGCTGACTTACTCTCCTCGTCCGTACTCCCCATCCAGAAACATCCCTCGGGCACTAATGCCATCTCCTTCTCATCTTTGCCGTGTATAACCGATGGAGGTTCCAAAAGTGCAGTGAGTAGTATCCGGATATCGCGTAATAATTGTTCGTACGGTGCTTCTACAAGAACTTCAACGCTACCATCAATATTTTTCTCCTACTGACCACGTGAGCTTCTCTGAGGATTGCCTGCACTCTTATTTCGACTTGTTTGTTGCTAAGTTTTCCCATGTTCGTCTTGGAGCGGGGTTTCACGAATTCATCTTTAATCTTTGCCACAAGTTTTTCTTTGTATCCAATTTAGCAGCTCGTCTCGTCATGAATTTCCTCTGTACTCGATCTTCAATATCTAATGGTGGCAACCCTACCCCCATTACACGCAATACCCTTTCCAAATTTACACTACTGTCATTAGATGTATCTATATCCCCGATACTATTAATATTTTCCTTATGCTTTGAATCCTTGTCTCTCAATATCTCAGGTATAATATTAGATATAGCACCTATAATTGCTACTAACACAGGAATAATGACAGCCGCAACCCACCATTTACGAGGATAATCCGTAGACAAGATGCATCCTCCCTAAGATCATCTTTCCAGACTCGATCTGGTTTCCTTCCCAACATATCAGCCCAACACAAAACCGGCACACAGAGGCTATGCTGCATGCTAACGGGATGCTCCCACATCATTACTGTGGGGTTCCACACCAGCATGGGCGTATTCTATCATAGAATATCGCGACGTACTTAATCCGTTACACAACCAAATTACGGTTTTGGTGGTATCTTTCCTTTCCTGTATCTATAATCTCCCTGTTTATTAGAAAGGGAAGAACACCCATGACCCTGACCATCAAACATCCCGAAGCCGACCGGCTGGCTCGCGAGTTCGCCGCCTGCACGGGCGAAACCCTGACCGAAGCCGTGCTCAATGCCCTGCGCGAACGGCTGGTACGTGAGCGGGGAAAAGTCAAAACCCCGCGCCTGCGAGACGAACTCCGCGCCATTCGGCAACGCTGTGCTGCGTTGCCAGTCTTGGATGCTCGCGGTTCTGAGGATATACTCGGTTATGACGAGCACGGATTGCCGAGCTAGTGGAAAAGTATCCGGCGTGAGTGAACGTGGGTTGAACCCCAAGGAGGGACGCATCATGGATCACCGCACACAGCGCATCCGCGTTGGCACCGTCGATGAAATCAAACAGCAAGGCGCCGTCGTGGTCTCAGGCCACGACCGGCCGCTGGCGGTCTTTTACCATCAAGACCAGATTTACGCGGTAGATAACCGCTGCCCCCACATGGGCTTTCCGCTGCATCGGGGCACCACCCAGGATGGCATTCTCACCTGCCACTGGCATCACGCCCGTTTCGACCTCGCCAGTGGCTGCACCTTCGATCTGTGGGCCGATGACATCCCCTCCTATCCGGTCGAAATCGACGAGGGCACGGTGTGGGTGGTGATGCAGCCTCAAGATGCGGACGGGTTAGGGCGCTGGCAACGCCGGCTGCGGGAGGGCATGGAGCAGAATATCCGCCTGGTGCAGGCCAAGGCTGCGATCGGTCTGCTCGATAGTGGCGCGGCATCGGAAGCCCTCCTCAACCAGGCCGGGCTCTACGGCGTGCAACAACGCCAAGCCGGGTGGTCATCGGGACTGACGATCCTGACGGCCATGGGCAATTTGCTGCCGCTGCTGCCGGCTGAAGAACGCATTGGGCCGCTGTGCCAGGGCGTCTTGCATGTGGCGCGCGATTGCGACGATGAACCGCCGCAAATCCTGCTGCAACCCCTGGCGACGGACACGGTCCCGCTCTCGACGCTGAAACGCTGGTTGCGGCGCTGGGTCGAGGTGCGCGACCGCAATGGCGCGGAGCGCTGCGTGCTCACGGCACTGCAACTCGGCGCGTCGTCCGAGACCGTGACTGATATACTCATGGCCGCGGCGACCGATCATTTTTATCTCGATGTCGGGCACACGCTGGATTTCATCAATAAAAGCTTTGAGTTGCTAGAGCATGTCGGCTGGGAACACGCCCGCACGGTTTTGCCCAGTGTGCTCGTACACTTGACAGCGGCGGAACGCAGCGAGGAACGCAATGCTTGGCGTCACCCCGTAGATCTGGTGCCCCTGGTGCGGGACGCATTCGACGCCATGCCGGACTTGCTCGAGGCGGGGCAGGACAAGCAGTGGGATGAGACGGATACGCTGGTCGAGACGCTCTTGAGCGACTGCCCGCAGGATATTGTCACCGCCCTGTGCGACAGTTTACGTGGCGGCGCGACGGCGCTGCAGTTGGCGCAGGCGCTGGTGATGGCGGCTTGCCGGCGCGTCGTGCATTTTCATACCAGCAACGAGTTTTCCGATTGGAATGCCGTGCATCACACCTTTACCTATAGCCATGCACTCTATCAGGCGATGAAGCGCACGGCCAGCCCGGAGATGCTGCGGGGTGTGTTCCACGGCGCCATGCGGGTCTATCTGGACCGTTTCCTCAATGTGCCCCTAGCGCCGCTGCCAACGCCGTGTGCATCGTCCCAGCCGTTTGCCGATGCGGAGGATTTCTCGCAACGTTTTCTGACCCTACTGGACACGCAGCAACAGGTCGATGCCGCCGGTGAGATGGTCTATCACTATCTCACGGCGGGCTATCCGGCGGAGCGGCTGTATCGCACGCTGGTGACGGCGCTCGTCCGCGAGGATGCCGGGTTCCACAGTTTTCAGATGGTGGAAGGGGCCATCCAACAACATCGCGAGCTGGGCGACACGCCGGCCGGCCATCTGATGCTCGTGGCGGCGGCACGGTTTCTCGCCGCCCATGCGCCAACGCAGCGGGAGCGCTTGCAGACGACGACGATCGCGCTGCGCTTGCATCGGGGAGAGATGCTGTACGAATAACGCCAAGGCATAAGGGAAACCACGTGTCGAGTGCACGATTCTGGCATTTCGCCTTTGCGATCGTTTTCCTGGTCGCCTATCTGCATGTCAACACCCCACGCGGTAAAGGCTTGGCCACGTCGCAACTGCTTCTGTTCATGCTGGCGCTGCCGGTGCTCTATCTCGGCAGCGCCGTGTCCGATTGGGATATTTGGCTCTTCGGCATCGGCGGACATCGCCATCCCATCTTTCACAGCGCCGCGCCTTATGTTCTGCTCGTCTACCTTTGTCGGACAGTGGAAGTCACAGACCGCTTCCGGACTCTGATCATCATCGCCCAAGTCAGCTTCGCTCTCGGTCTCGCAAGCCATCTGGTTCTCGACGTCATTCAATATGGCAACGTGAAATGGATTCCAGGTGGGACGTTGGATCGGATGTGGCTCGCCGGCAATGCCGCCGTGTTGGGTGTCGCCGTCTGGTTCGCATCACGCCGCTCGGCATCTGCCGCCAAATTCCTCGGTGCGTCTTGAAGCACTTTGCCTACGCCCTGACGCACCGGCCCGGGTTCATCGTGCTGGGGCTTGCCGTCTTGACCGTCGTGGCACTCGTGGGCACCCTCCGTGTCACCCTCGAACCCTCCAATGAGCGGCTGTTCCTGCGCCAAAGCGACGCGTTCCGAGTGTATCAAGATTTTCGCGCCCTCTTCGGGAGCGACGAGACCATCCTGGTGGCGTTGCACGACCCCACCCAACCGCTCGTGCAGCCGGAAGGACTGGCGGCAATCCGCGTCCTGACGCAGGCATTGGCGGATGTCCCGCACGTCGACGCTGTCCTCAGTCTCACCACGGCCCAAGATCTGGCCCGCCTCGATATCATACCGTTTGGCCTGGCGGCGCCACCACTCATTGCAGACGATACGCTCTCCGCCGCACAGATCGCGTCGATTCGTTCCAACGATCTCATCATCGGCACCCTGCTCTCTGCCGATCTGCACACCGCCGGCTTGCTGATCACACCGGATGAAACAACGCTGTCCGCAGCAGCCCGCCAGGCATGGATTACCACGCTCCGCGCAGAGGTCACCCGCCATGCCATGCACGGCAGACAGACGTACATCGCCGGCACCCCTCTCGAACGGCACGACGTGGGCGGTTACCTGCAACGCGATCAGCAACGCACGATACCGCTCGTGTTTCTCATCCTGCTTGTCATGACCTACAGCCTCTATCGGAACCTACGCCTGGCGCTCATCCCGCTTGGCTGTGTGCTGCTCGCCCTGTGCTGGACCATGGGAATGGTCGGCTTCACCGGGCTTCCCCTGAATTTGATTACGGCGCTCCTGCCCCCGGTCATGATGGTCGTCAGTGTCTCTGCGGCCATTCACCTGCTGAACCCATTTCTTGCCGCTCGAAGCGCCGGGATGCACGGCACGGACGCAGTACGGCAGGCCATCCAGGACGTGGGCATGGCCTGTTTCCTCACCGCTTTGACCACGATGCTAGGCTTTTTCTCCCTCCTCGTCAGTCCGGTACCGGCGGTGCGGGAGTTTGCTCTTTTTGCCGGAATCGGCGTGTTGTTGGCCTTTATCATCACCATGACCGCGGTCCCCCTGGCATTGCTCTGGCTTGGCAACATGGCGCCCGAACGGCTGCAATCGCCTCTCCAGGGCCACCTCGACCGCCTCCTCGACCGCTGCCAACGCTGGGGCTCTACCCGTCGCCGCACGGTATGCGGTGGAACCCTCCTGATCCTGCTGCTCCTGCTACCCGGCATCCTGCGCCTTTCCGAGGGAACCGACATTGTTCGCGCCCTCAAACCCGGAGCGCCTCTGCGCGTGAGCACCGAATTTATCGACCAGCACCTCACCGGCGTCAACTCCCTCGAACTCCTCGTCACCATGCCGGACACGGAGGTGAAGCCGGCGTTTATCCGCCAAGTGCTGACGTTTTCCCACTGGTTGCGCACCCAACCGCATGTGACCGCCGTGCATAGTCCCTGGGAACCCCTGCGCGGCGCCCGGGCCGACCTCTTGGCCCGTGACCAACAGCTCCGGATCCTGGCGGCCTTGCTCCCCCTGACTTTGCCGCTCGAACACTGGATTAACGTCGACGCGAAACGGCTGCGCATCAGCATACGCGTCAAAGCCATAAACAGTGATCCCTTCTTATCCCTCGCTCAAAACGCCGCGCGCCAGGCTGACCGGTCCCATCTCTCCATCAAACTCACCGGCGCCAACTACCTCCTGGCGCAAATGTCCCGCACCTTAGTACACACCCAAATCCGCTCGCTCTCTCTGGCCATTCTCCTAATTCTAGGCAGCATCGCCCTGGCCATGCGCAGTTGGAAAATGGGCCTGCTTGCGGCCATCCCAAATGTCCTCCCACCGCTGATGATTTTCGGGCTCATGGGCTGGTGCGGCATCATGCTCTCCACTGCCACCACCATGATCGCCAGCGTCGCTCTCGGACTCATCGTGGATGATACCATTCACCTGCTCTATCGCTACAGCCACGCCACCCAAGCGGGCTTCTCCCCATCCCAGGCCATCGCGCACGCCGTACACCATACCGGACGAGCCCTCATCATCACCACGCTCATTCTCACCCTCGGTTTCTGGGCCGGCCTCATCGGGAGTTTCAAACCTACCATCTCCTTCTCCTTCCTCACCGGTTTAACCATGGTCCTCGCTCTCTTCGCCGACCTTCTCGTCCTCCCCGCCACCCTCTTGACTTGGGCACAAGACACGCCAGACCCGCTATAATACCAAGTCATCAGTCTTACATTCCGCACTCCGCACTCCGCATTCCGCATTCACAAGGGGGTTTGCATGATCCAAGCGGTCATCTTCGATTACGGCAGCGTGCTCTCTCGCACGCTCGATCCTCGACCCCGGGCCGTCTGGGAACACAAGCTCGGCCTCGAGCCCGGCGGTCTACAACGCGCGGTGCACAATGACAGCTCGTGGGTCGAGGCGCAGTGTGGCCGGAGGACGGTGGAGGACTACTGGCAGGACGTAGGCGCCACCTTGGGGCTGGCGCCAGCCGTGTTAGCTGAGATACGCGCCGATTTTTACCGGGGCGACCGTCGCAACGACGATCTTGTGAGGCGTATCGAGCAGATGCGGCAGGCGGGATTACGTGTGGGACTCCTGAGCAATTTCAGCAGGGAACTGCGGACTTTACTTGCCCAGCAAGACTTGCTACACGGCTTCGATTACATCGCGATTTCGGCTGAAATCGGCGTGATGAAACCGGGGGCTGCAGCCTATCAAGCCATTCTCGATATGCTGGCTCTTCCCGCCGAGGTCTGCGTGTTCATCGATGATCAACCCGCCAATATCGAAGCCGCCCATGCGCTCGGTCTGCATGGAATTGTCTTTCGCGATAATATCTCCTGCCTGGCAGCCCTCGACCGCTTCTTGGCGGGGAGCTAAGCGGCACAAGGCACCCTGTACTTGCACGCCACAGAGGACAGTGCTATAACCCATTTCCGGCGGGTTCCGGCAAGGAGAGGCCCCACTCTCAGGCCATGTGTAAGCGGCTTACATGCGGCCTAGGGGACGCGCAAACGTATACTTTGCCGGATCGGCAACGAATTTTTGGCCTGCTTCCTCGACCTGTTTCGCCGGAATCGTAAAGGGCAACGACACGACAAAGGCCCCAAGACCTAGCACCATACCGATAAATCCCGCAGGCCGAAGCAGAATCAGGTCAAGCACCATTTCCTCGGCTGTGGTTTCCTTTTCGGCTGAGATTTGTCCCTTACCCACAGAGGTCTCTTCGGCATAGATGACCTGCGACGGCGCCAACATCGATACAAGCAACAGCATGGCAACACAGAACTTTGCGATGAACTGAAACATTCTTATCCTCCACGATTGGGCACATCCCAGGCCGGTCTGACCTGAACGTGACGGGTCCGAAGCGACTTCTATGCAGTACAGTGTACCCTACTTATGTGGGGGGAGGACAGGTCAGAAGCTATTAGCTATAAGCTGTCAGCTATTAGCTCTGATCTACTCTGTTTTCCTCCCTGCTAACAGCTAACAGCTAACAGCTAATAGCTACAAGAAAAGAAATATCTCATGCACGCTGACCCTACGATCGTCATGTGGCCGGATTATCAGGAATTTTATGACTGGCTCTGTCAAGAGGTCGAGGGCCTCACGGATGCCCAGCTCGATTTCGATTCGCAGGACCCGCAGCAGGAATGGATGTGGTGGTCTATTCGCCGGCAGGCCAGTCATATCGCCTGGGTGCTGCTTGTCTTTATGCACCGGCGCTGCCCGATGTTTTTGTGGCCGGACGGCAATATCCCAAACCCAATCCGGTGGGAAGACCACCACCTCGCGGGGATGAAGTTCGACCGCCGCCTGGATGAAACGCTTTACTGGGAATTGGATACGCTGCTCGACAAAACACAGCTCGGCGTCACGTGGGCCACGCAGGTGGTGAGCACCGTACCAGCCGAGACCATACGGGCCACCGAAAGCGTGCACCGGGGCACACCCTTCTGGCGCCACGTCATCCAGGTGCTGCCGCGCGGCGCCTGGATCGATGCCGAGGATCCGACCCGGATTCATTACACGCTTGAAGCGTCCCTCTGGATGCTCTACTGGGAAGTGCTCACCCATCTGTACACCATTCAACGCCTCAAACGCGCTCAGAGTCTGCCCATACGGGTCACGCTACCCCGCGTGGGCTATCTCACCCTGCCGGAATATACGGGCGAGACCGACGCAGCCGCTCCCGGCTTCGTGCCGCTGCGGTAACGACGGCTGTGTTCCGTTCTACGGCGCTGCCGCAGCAGAAGATAAAACATCGGTAAGCTGGCGAGTAGAAAACACGTACAGATGTGGCCCGACTCATGCGCCTGACGGGCCGGGCTATCGACAAAGGTCGAGGGCGATCATCATCCGGAACGTTATCTCGCGTCTCTACGCAGCCTGGATTTGGAGAACCGTACGCATCTGAAGCGCTTACTCCATATGGATCGCAACCTGCAAGAATGGGCATTGGGGGGTACAGTTTTGCCACAACTTGGGTCAAGGTGGTAGCTGATCATCGCGCTTGCAAGTCGTCCATGGCCTGGTCACGTCGAGGACGCCACCGGCTTAGCTATGCGCCGACCCGAACGCGATCAAGCGCTCGCCAACGCGTTTCGGATCCTGATCGGCCAGGGCGACATCCCAGAACTCCGCGTGCGGCAGGCACTCGCGCAGATAGTGCGCCGCGGACATGGCGTGCGCCGGATCATCCCCCGGAACAATCAGCGCCGGCATTTTCATCGCCTGCAACTCCTCCGGCTCGGCGCCCGGAGCGGTATCGCGGTCGAAAAGCGTCCTGGCGGTCGCTTCACACTGGGCCAGGTAGTAATCGACATCCTGGTCCACATACGCCTGGGCAAACACCGCATCACGCGCCACCACCGGCGCCCAGACACCGGCACGCGGTTCCGTCCAGAAACTGGGCTGCTCCTTGGCGAGTTTGACCGCGCCGCCTAGACCGTGCTCCCGCACATGGTTCGCGTGTGCGGCAAAACGGCCCGACGCCGTGACGCGCCACTGATAGCCGCCCACGGGCCAGTGCAGCAGCAACCCAATGGCCGCTTTGGGATAACGGGCGCCAAAGGCGATGGCCACCGAACAGCCCATACAGCCGCCGAGCACAAACGCCTGATCAATACCCAGATGGTCCAGGAGACCCTTGCCCTCATCGGCGTATTTCTCCCAGGTCAAGCGCTCCACCCGGCCGCCGGATTTGCCGGCTTCGCGCCGGTCATAGGCGATACAGGTGTAATGCTGACCCAAGGTCTGCAGCGCGTTCATACCGGCCCACACGCCGGCGGTCGACCACTTTTCAATCGCCGAATCGAAGCCGCCAGGCGCCAACATCAAGAGCGGCGGCCCGGAGCCATGGACTTCATAATTGATATCGATTCCGTTAATTGAGGCGATAGGCATAAGTTCTCCTTACGCATGGCGCAATACGGGCATTACTTCCTCGGCAAAAAGGCATATGCGGCTTTTGCAACGGCCGCGGCACCACCGTCACATTGTCGATTTGATGATAGGTCCCGTGGTGTGAAAAGCCGTCTGTCGTCCACGCCTTGAGCATGATGTCGAGATTCTCGTTAAAGAGCTGCCAGCCTTCGGACATCTGAATGTTGAAGCCGCCGTAATGACTCGGGAGCCCACTGCGTCCGATGCCGTATTCCAAGCGGCCATTGGAGAGATGATCCAGAGTGGCAACGTCCTCGGCCAGGCGCAGCGGATGGCCCAAGGGCAGCACATTCACCGCCAAGCCCACGGTGACCCGGCTCGTCTGCTGCGCAATCGCACTGGCCACGACGATGGGCGATGGGAGAACGGATCGGCCTTTCTGGAAATGAATCTCCCCGAGCCACACCGAATCAAAACCCAACTGCTCCGCATATTGCACCTGGCCGAGACAGGTGCGAAACGCCTCGTGTTCACTCGCGTCTGCCGGCCAGTCAAACTCTGTAAACAAACCGAATTGCATGCTGTCCTCTCCCGCAGTCCCAACGTCTTCGCACGCATTCGGCCCCATTGTAGCATCAAGCCTGCCCGAATGCGCAACAAATTGCACTCGGCCCACTTTTTTGCTACAACCGGCGTACCGTTGGAGTGTGTCCTACCAAAGCTCCCATTGCGCTAGGAAACTTCAGGCAACACCTCTTCGACCAGGCATGTGAAACCGGGCAGAACATCTTCATCGCTAAGGACATCGCCAACGCCGAGCCGCGTCACCTCGCCATTGGCTCAGTAGCTCCATACCGTACGGGTATCCGGATACAAGACCCACATCAGGGGGACACCGGCTTGACGATACTGCGCAACTTTTGCCTCAATTTCCCAGGCCAGGTCATGGGGCGCAATCACTTCGATAACGAGATCCGGTACGATGTGTACATAACCCCGAGGCGGCCGATTGTTCGGCAAACGACCGCGGTGAATGAACGAGCCATCGGGAAACCGAACGCGGTTCGGATCGTCCGGAAAAATTCGATAGCCACAATCCGGTCCCATGACCAGACTCTGCTGCTGTTCGTCGGCGTAATTCCCAAGACGGCGGTTGACTTGCTGCGCGATCCAACTCGATTCAGCCCCCATGCTCCGCTCCACCAACTGCCCATCGACAAGGTCGAAACAATGGTCAGCAGGCATGGCCAAGAGTTCCTCAGGCGTATAACGTTTGGTTGTTACGGGAGAAGTCACGATCTCGGCCCCCACTTCTAATCTGGCTCGTCATTTGAGATGACATGGCACCGTGACCCAAGTCACCGAATTCATGGGATGATCATCACAGAATCAAAGGCCAATTACAGGATATAATAAACCCCGACACCGAAGACACTTGTCAAAGTTTACTATATCCTGCTTTTGAAAGTCGCGACCAAAACCGAGCGAACACGGATATCCCATTCCGGCTTCCCTCTTTTTGCCTGATATGTTAGACTTTACATAAGACTCACCCCGATATACTGGAAGCATCAGCGAGTTTTCGTCGGCCATGCTCAGGCGGCAAACGGTCTTGCGCTGCACGGTATGATGCCGTGCAGAACCCTCAATCCATGAGGAGGGTGTGCATCATGAACTGGGCATCATGGCTCCATGGGCTCTATCTGTTCACAACCATCTTCAGCGTTGGCGTCACTGCGGTGGACATGCTCGGCTTATTCGGCACTGGAGAGGGCGACAGCGACACGGACGCGGATGGCGCCGACAGTGGCAGCGACCACATCCCTCTCCTTTCGATTCTGCGCTATCTGCGCATCGGCGTCTACTTCTGCTTGGGTTTCGGCCCCATCGGACTCGTTGCAGAAGTCGCCGGCGCCAGCACGCTTGGGAGTCTTGCCTGGGCGCTCCCGGGTGGCGCCGTTGCGGCCTGGCTTGCACGCGCCTTTTTTCGCTCCCAACACGAAGATGTCGACTCCCGCGTCCCCGAGGCCGAACTCCTCTTGGAACGTGCGCAGGTCATCGTGCCCATCTCAAGCGAGAATATGGGAAAAGTGCGCGTCACGATGGGACAAGTCGTGATGGAGCGCTACGCTGTGGCAGAAGACGAATGGGAGACATTGCGGACAGATGATATGGTGGAAATCGTGCGCGTCACCGATGATTGTGTCTACGTGCGGAGGGCGATATAAAGCTGTCAGCTGTCAGCTCTCAGCTTAAAAAAGGAGTAACGTCGTCTTTGGTTCGATACCTGATCGAGCTAAAGCTACCCGTTTACAGCCTATGGAAAACATCAGTGTTTTATTCTTTACTGAAAGCTGACAGCTGAGAGCTGACAGCTAAGAGGAGCCAACCTATGGAACTCTTTTCTCTTCCTAGCATTGGCGGCGTCCTGGCCGTGATTTGCTTCTTTGTCGGCGTCGGGTTGCTGCAGTCGTTTATCCGTGTCTGCCCGCCGCACCAAGTGCTCGTGGTCACGGGTACGAAGACGCGCATTCAGGGCAAAGAATACGGTTTTCGCATCCAAAAAGGCGGCTGGACCTTTGTCTTGCCTTACTTTCAAAGCGTGCAGCCGCTCGAGCTGAGCATCATCCCGATCAACGTGCGGGTCGAGGGGGTCAACGCCGCCAATGGCATCACGGTCGGCGCCGATGCCACGGCGTGCGTCTGCGTCGATGATGAAGATGAAACGCTCCTCTACTCCGCGGTCGAGCGGCTCATGGGGAAATCCCGCGCGGAAATTCAGGAGCAAATTCAGCACACGATGATTGGCAACTTCCGCGGCGCCCTCAACAAAACCACGCCGCTGCAGGCCATTGGCATGGTGGAAAGCACGGACACGGCCGACCGCGACGACACGCGGCCCGTCCCGGCAGAGGCTGAGGGCGAGGGCGAACGGGCGCATTTTCGCTCCGAACTGCTGGCCGATAGTACGCAGGACCTCAGCACGTTCGGTATGCGGGTGGTCTCGGTCTCGATGCAGAAAATCTGGGATACGTCGACGTACATCGCCAATTTGGCCAACAAAACCCTGTCGCACAAGCGCCAGGAGGTCGAAGTTGAGGAGGCGCGTTTACGGGCGCGCGCCGAGCAGGCCGAATCGGACGGCAAACGCCGGGAGACGATCGCGGAGAACCAAGCCAATGAGAAGATTGTCACGGCGCAACAAGAGCTGGAAGTCCTGCGGCGCCAGTGCGAAGCGGATATCGAACGGGCGCGGCTGGAAGCCGATAGCGCCATTGCCAAGGCGAGTAGTGAGGGTGAACGCACCGTGCAAGAGGTGACGGTCGAATTACAGCGGCTCAAAAACATCTCGAATGTCACGCTGGAAGCGGAGATGCAACAGCGTTCGGCAGAGATCTTGGCCAGTGGCGAAAGCGACGCCATCCGTATCTTGCAAGAGATGCACAACGACCTGCTACGCCAGAAAACGCAACTGGTGGCCCAATCTGGGGATGTGGGCAAGCTCGCGCTCTTTGTGCAGCAGCGCCTGCCGCACCTCTTTGCGGCCTATCAAGAGCATGCCAAAGGCTTGGGAGTGGACCACTTCCTGGTCATGGATGACACACGCGGGTTCAACGGCGTGGCCAATCGCGGGCCCGAAGCCTTGGTGGATTTCCTGCGCCACTTCGAAACGGGCTTTGGCATTCGCGTGCGCGATCTGCTCGCGGTGTCTACCCCAACAGCTACAACAGAGGAGGCGGGCTCATGATCATCGGATTTGTTGGCGTCTTTCTGTTTCTGATCCTGCTGACGCTGGTCTATCAACTGGTCGCCAAACTCAAGATCGTCGGGGCCAACGAATTGGCCGTGGTGGCGGGCAAAGGCCGCAAGGGATTTGCCACGTTACGCGGCGGCCGGGTCTTTGTCTGGCCGCTCATCCATCGCTTTTTCAAGATGGACGTGCGACCGCAGACCACGAGCGTGCGTGTGGAATCCGCTATCGCCGCGGGTATTGTGCCGCTCACCGTTGCCGCCACTGTCAGCTTTGCCATTGCCTCCTCGGCCAAGGGGCTGCGTAACGCCATGCGGCGCATTCTGCTCATGACGACCTCCTGGAATGAACTCACGGCCATCGCCAACTCGATTATCGAGGGGCACTTACGTGATGCCATTGCAACGATGACGCCGGAAGAGGTCATGACGGATAAGGATGTGCTGGTGCAAAACATGATCCGCACGTGCAAGGTCGATCTCGAAGGCATCGGGCTGGAGATTACGGCCATGAACATCGCCGATGTCGATGATCACCGGCTCGAAGGCGTGGAGGATCCCGAACTCTACATTGCCTTACTGAAGCGGATCCAGGCGACGAACGCCGAGACGCAATCGCGTGAAGCCCAGGCCCTAGCGCACGCGGCCGCGAAGGAGGCGTCGGAATCACGGCGGGCGGAAGTGGCCACACGCGAATTGGAGAACGCCCGCGAAAGTCTGTTGTCGGACACGCGCGTAAAAGTCGCAACGGAAAATCAACGGGCTGCTATCGGGGTGCAGAAAGCCACACGTGACGCCGAGGCGCAGGTGGCGGGTCTACAAGCCCAGACGGTGGCCGAACAGCAACGCATCGAAATGCTGCGGGCCAAATATACCGCCGAAATTCTTATCCCGGCGGAGGCGGAAAAAGAACGCCGAAGTCTCGAAGCCCAGCAAGAAGCCGCGCAAATTCGGGGGCGCGCACAGGCCGAGATTGACCAGTTGCGTCACACCGTGGAGATTCTCCAGCAAGGCGGCGAAGCGGCGCTTCAAGCCTATATTATCGAGCATTTTGAACAGTTCATTCGGCCGTTCGCACAGACTCTCGACCTGTTTGCCGCCAAACATACCACCGTGATGACCGGGGCCGGCGACACGCGTACGCCACTCTCGGGTATCCATCCCCACCCCATTGAGGAGGCCAAAGCGCAGCTATTAAACCAGGCGTTTGGGGCGCTCGTTGCGAGCCAGCGCGAGGACCCGCTCAATGGCCGGCCCGAGGAGCCGGGAGGCGGGGCGCCTACTCGACAATGATCTGGAAGACATTTCCGTCATCGGTGATGTACAGCTCACCGTTGATATCTTCGCCAAACGAGCGCGGGCTGATGTTGCTGTTGAGGAGCACCGCGCTCCCCCGTTGCCCAGAGGGAATTTCGGCGAGGCCGAAGATCTCCCCGCTGCACAAGTCGGCGTAGAGATAGGTGCCGAGTAAGGCCGAAAAGCGCATGCCGCGATACACATACCCACCGATGATGGCACAGCGCCCGCCATCATGTGCGTAGGTCACGACCGGAAGATCGAGGCCGCTCATGTCGCAGTTCTGTCGCGGGTTGAAGCATTCCAGCCCTTCCATGATGCGCCAGCCATAGTTGATCCCGCCGGGCGTCCCCGCCAGCGTGACGTGGACTTCCTCAAAACGGTTTTGCCCCACATCGGCGATGTAGAGGTCACCTAATTCGGCGTCAAAGGAAAATCGAAACGGATTGCGCAACCCTTTGGCCCAGATGGTGTCGAGCGGTGGGAGCGCCCCCACACGCGGATTATCGCCGGGAATGGTGTAGAACGGCGGCGCCGGATCTGCCTCGGTACTCGGGTCGATGCGCAGCATCTTACCGAGAAGTGAGTCATCACGCTGCCCGTGATCGTTGGGGTCGCCACCACTGCCGCCGTCGCCCATGCCGATGTAGAGATACTGCCGCATATCCATTTCCGGTCCTTCCGGCGGCTCGAATTGGAGCTGGCCACCATTGTGATTGCTAAAGGGCTGGCCGATGCTGAGCAAGATGCGGGCGCTGGCCGGGTCGGCGCGGTCCGGATTATCGGAGGCCACGGTGTAGCGGGCAATGACCGTGTCCCCATTTAGGTCCGTATAGTTGACCCACAACAGCCCGGTGCCGGCAGTTTCGGGTATGTTATAGTTCGGATGGAAGGCGACACTCAGCAGACCGCCCTCACCTACCACACGGACCAATGCCGTTATATCCAGATAGGGCTCATCCAGCAAGGCCCCATCACGCAGAATCCGGATACGCCCAACACGCTCGACGATGATCAGGCGTTCATCCCCGGCATGCGTGACAAATATGGGTTGCGCGAGCCCTGAGACAACAGATACGAGCGCAATGCTGGGCGGTGCAGTCTGAAAGATGCGATGCTGAGTCTTGGCCTCGTGCTCACTGCAGCTTGAAAGGCCAAGCCCGAACACCAGACCACTGAGGAGTATCCCGATCGACTATCTTATTTGTCTGATTTTTCCATGGGAAAGAGTGGAACAATACTTAAACATAACATCTTCCCCCTTTGACCTATTTCCGCTATGATTGACGAGATAGTCACAAAATGCAAGAGGATCATATGCCACCCAGCCACATACTCGTTATTGACGACGAACCGGATATCCTGGAACTCGTGCACTACAATTTGTCCCGGCATGGGTATGAGGTAACGTGCGTACTCTCTGGCGAGGAAGCGCTCACACAACTCGGATTGCGTCGGCCGGATCTGGTTGTGTTGGACTTGATGTTGCCAGGGGCCGATGGCCTGGAGGTCTGCGAGGCCATGAAACACAATGTCCGGACGGCAAGCATCCCGATTATTATGCTGACTGCTAGAGCGGAGGAAGCCGACGTAGTGTCGGGTCTCGAACTCGGGGCTGACGATTATCTCACCAAGCCCTTTAGTCCGCGTGTGCTCCTGGCCCGTATCAAAGCCGTGCTACGCCGCCAGCAGGATAGCACCGCCGAGGCGCAGACGATGATTCGCCGTGGCGACTTGGCAATTGACCCCGGACGTCATGTCGTCTCGCTTCAGGATGAGTCCATTCCTCTAACCTCCACCGAATTCCGCTTGCTCCATCTCCTGGCACGACGCCCGGGGTGGGTGTTTAGCCGGCAGCAGATTCTCGAGGCCGTTTCAGGGCACGATGCAAGCGTGACCGAACGCTCAGTGGATGTGCACGTCGTCTCATTGCGGCGTAAACTCGGCGCATACGGTAAGTTGATTGAGACGATTCGAGGCGTGGGATACCGTTTTCAAGAAGAAAGCTGAGAGCTGTCAGCTCTCAGCTCTCAGCTAAGAAAGAAGATACAAGATTTCTTCTTCCAGCATTTTGGCTGATAGCTGATAGCTGATACCTGATAGCTAATAGCTGATACCTAAGAACTTTATGGTACGAAGTCTATGTTACGCCTCCGCTTTCTGTGGAAATTCTACGCCAGCTATCTGGTGCTGCTTGTCATCACGACCACTGTCGTAGGGCTCATCGTGGGTCGGCATATGACTCAGGACGCGTGGCAAACCACGCGCCGTACGCTTCTAGCGCAAGCGATGCTGTTGCGGAGCGCGGCGCCTGCGATGCTGAGCATGCCCGCCAATGCCCCGTTCCACCAGCGTCTGCGCCGGCTCGGCACCGATACGGGCACCCATTTTACCCTCATCCAGGCTGATGGTACGGTGGTCGCTGATTCCGCGGAATCCCCCTCGCAAGTGGACAATCAGGCAGATTATCCGGAAATTACCGCTACCCGCGCCAGCGCGGTTGGCACAGCGACGCGTATCAGTCCGTCGAGCGGACAACCCATGATGTATCTTGCTCTCCCGATACGCCATGATGGCGCTTTGCTCGGGTACGTCCGCAGCGCTGTGCCTTTGACCGTCCTCAAGACGCGTTTGTCCCAGCTCTACCTCACCTTGTTTCTGGGTGTCGCTGGCGCGGCCTTTGCCGGCCTCCTGCTCAGCATTCTCTTTGCTCATCGGGTTATGCAACCCCTGCGCACGATGACGGAGGTTGCCACCTCGCTTGCTGGCGGTTATACCGGCCATATCGCGCCGTCACGGAAGCAAGATGAACTCGACATCCTCACAGAGGCGTTTAACCGTATGGCGTACCGCCTGCGCGAGCGCATGGAAACCATCATTAAGGATCGCAATCAGCTCTTGGCGGTCCTCAGTGGCATGGTCGAAGGGGTAATTGCGGTTGACGAGAATGAGTGTGTAGTGCACATGAATCAGGCGGCAGGCGCCATTCTCTATACATCACCTGCAACCAGCATTGGCAAGCGCATCTGGGAGGTCACCCGGGTGCGGGCGGTGATGGAGACCATTAGCGATACGATCCGTGATGCGGAGGAAATCACGTGTGAAGCGCGTATTGTGGCCCGACCTGAGGATCGGATTCTGAAACTGAATGCGGCGCCTTTACGGGATAGTAAAAGCGCCTTGGTAGGCGCGGTACTCGTCTTGCATGACGTCACGGCGCTGCGCCGTCTCGAACGCGTCCGGCGCGACTTTGTCGCCAATGTGTCGCACGAACTGAAAACGCCGATTACCAATATCAAAGGATTTGTCGAAACCTTGCGTGACGACCTCTGCGACGAACCGGAGCAGACCGATCGTTTCTTAGGGATTATCGCCCGCAACGCGGACCGTCTGCATGCCATCATTGAGGATTTGCTCAGCCTCTCTCGGCTCGAACAGAGCGAGGAAACCGCCGACCTCGTGCGCACAGCCGTCACGGTGCATGACGTGTTGCAAGCGGCCGTGCAGGATTGTACCGCCAAAGCGATGTCACAACAGATTCGGCTCCAGGCATTATGTGATACAGAGTTGTGCGCCTTTCTCAACGCGCCACTGATCGAGCAAGCGCTGGTCAATCTACTCGACAACGCCATCAACTACAGTAAGGCCGGGAGTATGGTCTGGGTTGAAGCCCGATATGAGCCAGAGGAACTCACCCTGTGTGTGCGTGATGAAGGCATCGGCATCGCAAGCGAGCAGTTGCCCCGGCTGTTCGAGCGCTTCTATCGCGTCGACAAAGCGCGCAGTCGAGATCATGGCGGCACGGGGCTTGGGCTTGCCATTGTGAAGCACATTGCTCAGCTCCACGGCGGCCATGTCTCCGTGACCAGCGCCGTGGGACAGGGCAGCACCTTCACGTTATATCTGCCCATGGGGCCGCTGGGGAAAGAGGACTGAGGACTGCATTAGAAGACAGTGCCGTCACTCGCAATGCGCAGAGGGGGGCTGCTATCCGGCCGGCGTTCTGCAGCCGCACGACGCCCTGCACGCCAAGTACCGCCTTCAAGGATTTTGGCGAGCGGGAGAGCCCTTGCGCTGACGTTGAGCGCGGCACGTATGGGCTCGGCAACTTGATCCAATAACGCGACCGTCAATGCCCGCCACTCGACAATAATCTCGGAGCCCGGCTCATGTTCCCGCCTCAGGATCGCCTCGTCCTTCGGCGTGAGCACACCCAGATCAAGAAAAAGACCGCCGTTGCGGTACTCGGCCAACCCGGTCAGGCTGTCCATATCCACAATGCGTATGCCGGCTTCTTCAAGAGGCTCGATCAGGGAATAGGTCAGCCATTGGGAGAGCTTGTGCAAGGGTACTAAACCAGCTGTCAGCCCGTTCCCTCCGACCCTGGGATGGCGCCATACATCCCCTAAATTGATCCCGCCAAGTGTGAGACGATGGGGCCAGATGGGGCTCAGGCTGTCGAGCACGGCGCGCAAAATCTCCTGTGCGGACAATACCCTCTCGATCACCCGCGAACAGAGATAATCATACAGGTTCCCAAGGCGCGGCTGAGTCGCGCCAAAATAGTCCGGTGCTCCTGCCGCCACGGCGCCAAGTTGCCGCAGGAGGGTCACACGCCCCGGCAGGCCAACCAGCGGGTTGTCTGATGTCACTTGAAACGTGGCTGCCAACGCCGCGTCTGTCATATCTTGCAACCCTGCTGCATCTGCTTGCCACGGGCGGTCCGGGCGACTCGATAAGCCTCCCTGAAGAAACAGGTGCCAACTCGCGACGGCAAGCCCCTCTGAGCGCGAGAATATGGCGCCGGTATCCGCCTCACGATACGACCACCGTGCCCCTGCGCCGGCATCGAGCAGGACGCTCGTCATGACCAAATCGACGTGGCATCGAGCCCGCTCGTCCCGGCTGAAAGGCGCGAGATGTTGTTCGAGCTGCTGCAAACGGTCAATGCCGCCGGCCTGAAAATGACGCCAACGGCTGTGAAAGGGAATATGTAGATCCGGATACGCCTCACGAGTCACCGTCACGACGTATGCGGCCACGTCGGCAAGCCTGGCCGGATCGTAAGCAAAATGCAGTAAGCGATTGTTCTGGGCACGATCCAACAGCTGCTGGCAGCGTTCGCGAATGGTCCTGGGCGAGCGCAGATACGCGATGGCCTCACGTTCTTCACGGGTCACAGGCACCACCTTCATCTTCTATGAACAATCCACTTCTCTTCTCTTCGTGTTCCTTCGCGTCCCTAGCGGACCTATTTTCATCATGTCCGGGCGCCGCAGGCGCGGCATGATGACGCCTATGACAGCTCAGAACTCGCCAGCGGTATCCACTGCTCGATCTGAAACGGCCCATCTGTCTCACGCCAGATCAGTGCTATGGCCGTGAGGGAAAACCGCAACGGCTCCCACGCGGATTGTAACGCCGTGATGAGGGGACGCATGGCACGGCGGGAAGCGGTCTGGCCCACGCTGAGGTGCGGTGTAAACCCTCCGGAAAAACGCGATTGATTATCATAATTGGGGAATGCATCCTGTAACGTCGCCTGGAGACAGACAAAGTCATCCTTCGGTTCCGGATCCAACCAAATCGTCCCACGCCCAGAGGCATGCGTAAAGGAACGAAAAGCGGCCAAGGTCACGGCAAACGCCGACACCCGCTGACAGGCATGCTGCAACACAGGCAAGGCGGTGTCAAAATGCTCACGCGGCAGAAACGGATAGAGCAGATTGACGTGCGGCATCCAGCGATGGATCTGGCGATCGTGCTGGCGCCGGATCGCCTGAATCGGTTCCCAGACCTCATGGGGAGGTATGGCGACCACGGAGGTCCGATGGGTTTTAGGTGGCATGAGACGCCTCTGTACAAAATAGCGTGCCAATCTTCCCTCTGAAATCATGACATGGCTGCTGTTGTCCGGATCGCTAACCGCTCTTCAAAATTTACGGTGCGCAGCACTTATTGACAATCCGCCGCTTGCAAATGCTGCTGCAGGAGATAGGCGGCAACACGCTCACAGGCGTGCGTCGCACAATAATCCGGAATCGGCGTAGAGGCGGCGACCGCCGGCCGCCAGATGATGCCTCACGTTTTGGCCTCGAACACGTACGTTATACCCTCATGCACTTCCAGAGTAAACGGGTGGGCATGCTGCCCGGCATGCTCCGCACTTCCTTCCGAGCCCGCATTGATGTGGACAAACCGTAGCGTGTGCCGACCAGGCCGTACCCGCAAGGCGCTGACCCAGGAGTGGGTTTCAACCGTCTGATCGTTGAGGGCGGGCAGTTGCATGGCTTGGGAAAACCGGAGCCGTGCGTAGGGCTCGGCAAGTGAGGGCTGCGGCGGTTCGGGCAAGGTCGCACATCCGTAGAGCAGCCAGAAGCAAAGGGCAAGCAGCCGTATACGTGGTAGGCGTGTCACAGGTTATCCTCCGTGACGCCGGGGCGGTATGTGGCGCCGTAAGACTTTCGGGGTCTTGTGGCGGGTTGCGCACAGTGTATGAAGCAAGATAGCGGTTCCGTAGCCGGCCGGCCTTGGTACAATATGATGTCTCGATGTTCTCTCAAGCAACATGAAGTGGCTGATTTTGTCCGGGCATGGACACGTTATAACCGCTGTAAGCCGGCTCTCTTGGCGCCGCGCCGCTATGCAGGCGCAAACGACGTGCGCCTCACGCACCAAGCATGCGGCATCATAGGCGGGGCGTTCGTAGGTGTCAATTCTTTTTTGACAATCATGTCACACTGTGATGCTACCTACTCGATCACCGCACATGACTGACAATTGCATCGCTTCCAGGAGAATGGTACGATGCCCGGTACGATGTCGGCGTATCATGATATAGCTGCTGAGGGACTAGAATGCGCGTCCGAGATCTGATGAGTCAAGATGTATTTGTATTGTATGCGGATGATAACCTGTTATTTGCCGAGGAAATGATGCAGTGGAAGCGCATCCGTCACATACCGGTCGTGGATCGGGAGTCAAACGTCCAGGGCCTGATCACGCACCGTGACATCTTACGCGCATCGATTTCGACGATTGCACAACTTTCTCGGGGCGAGCGGCGGGCAGCTCAGGCGGGTATTCTGCTCCGGGACATTATGCGTACCCGTGTATTCACGATCGGGCCCAGAGCGGATATCAAGGATGCTGCGCGAGTCATGTTGCGCCAAAAAATTGGCTGTCTGCTTGTTGTACAAGAGGGGCAACTGATCGGTATTCTCACGGAGGTCGACTTCCTCAAGTACGTGTTGGATGACATCGCAACCTTGGAGGAAAGCGATGCCGAGTGATCCTCGGCCATGGCGTAGTAAGTGCCCGAACCAAACTAAATTCATATTTTCCCTGTGGAAAAACGATGTAGCTAATTTCGTCCAGGGACTTAAACTTAACGATGGGGCAAGTGGACGCTGGTGGTGACCCCACGCGGCGCACGCGGTGTCTGCCACCAGCGAACTCGTTTAGGCTGAAGGGAGATCCTCCGGCATCGTGTCCGGTTGTGGCGCCTCGTTCGGTGTCTCTTCCTTCCTCGCAGTAGGGAATTCGGGCGCGTCCGGTTCTGTTGCCACCTCAGGTTCCATCACGACGTGTCCCTCGGCGACCTCGCGCATGGCCACCGTGAAAAAGCTGTCGCCTTCTTCGCGCTGGACATAAGCCGGGGCGCCGTGATGGAGTTGGCGGACGCGTTTGGCGACCAACATCGTGGCCAGATAACGATTCCCTACCCTTTTGATGGCGGTATCGAGCAGTTCGTGCTGTGTGTTCAACGTTGAGCCTCCTGGCCGATAGCATACTGCGGTGAAGCTTCAAGCAACACGGTGTAACTAAAAATTTTACCATATTCTGACCGCGGTGTCCTCATGACGTCCGTCGATCACGTGATCGACCGAAGCAAATCGCATGAGCGCATGCCCTGATCGGGTGATGGGTGACGGGCTGCCAAACGTGGACTGACGGAGCCAGAGCACCGCCTGGAGAACAACGATGCACCTCTCCCAACGCGCATTGTACGACCTTGCGAGCCATTTTCTCGACGAAGATGTCGGCTTCGGGGATATTACCACCCTGGCCATGGTGCCGGCACAGGCACAGGGCCAGGGCCGCTTATTGGCCAAAGCGCCTCTGGTCTTGGCAGGGCTCGAGATGGCGCGAGCCGTCTTTCACGCCGCGGATCCTGCCGTCTCGCTGCAGAGCACCGTGCACGATGGCGATTGGCTCACACCTGGCAGCGTCTTTGCGGAGCTGCATGGGCCAGGGCAGGCGCTGTTAACTGCCGAGCGCGTGGCCCTCAATCTGCTCCAACGCCTTTCGGGCGTGGCAACGCTCACACGGCGCTATGTGGAGGCCGTGCAGCATACCGACGCCCGTATTATCGACACCCGCAAAACCACTCCGGGCTTGCGGGCGTTAGAGAAATACGCAGTGCGGGTTGGAGGTGGACACAACCATCGTTTCGGCCTGGCCGATGGCGTGCTGATTAAGGATAACCACATTGCCATTGTCGGCAATATTGCCACTGCCGTGGCCATGGTCCGCGCCTCGGCATCCCATTTGCAAAGGATCGAGGTCGAAGTCGATTGTCTCACCCAAATCCCGGAGGCGCTGGCCGCCGGCACCGACGCTATTCTGCTGGATAACATGACGCCGGAAGAGACCCTCGAGGCCGTGCACATGGTCCGCAAAGCGCCAGGCGGGGAGCACATCCTCCTGGAGTCCTCCGGTGGGGTGACGCTCGAAACGGTACGCAACTACGCCGAGGCTGGGGTGGATCTGATTTCCTCTGGCGCTCTGACCCATTCGGCGCCCGCCGTGGATATTAGCCTTGAGGTCGACCTCGTGTCGCCGTGACGTTGTGAGCGGCTGCTTTTTAATCGACATCGGTCTCCGGCCGCGGCTCGCCCCCGCCGTCTATATAAATGGTCGTGCCGGTCATGAAGCTGGACGCCTCTGAGGCGAGAAAAATCGTCGGGTAGGCGATTTCCTCGACGCGGCCCAGCGCTTCAGGGCGACGCGCTCGGCCGTCTTGCGATAGACCTCCTCGGCGTTCGGATTGGTGGCGCGCAAGACTTCCAAATAGCCCTCGGTTTCGATGGGGCCGGGTGCGATGCAATTGACGCGAATATGATACGGCGCCCAAGCCTGCGCGAGCGTCGTCGTAAAATTGATGACGGCGGCCTTCGACGCGGCATAGTGGGACATCATCATCGAGCCCCGTACGCCAGCCATGGACGAGATGTTGACAATGACGCCTTGTTGACGCTCGCGCATGGGTTGGCCCACGGCCTGGCAGCACAGAAACACCCCATTCAAGTTAATGCCGACGACGGCATTCCAACCATTCAGACTTATGTCTTCGATCGGCGCCCGAAAACTGGCGCCGTGATTGTTGATCAGGACATCGATCTGACCGAATTCCTCCAGCGTCTGTTGCACCACGCGGTTGACCTGGTCCGGGTCCCGCACGTCCACCGTCAGAGCCAAGGCGCGCTTTCCCAACTGGCGAATGTCTGCCGCCGTCTTTTCGAGATGCTCCATGCGCCGGCTATAGAGCATGACATCCGCCCCTGCCCGGGCGCATTCGATACTGATACTTTTGCCAATGCCGATGCCACCGACGGTGACGATGACCGTTTTGTCTTGCAGTGAGAACGGGGATTGCGTCATGTCTTCATCCTTGGTGCGATGTTCGGCGTGTGGCTCCCGGCGCAGGGCACACGGGTCGCCTCTCGTGTCGGCGCATGGGCTGGTCGATCTGGAATCCCGCGGTTTAGCCGAGCTTACTGAGCAAGCCGAAAACCTTCTCTTGGTCGCAACTTGTACAGAGATACTTACTCTCCGGCGAGAGGGTTTCGAGGAGATTGAGGCGTTGATATTCCCGTGTGGTACCGAACAAGTCACTGTTGCAAAAAAAACAGGTCCCTTTGCGCACGACCCAAGGGCGTGGTTTTTTGGCCGTGCGGTTCACACGTATGATAAACACGGAAAACCCCACCAAAGCCGCGACCCATAATATGAGCCAGAACCCTGCATAGCTGAACAAATCGGCGAGGGCTTGGAGAACAGGGACCATGACGCACCCCTTTAACAAGAGCCCGGTGGGGAATGAATTGGCGGTACGCAGTACGAGTCCGTCAGCCTCTCAGGAGCATGTGACGCCTGCCATGGCAGCAAGAACCTGAGAGGCTCCCATCCTAGCGGAAATCGCAAGTACAATTCAAGTCCTCATTTCTATCTTTTCTCCACTTTATTTCACGGCGCCAATCACACGCGCCAATTCGAGAATCTGTTGTGAGTTTTTGACCATGGCGATATCGACCATCCACGACGGCTTATTGCCGGGGACAAAGCGCATCGAGCGTCGCGCTTTCACAGGTGTCTCCTTTCGCAGGCATGCCAAGCACGCATAACGCAGGTATGCTATAATTCTGGGGGAAATGCATCAAGTGGGCCTGAGGCGGGGCGGGCGACGCGAAGAGGGAGGACGAGGACAGACATGACAGAGACGGCGGCACTGGAAGCACTGCGCGGCGTGTATAGCGATTGTCAGCGCTGCGCCCTGGCGCAGTCGCGTACGCGGGTCGTATTCGGCCATGGGGCTCCCCGAGCGCTGCTGCTGCTGCTAGCCGAGCGTATTGGGGAGACGGATGAACGCGTCGGACGCCCTTTTGCGGGTCCGGCAGGCGAGCTTTTACAGCGTATTCTGGCGGCGCCACGGGTTGAAATCCCACGCGACCAGGTGTATATCACCAATTTAGTCGTGTGCCGAGCGCCCGCAGACCGCTCCCCTCGCGTGGCGGAAATCCGAGCGTGTCAAGATCGGCTGCAGCAGGAGATTTTGCTCGTGCAACCCCAATTACTGGTGATGTTGGGGCGGCTACCCATGCAGTATTTTCTCGGTATCAAAGGGAGTCTGGAACGCCAGCGTGGCTGGTCGGTCTGGCGGCATGCCACGGCCACGGTACCCGCCTATGTGACCTTTAATCCGGCCAGTGCGCTCTATGGTGACCCCTATGCGATCCGCCGGAAAAAACTACTCATATACGAGGATTGGCAGGCGATTGCCAACGCGTACAGGGCGCTACCCGCCATCCCTGATGGGGTTGTCTGACGATGCCGTCGTACGGCCTGCACGGCACGGATGGGCTCACCGGGAAGGGCCGTGCCATGTCTTGGCTATGGTATGAGGCGCGGCCGGCCGAGAGGCCGGTTCACAAAGAGGGAACACCGAGCCGGCTGTGACCCATTTGAACATTACAGCAGCAGTTCGGCATAAATATTGGTATTATATGATGTAGATGCTTGCTTATGTGTTGCTGGAGACTACAGCCTCCAGAGCTTCTCGACGCGTGAAAGGGGGTGGATAGGTGGGATTCTATCTCTTGCGGCTCCTAGTCGTCGTGGTGGGAGGGTGGACCGGCAGCGTTGTTGCTATGACGCAAGACGGATGGGTCTCCGAAGCCTTGGGGGCGGGGCTTGGCATCATCTGTGCGACTCTACTCTGTATGCTTAAGAGGGTGTTGCGTAAGATTCCATTGCGTTCCTATCTCAATGGTCTCGGCGGGCTCGTACTCGGCTTGCTCTTGGGCGCCGTCATTACCCATTTGCTGGGGAAACTGTCAATACAGAATGGGGCGGTGTTGCAGGCGTTATCCTTGCTAAGCTATGTCGTCTGCGCCTACTTCGGGATCGTCCTTGGTTTGAGCAAAGGGCCGGAGTTCGGCGGCCAGGCCAGTGGAAACGAGTGGTTACACGAAGGACAGGGCAGTAGCCCGAAGATCCTCGATACCAGTGTGATTATCGACGGGCGCATTGCGGATATTTGTGAGACGGACTTTCTCGAAGGTCCTTTAATTGTACCCCAATTCGTCCTGAAAGAGCTCCAACACATTGCGGGCTCTTCAGATTCCTTAAAGCGGAACCGGGGGCGGCGTGGTCTGGATATTTTGCAGCGCATCCAAAAAGATGTTGAGCGGGATGTACGGATTGTGGAACATGATTTTCCCAAAATTCGCGATGTCGATGCGAAGCTCGTGGCGTTAGGCAAGACCTTGCGGGGCAAGGTCTTGACGAATGATTTTAATTTGAACAAGGTCGCTGAATTACAAGGCGTGCCTGTCCTCAACATCAATCAATTGGCGAATGCGGTGAAACCGGTCGTGCTGCCGGGCGAGGTCATGCACGTCTACGTGCTGAAAGAGGGCAAGGAATACGACCAGGGGGTGGCATATCTCGATGATGGGACGATGGTCGTCGTCGATAATGCGAGGAAATATCTCAACAAGCATGTGGATGTGTCGGTGACCAGTGTGTTGCAAACGACCGCCGGCCGTATGATCTTCAGCCGTTTGAAGGAAGATGCCACGCGGGATGTGCCGGTCGAAAGTCGCTAAGGAAGACGCCACGTCAAAAGGGGCACAAGCTGCGAAACCTCTTCATACGGCTTGCGATCGGGTTACCTGAATGGTGGTGCGCAGCATGAAGGAACGCGCATGGAAACCCACGATATTCTGGCAAGCGCCCACGTGGCGGCGCTGATCCCGGCGGCTGGCAGTGGCCTGCGCATGGGTGGGGCCGTGTCCAAACCGTATCAACTGCTGGACGGGCGAGAGATCTTGGCCCGGACCCTCGATATCTTCGAAGCGGCCTCGGCTGTGGATGAGATCTGGCTCGTGGTGGCTGCGGACTATGCCGACCATTGTCGGCATGCGATCGTCGAGCGTTACGGTTTTCGCAAAGTCCGGGGTATCGTTACCGGCGGGGCGGAACGGCAGGAATCAGTGTGGCGTGGATTGCAACAGGTGACCGCGGCGGTGGATTTGGTCGTGGTCCATGACGGTGTCCGTCCCTTTGTGACTGAGTCGTTGTTGCACCAAAGCCTTCAGGGGGCGGCTCGCCACGGGGCGGCCATTACCGCCGTACCGCTCACCGATACGCTCAAGCGGGTGTCGGAGGCGGGCCAGGTCGAAACGACGATTTCCCGCGAGCGCTTATGGCGTACTCAAACCCCGCAGGCGTTTCGGTGGGCTCTGTTGCAGACGGCGTTTCAACAGGCCCGGCGGCAGGGGCTGCAGGCAACCGATGAAGCGGGGCTCGTCGAAGCGCTTGGCCATCCCGTACATGTCATCTTAGGAGCGCAGCAGAACGTGAAAATGACAACCCCGGATGATTTATTCTTAGGTGAGAGTTTCCTGCGTCATGGTGTCTAAGTACGGCATACTGCAAATAAGTACCGAAATAAAACCAAACTTATATTTTTGCCCTGGAGAGAAATGTATAAAGGTAATCCTGTACAGGTACTGAAGGGATGGCATCCTACTGGTGTTGTGTACGAAGTCCCGATGCCTGGATCAGGTACGTAAGGGATAGCTATGCGCGTAGGATTCGGCTATGATGTCCATCCGCTCGTGCCTGGACGGGCGCTCATACTGGGGGGCGTACAGATACCACACGAGCGGGGATTAGAGGGATATTCCGACGCTGATGTGGCGGTGCACGCCTTGTGTGATGCGATGCTAGGCGCCTTGGCGCTCGGGGATTTGGGGCAACATTTTCCCAGTACTGAACCCCGCTGGCGGGGGGTGTCGAGCCTGGTCTTGTTACAGCAGGTGAGCGCGCTCGTGCGTGAGCGCGGCTATGGCTTAGGCAATGCGGATATCACCGTAGTTGCTCAGCGCCCGCGTTTGGCGCCGTACGTGCCACAGATGGTGCAGAGGCTGACGGCGGCTGTGGGTGGGACACCGGGACAGATGAGTGTTAAGGCCACAACCACCGATGGCTTGGGATTTGCCGGTGAGGAAGAGGGGATTGCGGCCTATGCAGTGTGTCTCTTGTGTCCGCTTCCGAGTGCTGAGCCGGCGTGAGACCGCGCCACGATGATTGTGAGTGATGACGGCCGAAGAAAAAGTATATGGCATCCATCCGGTGCTCGAGGTGTTGCAGGCTGAGCGCCGCCGTGTAGAAAAAATTCTCCTGGCGTCGCAGCGGCAAGGGGCTGGCGTTCAACGTATCGTCGCCCTTGCGTCCCGCCGTGAGATTCCCATGACCTCCGTGAGCCATGCCCAGTTGCGGCGCCTGCTCGGCCACGATCAACATCAAGGGGTGGTCGCTTTCGTAAGCCCCCTGGGCTATCATACACTGGCCGATGTGCAAGCGCAGCTTACATCGGCCAGCGGGCCGCAGACGTTGTTGTTGCTCGATGGGGTGACAGATGTGGGCAACTTTGCTACCCTCATTCGGTCAGCCGCCGCGTTTGGGGTTGGAACGATCCTGGTGCCGCGCCATCATTCTGTGCGGCTCACGCCTGTGGTGGTCAAGCGCTCGGCAGGCGCCGTGGAACGGGTCTCGGTGGTACAGGTGGGTAATATGGTGCAGGCGCTCGACACCTTGAAGCAGCTTCACTGTTGGGTGTATGGGACGGACGGGCGGGCTGATGCCGCCGTGGACCAAGTCGTCTGGCCGGAACGTGTCGTTGTCGTCCTGGGAGCTGAAGGGCGCGGCATACGGCGCTTGGTACGGAGCCGCTGTGACAGCCTCGTGCACATTCCGATGCACCCCGACAGTGATTCTCTCAACGTTGCGGTGGCGGGATCGATCGTTTTATCGTATGTTTGGAACCAGCGCATGACTTCGGCGGAAACCCAGCCCTCTGCGTAGCAGGATAGGCCGCCGCCAAGTGTCGCTTACCCGCAAGACAGGTCGGGTCGTTCATGACACGGTGCCTGGCGCTCTCAGACTGCCTATTGACAACGCATGGGTTTTTCTGTATATTGGACCGTTATTCATTTTGTGGCTGGCTGACGCAGGGGGTATCTGCATCGCCGATGTAGCTCAACGGTAGAGCAGCTGATTTGTAATCAGCAGGTTGGAGGTTCAAGTCCTCTCATCGGCTCCTTCACATCATAAGACAGTTTTCCACGGTATTCACTCATCCGGTGCTTTCAATGGGGAGGTTCCCGAGTGGCCAAAGGGGGCAGACTGTAAATCTGTTGGCGAAGCCTTCGGAGGTTCGAATCCTCCCCTCCCCATTGTTGTGGTGTGGACGCTGCAGTCTAGACCGGGCGGGAATAGCTCAGTTGGTAGAGCATCAGCCTTCCAAGCTGAGGGTCGCGGGTTCGAGTCCCGTTTCCCGCTCTTGGTGTGGGGTGTACCTCCGGGCCCACGTAGCTCAGGCGGTGGAGCACTTCCTTGGTAAGGAAGAGGTCGTCGGTTCAAGTCCGATCGTGGGCTCCATTTTGACCCGCAGTTATGGGTTCGTTGTGACAACGACCTATCGATGCACACTTCTCCAGTATTTCTAAGTGCTAGCTGTGTGTAGGCTTGCCGGAGCATTGGTCGTGGATGCCGGCTAGTGCTGAAGCAGTTGGTTGGGGCGCGACATGTTGTGTGGTGAGGAGCGCGGCAATGGCGAAAGCGAAATTCGAACGGACGAAACCGCATGTGAACATTGGCACGATCGGTCACGTCGACCATGGCAAAACCACGTTGACGTCGGCGATCACGGAGATCTTGGCGAAAAAAGGCTTGGCCGATTACATTCCCTTTGACGAGATCGACAAGGCGCCGGAAGAAAAAGCCCGCGGCATCACCATTGCCACGGCTCACGTGGAGTATCAGACGGAAAATCGTCACTACGCGCATGTGGACTGTCCGGGCCATGCCGATTATGTCAAGAACATGATCACGGGGGCGGCGCAGATGGACGGGGCGGTGCTGGTGGTGAGCGCCGCGGACGGGCCGATGCCGCAGACGCGCGAGCACATCTTGTTGGCGCGGCAGGTGGGGGTGCCCTACATCGTGGTGTTCATGAACAAAGTGGACGCGGTGGACGACGAAGAGCTCTTGGACCTGGTGGAGTTGGAGATGCAAGAGCTACTGTCGTTATACGACTTTCCGGGCGAGGAGATCCCGATCATCCGAGGCAGTGCGCTCAATGCGCTCAACAGCGGGGACCCGGAGTCGGAGGAGGCGCGTTGTATCTTCGAGTTGATGGATGCGATCGATGCGTACGTGCCGACGCCGGAGCGGGCGGTGGACCGTCCGTTTTTGATGCCGGTGGAGGATGTGTTTTCGATCCAGGGCCGGGGCACGGTGGCCACGGGCCGGGTCGAGCGGGGCGTGGTGAAGGTGGGCGAAGAGGTGGAGATCGTGGGGATGAAGGCGACGCACAAGACGGTGGCGACGGGGGTGGAGATGTTTCGCAAGCTGTTGGATCAGGGCGAAGCGGGTGACAATATCGGGGTGTTGTTGCGGGGGGTGAAGCGCGACGAGATCGAGCGCGGTCAGGTGTTGGCGAAGCCGGGCAGTATCACGCCGCACACGGCGTTTGAGGCGGAGGTGTACGTGTTGTCGAAGGAGGAGGGGGGTCGTCACACGCCATTTTTCCAGGGTTACCGACCGCAGTTTTACTTTCGGACGACGGATGTGACGGGGGTGGTGACGCTTCCTGAGGGGACAGAGATGGTGATGCCAGGGGACAATGTGTCGATCTCGGTGCAGTTGATCACGCCGATCGCGTTGGAGAAGGAGTTGCGGTTTGCGATCCGGGAAGGGGGCCGGACGGTGGGTGCTGGAGTCGTCAGTGATGTCGTGCAGTAAGACGCCGCCGGTGCCCGTCTCCCCGTCAGGTCATGAAGACGATGGGATTTGCCATGCATCTGTATCGTCTGTGACACTGGTTGAGGGCGCGTTATGCGAGATATGGTGATTTTGGCGTGTGAGAGCTGTCGGCGGCGCAATTATACGACTACGAAAAATAAGCGGCGCACGCCGAACCGCTTTGAGTTTAAGAAATACTGTCGCTTTTGTCGCCAGCACACGGTGCACCGCGAGACCCGTTAATCTGACGACCAACGTCAGGGATGTCTCGGTTGGGGGAGAGCCTTACAGGCCAGTAGCTCGAACGGCTAGAGCACCGGACTCCAAATCCGGGTGTTGGGGGTTCGAATCCCTCCTGGCCTGCTTTCTCCTGCGTGATTCTCGGTGAGGGCAGCCGAAGGCGCACGGGTGAGGAGTTGCGAACCATGTGGGCCATGTATGACAAAGCCGTGCAGTTTTTCCGGGATGTGCGGTCCGAGTTGCGGAAAGTGACGTTCCCCTCGCGCAAGGAGACCATTGCATCGACGGCGGTGGTCCTCGTTGCCGTGTTTGTGATTTCGCTGTACTTAGGGGTCGTCGATTTGGCGCTGTCGGTCGCCATTAGTAACATCCTCAGATAATGTAGGACAGGTTATGTGCATGCAATGGTACGTCATTCATACCTACTCTGGCCATGAAAACAAGGTGCGGGCCAGCTTGGAAGAGCGTTTGACGGCCGTGGGGCTGCGCGACCGTGTGGGACAAATTTTGGTGCCGACTGAGGATGTGGTCGAAATGAAGGGGGGGAAGCGTCGCGTCTCATCACGGAAATTTTTTCCGGGCTATCTCATGATTGAGATGGAAATGGGAGACGATATCTGGAATGTGATCAACGAAACCCCCAAAGTGACGGGCTTTCTGGGCAGTGGCAAGGATCCGACACCCCTATCGGAGGAAGAAGTTGAGCACATCCGCGAACATATGCGGGGGGATACGGCCGAGCCGAAACCCCGGGTCGACTTCGATTTGGGGGAAAATGTTCGGGTCATTGACGGGCCGTTTTCGAACTTTACGGGTGTGATTCGTGATGTGAATCCCGAACGCGGCAAGCTCAAGGTCATGGTCAGCATCTTTGGCCGGGCCACGCCCGTTGAGTTGGACTTTTTGCAGGTTGAGCGCGTCTGAGCGGCATCCGCAGTCGGACCTCATGACCATATTGATACACCCGATCACTTGTCCCGTGTGGGCCGTGATGTCTATCGTCGGTAGTCGGGTCAATCCCATGGCGATCCGTCAGGACTCTGCAGAGAACATGTGACGCCTCATACGCAAGGCAAGAAAGATGGAGTAAAGCATGGCAAGGCAGATCATGGCCAAGGTGAAGTTGCAGGTTCCGGCCGGACAGGCCACTCCGTCGCCCCCTGTAGGACCGTCGCTCGGGCAGCACGGCGTCAACATTATGGAATTCTGCAAGGCCTTCAATGCCCAGACGCAGTCGCAAGCGGGCATGATTATTCCGGTCGTGATTACCGTGTACACGGACCGGTCGTTCTCGTTCATCATGAAATCGCCCCCTGCGGCGGAACTGTTGAAACAAAGCGCGGGTATTGTGAAAGGTTCGAGTGCCCCTAACGTCGAAAAAGTGGGTCGCGTGACGACGGAGCAATTGCGGCAGATCGCCGAAACCAAACAGGCGGATCTGAATGCGATCACTCTGGATGCCGCCGTGCAGATCATTGCCGGGACGGCGCGCAGTATGGGCTTGGAGGTTGTAGACTGAGGGGCGAAAGGGGAAGCCGAGTATGGCACAGCATGGCAAAAAGATCACGGAAGCGCGCAAGAAGGTTGACCGGGGCAAAAAATACGAGCTGGATGAGGCGTTGCAGTTGGTACAAGACCTGTCCTATGCGCGTTTCGATGAGAGTATCGAGATCGCCGTACGCCTGGGCGTGAACCCGCGTCATGCGGACCAGATGGTGCGGGGGAGTGTGGTGTTGCCCCATGGCGTGGGCCGGATACCGCGTGTGCTGGTCTTTGCCAAGGGTGACAAAGAGTGCGAAGCGGTGGAGGCCGGGGCGGACTACGTTGGGGGTGAGGACCTGGCGCATCAGATTACCGAGGGCTGGCTGGAGTTCGATCGCACGGCAGCTACTCCCGATATGATGAGTGTGGTGGGAAAATTGGGTAAAATTCTTGGTCCGCGTGGATTGATGCCGAATCCCAGAACCGGGACGGTGGCGCTGGACATCGGTCGGGTGGTACAAGAGATTAAGGCTGGCAAAGTTGAGTTCCGCGTCGATCGCGCCGGCATTATTCATGTGGGTATCGGGAAGATCAGTTTTCCGCTGGAATCACTACAAGAGAATGCCCATGCCTTGTTGGAAACGCTGACGCGTCTCAAGCCGGCGACGAGCAAAGGGAAATACATGCAAAGCATCGCGCTGTCGTCGACCATGGGACCCGGGATCAAAGTGGACGAAGTCACCGTGGCGAACGCGATGCGTTAAGGTGCGCATGCCCGACCGACATGGATGCGGTAGGACGGACGTGCGAAAGGGAGAGGGCATGAGCGGCAAAGCAGCAAAAGCGGAGCAGGTCGCGGCCTTGCACACGACATTTGGGGCGATGAAGGGGGCGATTCTCTCGGACTATCGTGGACTCAATGTGCAACAGATGGCCGAGTTGCGCACCCGGCTGCGCCAGGTGGCGGTGGAATTGCAGGTGGTGAAGAACACGCTGGCGCGACGTGCGGCGGCGGATACGGCCTTTGCGAGCGTGGTGGACCACTTTGTCGGCCCCACGTCTGTCGCGTACACGGATGATGACGTGGTAGCGATGGCCAAAGCCTTGACGGAGTATGCCAAGACCGAACCGAAGTTGGAAATTCGAGTCGGTTTAGTCGAGGGGCAAGTGCTCTCAGTCGAGCAGGTGCAAGCGTTGGCGGAGGTGCCCCCACGCGAGGTCTTGCTCGCTAGATTGTTGGGGAGCCTACAGAGCCCGATAGCCGGTTTGGTTGGTGTGCTCCAGGGCGTGCAACGGCAGCTGTTATATGTCTTGCTCGCCATTAAAACGGCAAAGGCGGATCAGTCGTAGCGTGGTAGGGCTGGTCTGCAGGACGAACCGTAGTTTCTGGCAGGAGAGTGTGATGGCGGTGACCAAGGAAGAGGTGATTGAATTTATTGAAGGTGTGTCCGTGTTGGAGTTGTCGGAACTCGTGAAGGAGTTAGAAGACAAGTTTGGCGTGACCGCAGCGGCGCCGATGGCGGCGATGCCGATGGGGGCTGGCGTCGCGGTTGCCGAGGAAGCGGCGCAGGAGCAGACTGAATTCGATGTGGTGCTGACAGCTGCTGGAGACAAGAAGATCCAGGTGATTAAAGAGGTGCGTGCCCTGACTGGCTTGGGTCTCAAAGAGGCCAAGGCGCTCGTAGACGAAGCGCCCAAACCAGTGAAAGAGGGGATCCCGAAAGAAGAAGCGGATGAGATCAGGGCGAAGCTGGAGGACGTCGGAGCTGTCGTCGAGGTGAAATAGCGCCTTGTAAGGACCCGGACACACGGTTGTAAGTGCCCGAACAGGAGTCAATTCATCTCTTTCCTCTGGAAAAACGATGTGGCTGATTTTGTCCAGGTACTTATACGTGAGGCGATAGGCATCCGTACCGGATGGTGTGTCTAGGAACTGAAGGCCGCACGTCAAGCGCGTGCGGGGCGAGCGGTGGCTTTTGCTGTACATGAGGAGTAACCATGGCGGTCCAAGAGGTGTCGATGGCAACGGCGAATGGTCACCGGGAGCGGCGGAATTTTGCCCGCATCCCCACGATTATCGATCTTCCCAACCTAATCGAGGTGCAGCAAAAGTCCTACGCGCGTTTTTTGCAGCAGGAGCGCCCACCGTTGGACCGGGAGGACAAAGGGCTGGAAGCGGTCTTTCGGAGCGTGTTTCCGATTCAGGATTTCAACGGCACGGCCTCCCTGGAATATGTTGGCTATGAAATCGGCATGTGGGAGTCGGAGGAGGGCGAGTACAAGGGCTTGGGCGGCGCCAGTGTGATGCACGAGCGCACCAAGCGCCCCTTGTTGTACCGCACGAAGTATGACGTCTCCGAGTGTCGGCAGAAAGGCATTACCTATGCCGACCCGTTGCGGGTGATGGTGCGCTTGGTGGTGCGCGACAAAGCCGCCGAGGGTGAAACTACGGCCCCCATTCGAGAAGTGAAGGAGCAGAAAGTCTATTTGGGGGAAGTGCCCCTCATGACGGATGCCGGGACGTTCATCATCAATGGGACGGAACGGGTGATCGTCAGCCAGCTGCACCGTTCGCCCGGCGTGTTTTTTGCGCAGGAAAAGGGACGCAGCACGGCGAGTGGGAAGTATCTCTATTCGGCGCGTATCATTCCGTATCGGGGCTCCTGGCTCGACTTTGAATTCGATGCCAAGGATCAACTCTATGTGCGCATCGATCGCCGCCGCAAACTCCCCGTGACCATTTTGTTGCGGGCCTTAGGATTGTCGTCGCAGGACATTTTGCAGGAGTTCTACAAGCGCGAGACCGTGCGGTATGATTCGGAACGGGAGAGCTTCAGCAAACAGGTCTCGGAGTTGTTGCTGCAGCAGCAAGTACAGGATGATGTGCTTGATCCGAGGACGGGAGAGACCATTGTCCGCGCCGGACGCAAGGTGTCCCGCAGCGCGCTGCGGCGTCTGTTGAATAGCGATGTGGAGGACATTCCGTTTCCCCGCGAGACATTTGTCGGCCAAGTGGTGGCCGAGGACATTGTGGACCCGACCACCGGTGAGGTGCTGTTCGAGCTCAATCACGAACTCAGCGCCGAGGATGTGGCGCGGTTGCAAGCGAAGCGCAGCACGGAATTTCGGACGCTGTATCTCGACCCCTTGCGCACGGATGTGTCGTTGCAGTTAACGTTGGCTGCCGATCGTATCGGGTCACAGGAAGAGGCGTTGCTGGAAATCTACAAGCGCTTGCGGCCGGGAGATATTCCCACACCGGAAACGGCGCGGCTGTTTTTTGACAACCTGTTTTTCAATCCGAAGCGCTACGATCTCTCGCGCATCGGCCGGCTCAAATTGAATACGAAATTGGGGCTCGACCTGCCGCTGGAAACCCGGATATTGGCCACGCAAGATATCATTGAGGTGGTGCGCTACTTGCTGACCCTGCGGCAGGGCGATGGCGCGGTGGATGATATCGATCACTTGGGCAATCGGCGGGTGCGCTCGGTCGGTGAGTTGCTCGAAAACCAGTTGCGTATTGGGTTGGTGCGCATGGAGCGGACCATCCGGGAGCGCATGAGCATTCATGATCTCGAAACGGCCATGCCGCACGATCTGATTAATTCGAAGCCGGTGACGGCAGCGGTGAAGGAGTTTTTCGGCAGCAGCCAGCTCTCGCAGTTCATGGATCAGATGAATCCGTTGTCTGAGATCACGCATAAACGGCGCTTGTCGGCGCTTGGTCCGGGGGGGTTGACGCGTGACCGGGCCGGTTTTGAGGTGCGTGACGTGCACCCCACGCATTACGGGCGTATCTGTCCGATCGAAACGCCGGAAGGGCCCAATATCGGCCTCATCGCATCGCTCAGTACGTATGCCAAGGTGAACCGCTTCGGGTTTATCGAAACCCCCTATCGCAAAGTCGAGGAGGGGCGGGTGACGAATGAGATCGAGTTTCTCTCGGCGATTGAAGAGGACCGGTATGTCATTGCGCAGGCCAATGCGGAGATCACCGAGGACGGGATGTTTGTTCGGGACCTGATCCAGGCGCGGCGTGGCGGAGAATTTATCTTTGTGCCGCCCAATCGGGTGGATTATATGGATGTCTCCCCGAAGCAATTGGTGAGTGTGGCGGCCTCGCTCATTCCTTTCTTGGAAAACGATGATGCGAATCGGGCGCTCATGGGGTCGAATATGCAACGGCAAGCCGTGCCCCTGCTACGGACGGAATCGCCCATTGTCGGGACCGGGATGGAAGGGATTGCGGCACGCGATTCGGGCGCCGTGGTGCTGGCCACGGCGCCCGGGGAGGTGGTGAATGTCGACGCCACGCGCATCGTGGTGCGGGTGGATGAAGACGGGGAGGGCGGTGAGCCGCGGGTGGATATCTATTCGCTCGTGAAGTATCAACGCTCAAACCAAAGCACCTGCATTAATCAGCGCCCGGTCGTCAGCCTGGGTGAGCGGGTGCGCAAAGGGGATATCCTGGCCGATGGCCCGGCAACCGATCATGGCGAATTGGCGCTGGGGCGGAACATCATTGTCGCCTTCATGCCCTGGGGCGGCTACAACTTTGAGGATGCCATCGTCATCAGCGAGCGCGTCGTCAAGGAGGATATTTTTACCTCGATTCATATCGAAGAGTTCGAGGTGGAAGCCTGTGATACGAAGCAGGGCAAGGAGGAAATCACCCGCGATATTCCCAATGTCGGTGAGGAGGCGTTGCGGGATCTCGATGATAGCGGCATCATCCGGATTGGGGCGAAAGTCTCCGCCGGTGACATTCTCGTCGGGAAAATCACGCCAAAAGGCGAGACGCAACTCAGCCCTGAGGAGAAACTCCTGAAAGCGATCTTCGGCGAGAAGGCCGGCGATGTCCGTGACACCTCGCTGACGGTGCCGCCTGGTGTGGAGGGGATCGTGGTGGGCGTCCGGGTGTTTTCGCGCCGTGGCTCCGAGAAGGACGCGCGCATGCTGGCGATCGAGGAAGACGAGGCTCTGCGCATCCGGAAAGATTTCGCTGACGAAACCAAAATCGTGGAGGAAGAACGCGATAAGAAATTGCGGCAATTGCTCGCCGGCCACGTGGTGCGGGGTGACGTATTTGATCCCGTTACGGGTACGGTGCTCGTGCCGGACGCGGGCAGTCTCACGGAGGCGGTGTTGAACGCTCTCACCGGGCCGAGCCTTGCCGGGATGGCGGTGGTGGAGGCGGATCTGGTTGCCGACCGGCGCCATGACATCGAGGACTCGGCGGCGCAGCAGATCTATGTCTTGCAATCGATGCTCGAGGAGAAGATCATGCGATTGCACCGGGGTGATGAATTGCCACCGGGCGTGATCAAGATGGTCAAAGTCTCCGTCGCCATGAAGCGCAAACTCAGCGTCGGTGACAAGATGGCTGGGCGTCATGGGAATAAAGGCGTGGTGTCCATCATCGTGCCAGAAGAGGATATGCCCTATATCGGGGATGGCACCCCAGTGGATTTGATCCTCAATCCGCTCGGCGTGCCGTCTCGCATGAATGTCGGGCAGATTCTGGAGACCCATCTGGGTTGGGCTGCGAAAGCGTTGCACTGGGATGTGGCCTCGCCGGTGTTCGATGGCGCGACCGAGGACGATATTAAGACGGCCCTGCAGGAGGCGACCCTGCCCGAAGATGGGCGGGTGACCCTGTATGACGGCAAATCGGGTGAGCCGTTTGATCAGAAGGTCGTCGTGGGGCAAATTTATATGATGAAGTTGCATCATTTGGTGGATGATAAGATTCATTCCCGCTCCACGGGCCCGTATTCGCTCGTGACCCAACAGCCTCTGGGTGGCAAAGCGCAGTTTGGCGGACAGCGTTTAGGCGAAATGGAAGTTTGGGCGTTGGAAGCTCATGGCGCGGCGCGGACCTTGCAAGAGATGTTGACCGTGAAGTCCGACGATGTGGTGGGACGCACTCGCATGTACGAGGCGATTGTGAAAGGTGAGAATACCTTGGAAGCCAGTCTGCCCGAATCGTTCAACGTGCTCGTGAAGGAGTTACAGAGCTTGGCGCTGGATGTCGAGTTGCTGGAAGCGGGTGAGCTGCCTTCGGATGAGCCACTTGAAGAGATGTCGGAGTGAGTGCGGTCCCTCTGTGGCCGGTTGTGACTCCCAACCTTTGTAGGGCGTTGGCGATGCGCTCTCGATATTGCCGGTGAAGGAGAATACCTTTGGATAGCATTTTCAACTTGTTTGAGAAGCCCAAAGATCCCACGTCGTTCGGTGCGATTCGGATTCGGATTGCGTCGCCGCAAAAAATTCGCTCGTGGTCGCACGGGGAGGTGAAGAAACCGGAGACGATCAATTACCGTACGTTTAAACCGGAGCGTGATGGGCTATTTTGCGCCAAGATCTTTGGGCCGGTGAAGGATTGGGAGTGTAACTGCGGTAAATACAAGCGGATGAAACACCGTGGCGTGGTCTGCGAGCGGTGCGGTGTCGAGGTGATTCAGTCCAAAGTGCGGCGTGAGCGTTTGGGACATATCGAACTGGCCTGTCCGGTCTCGCACGTCTGGTTTTTCAAAGGCGTCCCGAGCCGTATCGGCATTCTTCTCGACATGTCCTTGCGGGAACTCGAACGCATTCTCTATTTTGAGAACTATGTGGTCATCGACCCGCGCGAGACGGGCCTAAAAGACAAAGAGCTGCTGACGGAGGAGCGCTATCGCGAACTGATCAAGGAGCATGGCGTTGGGAGTTTCGACGCCGGCATGGGCGCGGAAGCGATCCGGGAACTCTTGCGCCGCATCGACCTGGAGGAGTTGGCGAACACCTTGCGGGTGGAGATGCGGGAATCGTTTTCACTGCAAAAACGCAAAAAGATCGTCAAACGCCTGAAGGTCGTTGATGCCTTCCACAAATCGGGCAACCGGCCGGAGTGGATGGTGTTGGAAGTCATTCCCGTCATCCCGCCGGAACTGCGTCCGTTGGTCCCTTTGGACGGCGGTCGTTTTGCGACCTCGGACCTGAACGATTTGTATCGCCGCGTCATCAATCGGAACAACCGGTTGATTCGCCTGCAAGAGCTGCGCGCTCCGGACATTATCATTCGCAATGAAAAGCGGATGCTGCAGGAGGCGGTGGATGCGCTTTTCGATAACGGCCGCCGCGGGCGGGCGCTACGCGGTCCGAATAAGCGGCCCTTGAAATCGCTGAGCGATATGTTGAAAGGGAAGCAGGGGCGGTTTCGGCAGAATCTCCTGGGCAAGCGCGTGGATTATTCTGGCCGTTCGGTCATTGTCGTGGGTCCGGAACTCAAGCTGCACCAGTGCGGTTTGCCCAAAAAAATGGCGATCGAGCTCTTCAAGCCGTTTATCTACAACAAGCTGGAAGAGCGCGGCCATGTCAATACGATCAAGAGCGCCAAGAAGATGGTGGAAAAGGAGCGGCCCGAAGTCTGGGATGTGCTCGATGAGATCATCCGCGAGTATCCGGTGCTGCTCAACCGCGCACCCACCTTGCATCGCTTGGGCATTCAAGCGTTCGAGCCCGTCCTGGTGGAAGGTAAGGCGATTCGGATTCATCCGTTGGTGTGCACCGCGTTCAATGCGGACTTCGACGGGGACCAAATGGCGGTGCACGTGCCCCTGTCGGTCGAGGCGCAGGTGGAAGCGAAAATGCTCATGCTCTCGGTGAATAATATCCTGTCGGCGGCGCATGGCAAGCCGCTGGCGGTGCCAAGCCAGGATATTATCATGGGGTGCTACTACCTGACGAAAGAGCGAGGTGGGGCGCTAGGCGAGGACAAGCTCTTTGCCAGCTCCCAGGAAGCCCGTGTGGCATATGATGCCGGTGAAGTGGGCATGCAGGCGCGTATCCGTGTGCGCATGCACGGTGAAGTCGTGTCGACCACGATGGGCCGTATCCTGCTCTATGAAGTGGTGCCTTCGGCGTTGGGGTTCGACTGCGTGAATCGGCAGATGGATAAAGGCGCGTTGACGGATCTGGTGGCGGAGTGCTACCAGCATTTGGGCAAAGAACGCACGGTGCAGTTGCTGGAAGACCTGAAGGAGATGGGCTTCCACTATGCGACCAAGTCCGGGCTGTCCATTGGCATTGATGACATGCATATTCCGGCGATGAAAGATCCGCTGGTGGAGCAGGCGCGCCAGGCGGTGGTCGAGGTGGAGAGCCAGTACCGCGAGGGTCTGATCACCAACGGGGAGCGCTATAACAAGATCATCGATATTTGGGCGCAGGTGACGGAGCAGGTGTCCAATGAGATGTTCAAGGACCTGGAACGTGAAGATGTGGACGTGATGCAGGGTGACAACGGCGTTGAGGTACAGCGCGATTTCAACCCGATTTATGTGATGGCGGATTCCGGCGCGCGCGGCGGGCCGCAGCAGATTCGGCAGCTGGCCGGCATGCGTGGCCTGATGGCGAAGCCGAGCGGGGAGATCATGGAAACGCCGATTACGGCCAACTTCCGTGAGGGGCTGAGCGTGTTGCAGTACTTTATTTCCACGCACGGCGCGCGCAAGGGCTTGGCGGACACGGCCTTGAAGACGGCGAACTCTGGCTATCTGACGCGCCGCCTAGTCGATGTGGCGCAAGATATCATTGCGACGACGCTGGACTGTGGCACGCACAATGGCATCACGGCGACGGCTCTGGTGCAGAGCGGTGAGATTATCGAATCGCTCTGCGAACGTATCTTGGGCCGTGTGGCTGCCGAGGACGTAGTCGATCCGTATAGCGGCGAACTCTTGGCCGCGCGCAATGCGTTGATCGACGAGGAAACGGCGGAGCATATCGAGAATGCCGGTATCGAACGGGCCGAAATTCGTTCGGTGTTGACGTGCGAATTGGACACGGGCGTCTGCATCATGTGTTATGGCCGCAATTTATCGACTGGGGGGTTGGTGGAGATCGGTGAAGCCGTGGGTGTCATCGCCGCGCAGTCTATCGGGGAGCCGGGGACGCAGCTGACGATGCGGACGTTCCATATTGGCGGCACCGCGAGCCGCCAGGTGGAGCAAAGTACCCTGCAGGCGAAAAATAGCGGCATGGCGCATTATCAGAATCTGCGCACGGTCGTCAGTCGTGAAGGGGCGATTGTGGTCATGAACCGCAATGGCACGTTGGTGGTGCAAGACGAGCAAGGGCGAGAAAAGGAGCGGTATCAGATCGTCTATGGGGCGCGCTTGCGGGTCAAAGATGGGCAGCATGTCGAGCGTGGAGAAAAACTGGTCGAATGGGACCCTTACACCCTCTCCATTCTGGCGGAGGTGGATGGACGTGTCGCCTACGGCGATATCGTCGAAGGGGTGACCATGCAGGAAGAGGTCGATGAACAGACTGGTCTGTCGCAGAAAGTGATCCTCGATCATTACGACGAAAAGCGGCAGCCACGCATTTCGGTAAAAGATGCGGACAACGTCACGCAGGGGCGCTACCTCTTGCCGGCGGGCGCCCATATCTCCGTGCTCGAAGGTGAGCCGGTGTCGGCGGGCGATGTGATTGCCAAAATCCCACGGGAAACGACGAAAACCAAGGATATTACCGGAGGCTTGCCGCGTGTTGCCGAGCTCTTTGAGGCCCGCAAGCCGAAGGAGCAGGCGATTATTTCCGAAATCGATGGGACGGTGCATTTTGCCGGCTTCCAACGTGGTGCCCGCAAAGTCGTGGTCACCAGCGAGAGTGGGGAAGAGTGCGAGTATCTGGTGCCCCGCGGGAAATATGTTAACGTGCATGAAGGGGACCGCGTGCATGCGGGAGAACCCTTGATGGACGGTGCGGCCAATCCGCATGATATCCTGGATATCCTCGGTGAGAAGGAGTTGCAGAAGTATTTGGTGAATGAGATCCAAGAGGTCTACCGTCTGCAGGGCGTCCAGATCAATGACAAACACATCGAAGTGATTGTCAAACAGATGCTCAAGCGGGTGGTGATTGAGGAACCGGGCGACACGGATTTTCTGGTTGGAGAGCAGGTGGCCAAGACCATCTTCAATCGGCACAATCAGGCGATCGTGCAGGAAGGTGGAACGCCAGCGCGCGGCAAGCCGATCTTGTTAGGCATTACGAAGTCGTCGCTGAGCACGGAGAGTTTTATCTCTGCCGCCTCCTTTCAAGAAACGACGCGTGTCTTGACGCAGGCGTCGGTTGGTGGTATGGTTGATCGCCTCCGTGGCCTGAAAGAGAATGTGATTATGGGGCGTATCGTGCCGGCCGGGACGGGGATCGTACAGCATCAGGATGATATCGTCACCAGTTTCACGAGCGAGCCGGTTGAGGTCCTCGATTCCGTCGCCTCGGTGATGGCGAACGGTCAGCATGGTGCGGCAGGCGAGGCGTTGGTGGCGACAGACCGCCATGATGTGGAAGCTGCTGACTAATGTCTTGACAGCCTATGCGATGCGTGGTACATATTACGGCTCACGTTGTGTTATGAAAGGGGCCACATGCCGACGATTCATCAGCTTGTGCGTAAGGGCCGCAAGCGTATGAAGAAGAAAACTGCGAGCCCGGCGCTGCAGGCGAACCCGCAGAAGCGCGGTGTTTGTACGCGGGTGTATACGTCGACGCCGAAGAAGCCGAATTCCGCGCTGCGGAAGGTGGCGCGTGTCCGGCTGACCAATGGTGTCGAGGTAACGGCCTATATCCCTGGAGTGGGTCACAACCTGCAAGAGCATGCGATCGTGCTGATCCGTGGCGGTCGTGTCAAGGATTTGCCGGGTGTGCGGTATCATATTATTCGCGGCACCTTGGATACGATGGGCGTGCAGAATCGCAAGCAGAGCCGCTCAAAGTATGGGGCTAAAAAGGCGTAATTGACGGCAAAGGAGGCGGTTGCCAGTCGGGCGCTGCCTTCTTCGTTTTTTGGAGATCACGCATGCCACGTAGACAAGTTGTGGGCAAGCGGCCGGTGCCACCTGACCCCAAATATGGTGATGTGCTTGTCACCAGCTGTGTGAATGTCATCATGAAACGGGGGAAAAAGAGTCTGGCACAACGTATTGTGTATCGTGCCTTCGATATCATTGAGGAACGTACCGGTGAGCAGCCGCTGAAGGTGTTCAAGCAGGCTGTCGAGAATGTGAAACCGGTGCTGGAGGTGAAGTCGCGCCGCGTGGGTGGATCGACGTATCAGATCCCGATGGATGTCTCGCCGGCCCGACGGGTGGCGCTGAGTATGCGATGGATTGTAGGAGGGGCGCGGGCGCGTGGTGAACGTGGTATGACGCGCCGCTTGGCAGCGGAATTGCTCGATGCGTATAATAATACAGGGAGCGCTATTAAGAGGAAGGAAGATACGCATCGTATGGCAGAGGCCAATAAGGCGTTTGCCCATTACCGCTGGTAGTCTCGCTGCGATTCTCCTGTCTGCCGCAGCTCCTTGCCGCCCTCTCCATCTTTTTCGATTTCCGTCCTGGATTCTCGGTTAATGGTTATAGGGACCGATTCATTGTCCCTGAATACTCTATGACGCTTGCTGTGAGCGAGAGGTGATGTGTCGTGCCACGGTCAATCGCACTGGAAAAAACGCGCAATATTGGCATCATTGCCCACATTGATGCCGGTAAAACGACAACAACAGAGCGCATTCTCTATTATACTGGCAAGTCCCATCGCATGGGGGAAGTGCACGAGGGCGCGGCCACAATGGATTGGATGGTGCAGGAACAGGAGCGCGGGATTACGATCACGTCGGCCGCGACGACCTGCTTCTGGAATGCCTATCGCATTAACATCATCGATACGCCGGGCCATGTGGATTTCACCGCTGAAGTGGAGCGCAGCCTACGCGTGCTCGACGGCGTCGTCGGCCTCTTCTGCGCCGTCGGCGGCGTCGAGCCCCAATCCGAGACGGTCTGGCGCCAAGCCGAAAAATACCACGTCCCCCGCATTGCCTTTATCAACAAAATGGACCGCGCTGGGGCCGACTTCTTGCGAGCGGTGGAGATGATGCAGGCGCGCCTGGGCGCCCGCACCCTCATCGTGCAACTGCCCCTGGGCGGCGAAGAGACCTTCCGCGGCGTCATTGATCTACTGCACATGCAGGCCATAGTCTGGGACGAAGACGGCCTGGGCGCGGCGTTCCGTGTGACGGATATCCCGCCGGCGTATCGCGACCAAGCGGAGACCTATCGTCTGCAACTCATCGAGCAGCTGGCGGACCTCGATGACGAGGTCATGGAACGCTATCTGGGCGATGCGCCGCTCCCGCCACCGCTCTTGGCGCATGTGATTCGCCGCGGCACGATCAGCAACCAATTCACCCCGATTTTTTGTGGCGCGGCCTTTCGCAATAAAGGCGTGCAGCCCTTGCTCGATGGCATTGTGGACTACCTGCCGTCCCCGCTCGATGTGCCGCCCATGACCGGCGTGGAACCGGTGACCGACAAAGCCCTCTCGCGGTTGCCATCTGATACCGAGCCCGTTAGCGCCCTGGCCTTCAAAGTCCTAGCCGATCCTTACGTGGGACAACTGGTCTTTACCCGGGTCTACTCCGGAGTGTTGCAGGCCGGCTCCTATGTCGCCAATGCCTCCCGCAACCAGCGCGAGCGCATTGGCCGCCTGATGCGCATGCACGCCAACCAGCGCGAAGAGGTGGCAGTGTTGCGGGCGGGCGACATCGGGGCGGTGGTCGGCCTGAAGCAGACCCGCACCGGCGACACGCTATGCGATGCCGAGCAGCGGATCATTCTGGAAGCCATGACCTTTCCCAAGCCGGTCATCGCCGTGGCCATCGAGCCCAAGACCAAGGCCGATAGCGATCAGCTGGGTCGTGCCCTCGGCAAGATGTCCCAGGAGGACCCGACGTTCCGCGTCACGGTGGACGCGGAAACCGGCCAGACCCTGATGGCCGGCATGGGCGAGCTGCATTTGGAGGTGTTGGTCGACCGCCTGAGGCGCGAATTTAAGGTCGAGGCACACGTCTCGCGTCCGCAGGTGGCCTACCGCGAATCGATTCGCCGCCCCCATCAAAGCGAAGGGCGATTTGTGCGCCAAAGTGGCGGGCGTGGGCAATATGGCCATGTTAAACTTCGGCTCGAACCTCTGCCGCGCGGCGGCGGATTCGTCTTTGAAAACGCCATCGTGGGGGGCGTCGTGCCCCGGGCGTATATCGCCGCCGTGGAAGCGGGGATTGCCGAGGCCATGCAGCAAGGGATTCTGGCCGGATATCCGGTGGTGGATGTGAAGGCGATCCTGCACGATGGCTCCTACCACGAGGTCGATTCGTCGGAACTGGCGTTTAAGATTGCGGCGTCGATGGCCTTTAAAGCGGCCATGCACCAGGCGGAGCCCCAGCTGTTAGAACCCCTGATGCAGGTTGAGGTGGTGGTGCCGGAGGCGTATATGGGGGATGTCATCGGTGATCTGAATGCGCGGCGCGGTAAGATCCGTGCCTTAGAGGATCGCGCCGGCGCCAAAGTGGTCCTCGCCCATGTGCCGCTGGCGGAGATGTTTGGCTATGCCACGGACCTACGTTCACGGACGCAGGGCCGGGCCACGTTTACCATGCAGATGCACGTCTACGACGACGTCCCCGCCCACCAACAGGAGGAGCTGCTGGCCTTGCACGGCACGGGGAAGCACCCGGTGACGGTCTAGACGCGCACCCGGAGCGTCGTCGCGTCCACACGATGTATTTTCCATCCAGGGCCGTGGCACAGTGGCGACGGGCCGGGTGGAGCGGAGTGTGGTGAAGGTGGCGAAGCGGTGGCGATCAAGGGGATGAAGGCGACGCCCAAGACGGGGGTGCAGATGTTTCGCAAGCGGTGGGATCAGGGCGAGGCGGGCGACCATATTGGGGTGTTGTGGCGCGGGGTGAAGCGCGACGAGATTGAGCCGGGCCAGGTATTGGCAAAGCCGGGCTCGATCACGCCGCACACGGTGTTTTTCCATGAGTATCGGTCGCAGTTTGACTTTCGGACGACGGCTGTGACGGGTGAGGTGACGCTACCGGAGGGGACGGAGATGGTGATGCCGGGAGACAATGAGTCGATCGAGGTGGCGTTGATCACGCCGATCGCGTTGGAGAAGGCGTTGTGGTTTGCCATACGGGAAGGGGGCCGGACGGTGGGTGCGGGGGGGTCAGTGATGTCGTACCATAAGGCGTGGGCCGCCGGTAAGCGGGGAGACGTGTGATGGCCGGGCAGAAAATTCGCATACGGCTAAAGGCCTACGATCACCGCATTCTGGACCAATCGGTTGGTGAAATCGTGGAGACCGCCAAGCGTACCGGGGCCAAAGTCGCGGGTCCCATTCCGTTGCCCACAGTGCTGAATAAATTCACGGTACTGCGGTCGCCGCATGTGGATAAGAAATCGCGGGAGCAATTCGAGATCCGCACCCATAAGCGCCTGCTCGATATCCTCGAACCCACGCCGCAAACCGTAGATGCCCTGATGAAGCTCGATTTGTCGGCTGGCGTCGACGTGGAGATCAAATTGTAACGAGAGGGCAGGCCTATGTTGCAGGGACTCATTGGCCGCAAAGTCGGCATGACCCAGCTGTTTGCCGATGATGGCGATGTCATTCCCGTCACCGCGATTGAGGCGGGACCGTGCTGGGTGGTGCAGAAAAAGACCCGGGAGCGCGATGGCTATAGCGCCGTGCAATTGGGCTTTGGGGCGAAAAAGGCGAAACGCATGACCAAGCCGTTGCGGGGCCATTTTGCCCGTAGCGGCGTGGCGCCAACCCGCTGGTTGCGCGAATTCCGGGTCGATGACGCCACTCTGGAGACGTTGCAGGAAGGCGAGCAAGTGACCGGGGCGATCTTTGCCGACCTGACCTACGTCGATGTCATCGGCACCTCGAAGGGGCGCGGCTTTTCCGGCGTCATGAAGCGCCACGGCTTTAGGGGCAAAAATCGCACCCACGGCACCCACGAATCGTTCCGCGGCAGTGGGGCGGTAGGGGCCGGGGCCGACCCGGCGCGCATCTTTAAGAATACCCGCATGGCCGGCCAATATGGCCATGCCCGCGTGACGGTGCGGAATCTACAGGTCGTGCGGTTTATCCAAGAGCAAAACCTGTTGCTCATCAAGGGGGCGGCGCCCGGGCCGAATGGCGGCATGGTCTGCGTGCGGGCCAGCCAGAAGCCGCCGCGATGAGCCCGGGGCGGAGAAACGGTCATGTACGTCGATGTTTACAATACCCAGGGCGAGGCCGTGCGGCAGGTCGACCTGCCCGATGCCGTGTTTGGCGTCGAGGTCAAAGACCACTTGCTGCATGAGGTCGTGCGCTACCAGCTCGTGCGGCGGCGGCAGGGCGCCGCGCATACCAAGAATCGCGCCGCCGTGCGCGGCGGCGGCCGCAAGCCATGGCGGCAAAAAGGCACGGGCCGCGCTCGTGCCGGGTCGCGGAGTTCGCCGCTGTGGCGAGGGGGGGGCACGGTCTTTGGCCCCATGCCGCGTACCTATGCCTTTCGCATGCCGAAGAAAAAGCGCCGCGCCGCCTTGTGCGCCGCGTTAAGTCTCAAAGTGCGTGAGCAAGCCTTTCGGGTCATCGAGCACTTTGACCCCATCACACAACCCAAAACGCGGTCCGTGGTCGACCTCATCGCGCAGTTTACGGCCCAGCCCAAAGTGCTCTTGGTGGTGGGTGAACCACATGGGGCCTTGGCCCTGTCGGCGCGCAATATTCCGGCCGTGAAGGTTTTGCCGGTGGCCGGCCTCAACGTCTATGACCTGTTGCATCATACGACGGTGATCTGTGCGGAAGCGGCGGTCGCCCAAATTGTCGGGAGAGTCACCGATGGAACCCTATCAGATCATTAAGCGTCCCCTGATCACGGAAAAGGGCATGCGGCAGCATGAAGAGAGCCATACAGTCGTCTTCCGCGTCGATCCGCGCGCCAATAAAGTGCAGATCAAACACGCCGTGGAAACGCTCTTTCAAGTGACCGTCACGAAGGTAAACACCTTAAATATGCAGGGGAAGAAACGGCGCGTGCGCGTGCGTGAGGGCAAAAAACCCGATTGGAAAAAAGCCTATGTGACCTTGCGCGAAGGCGATGTAATCACCTTTTTTGAAGGCGTATAAACGGGGAAGCAGAGCATGGCGATTCGGCGGTACCATCCCACGTCGCCCGGGCGGCGTTTTCAAACAGTTAGCACCTTTGACGACCTGACGCGCACCACACCCGAGCGCCGTCTGCTGCGCCCGATCAAAAAAACCGGCGGCCGCAACCATGCCGGGCGGGTGACCAGCCGGCACCGGGGGGGCGGGCACAAGCGGCGCTATCGCGTCATCGATTTCAAACGCGACAAAGATGGCGTGCCGGCCAAAGTGGCGTCCATCGAATACGATCCCAACCGCTCGGCCCGCGTGGCGCTCTTGCATTATGCCGATGGCGACAAGCGCTATATCCTAGCCCCCGCCGGGCTGCACGTGGGCGCGACCGTCATGTCCGGGCCGCAGGCCGAGATCCGTCCCGGCAATGCCATGGCCCTGCGAGATATGCCCTTGGGCATGACCATTCACAATATCGAACTCCATCCCGGCCATGGCGGTCAACTCGCGCGAGGTGCCGGCGTCTCGGCGCAGCTCATGGCGCGGGAGGGGAAGTACGCCCAGCTGCGCTTGGCCTCGGGCGAAATGCGCTTGGTGCAGACCGCCTGTCGCGCCACCATCGGCCAAGTGGGCCATGCCGACCACGAAAACATCAGTCTGGGCAAGGCCGGGCGCGCCCGCTGGCTGGGGCGGCGTCCGCACGTGCGCGGTGTCGCTATGAACCCGGTGGACCATCCGCATGGCGGGGGGGAAGGCAAGACCTCGGGCGGGCGCCATCCCGTGACGCCGTGGGGGGTGCCGACCAAGGGGTATAAAACGCGCCGCAATAAGCGCACCGACAAGTATATTGTGCGGCGGCGGACGAGACGGTAGGACGGCGGACGGAGGGTTGAGGGATCAAACGTCGGTTGGGATGGTCGTGCTGCTCTTCCTCCAATCCGCAACCCGCAATTCTAGGAATGGAGGGATGACAGCTATGGGGCGTTCGGTGAAGAAGGGGCCGTTTGTTGACGACCATCTCATGAAAAAAATCAACACCTTGGATCGGGATCAGGAAAAGCGGGTGATTCGGACGTGGTCGCGGCGCTCGACTGTGACACCGGAGATGGTGGGTCATACCATTGCCGTGCATAATGGCAAGCGCTTCATCCCCGTCTACATCACCGAAAATATGGTTGGCCACAAACTTGGTGAATTTGCGCCCACGCGGACATTTCGCTCTCACAGCGGGCTGACCAAACGGACGACGGGATTGCGCTAAGTGCTGCGTACCGCGATGCAGTTAACCCGATCGCGAGCCGTATGAACATGTTCCGCCAATTTCCCATGATACGTGGCGCGATACGAAGGCGGGCGCGGAGCCCTGGGATGAGGAAAGGGAGCGATGCGAGCGAGTGTGAAAAATGTGCGGATTGCCCCGCGCAAAGTCCGCTTGGTCGTGGATACGGTGCGGGGCAAGAGCGTGAGTCAGGCGATGAGTATCTTGATGTTAACGCGCAAGAAAGCGGCGAAGCCGGTGCAGAAACTCTTGCGGTCTGCGGTGGCGAATGCGGCGGAAAATGACGGCATTACCGATGTCGATGATCTCTTGATTGATCGTATCATGGTCGATGAAGGGCCAACGCTCAAACGGTTTATGCCCCGCGCTCGCGGGCGGGCGACCCCGATGCATAAACGTACTAGTCATATCCGGATTAATCTGTGCGAGCGTGGCAACTAACGGGCGAAAGACTTCAGCAGAGGAGGGTGGTTGTGGGACAGAAAGTGCATCCCACGGGATTTCGGTTGGGGACGACGAAGACATGGCAGTCGAATTGGTATGCCAAGCGTAACTATGCTGATTTGCTGCATGAGGATCTGATGATCCGGGGCTATATCAAGGATCGCCTCTATCACGCCGGCATTTCCAAGGTGGAAATTGAACGGGCTGCGAGTCGGTCGAAAATTAATATCTATACGGCTCGACCTGGTATTATCATCGGCAAACGCGGGGCGGAAGTTGACAAGCTGAAAAATGCGCTGCAAGACCTCACCAAGAAGCAGGTGTCGATCAATATCCGTGAGATTCGTAAAGCGGAGATTGATTCGCAGCTTGTTGCCGAAAATGTGGCGTTGCAGCTGGAGCGGCGGGTGGCGTTTCGACGGGCCATGAAAAAGGCGATTACCTCGGCCTTGCGCTTCGGGGCCAAGGGGATCCGGATTGAATCCTCGGGTCGCTTGGCCGGGGCGGAGATGGCGCGCCGCGAGTGGTATCGAGAAGGGGGCGTGCCGCTACATACGATTCGGGCGGATATCGATTACGGTTTTGCAGAGGCGAAGACGACCTACGGGCGCGTGGGAGTGAAAGTCTGGATCTATAAAGGCGATGTCGTAGCCCCGCATGACGATGCGCTCGCGCTGATGAACGGGGGCGGACGTGAGCGCGAGCGTGAGCGCAACTAAGTATCGAACAAAATTAAATTTATATCTTTCTCCTGGAGACATGTATAAAGGTAATTCTGTCCGGTACTTAAAAGGAGTGGGTTGCCATGTTAATGCCGAGAAAGACCCGGTTTCGTAAACAACAACGCGGACGTATGACGGGGAAAGCCCACCGTGGCAGTACTATCAATTTTGGTCAATATGCTTTGCAGGCGCTGGAACCAGCGTGGATTACGAGCCGCCAAATAGAGGCGGCCCGTATTGCGATGACGCGTCACGTGCGTCGTGGCGGGAAAATCTGGATTCGTATCTTTCCCGACAAACCCATCTCGAAAAAGCCGGCGGAAACCCGTATGGGGAAAGGGAAGGCGGCCCCAGAGTTCTGGGTGGCGACGGTGAAGCCCGGCCGCGTTCTCTACGAAATGTCCGGGGTGCAAGAAGATATTGCGCGTGAGGCCATGCGGTTGGCAGCGCAAAAGCTTCCCATTGCGACCCGGTTCCTAACCACGCGTATCGAATTCTGAGGACCCGCAGTATGAAAGCCAGTGAGTTGCGAGAGTTCAGTGAAGAGGAGCTGCAGCAGAAGGGCCAGGAGCTAGCGGAGGAACTCTTCAATCTGCGCTTCCAATTGGCTACGGCACAGATCGAAAATGCGGGGCGAATCGCCGCTGTCCGACGTGATATCGCCCGTGTGAAAACCATTCAACGTGAGCGGCAATGGCAAGGCACGCGACAGCCGTATAACGCGGCTTAGACGATCGAGGTCTGTGGAGCGTATGCGAGGGTAAAGGAAACGGGGGTTATGGCAGAGCACCGCAGAAAAGTGTTGCTCGGTGAGGTCGTCAGTGACCGTATGCAGAAAACGATTACCGTGAAGGTGGAGCGCCGCATTCGCCATCCGATTTACGAGCGGGTGGTGAAGCGGAGTAAAAAATATCATGCCCATGATGAGCACAACCAGTGTCAGGTCGGGGATCAGGTGCGGATCATGGAGACACGGCCGTTAAGCAAAACGAAACGTTGGCGCCTTGTGGAAATCGTACGGCGCCGCGCCGGTGCTGAGGTTGCCGCGCCGACGGCAACGACATAAGGGCGGGGGTATGATCCAGACAGAGACGATGCTGACGGTGGCGGACAACTCGGGGGCGCGCAAGGTCAAGTGCTTTCATATTCTGGGTGGTACCCGTAGCCGCTATGCGAGTGTTGGTGACGTGGTGGTGGTATCGGTGAAAGAAGCGTTGCCAAACGGCGCGGTGAAAAAGGGCGATGTCCGGCGCGCCGTCGTGGTGCGGACCAAGAAAGAGATGCGGCGGGCGGATGGGTCGTATATTCGCTTTGATGACAATGCGGCTGTGATCATCAATGATGCTGGCGAGCCAATGGGAACACGGATTTTTGGGCCAGTGCCGCGCGAACTGCGTGCCAGAGGCTATATGAAGATTATCTCATTGGCGCCTGAAGTTCTGTGAGTGAGGGGCGCAGCAAGAGGCGGTGAGGACCATACGTATGGCACGGGGCAAAGCGGAGTCGCAACCTAGTCGCAATATTAAAAAGGATGACTTTGTCAGAGTCATTGCCGGTCGTGACCGGGGCAAGCAGGGGAAGGTCTTACAAGTGTTTCCGCAGAAGGGCCGCTTGCGGGTGGAGCGGATCCATATGATCAAACGTCATACCCGGCCGCGGCAACAGGGGCAGCCAGGGGGGATCATCGAACGGGAAGGAACGATTCACATTTCCAACGTGATGTTGATCTGTGCGACGTGTGATCGTGGTGTTCGGGTGGGGCATCGGGTGTTGGAAGATGGGAAAAAAGTGCGAACCTGTCGCCGTTGCGGTGATGTGCTGGATAGGTAAATCCTGAGGCAAACGTATCGAATAGGGCCAGGGACTTCGTGGGGGTGGATGAAGGAAGGTAGGGCGCTTTATGGCCTATATTTCACGCATGCGGAACTATTATCGGGATGAGGTGGCGCCGGCCTTGCAGCGCGAGTTTGCCTACGATAATGTGATGCAAGTGCCACGGTTGCAGAAAGTCGTCTTGAATATAGGGTTGGGAGAGGCGATTCAGAATGCAAAGCTGCTCGATGCCGGTATGGAGCAATTGAAGATGATCTCGGGCCAGCAGCCCGTGATTACGAAAGCCCGCCGGTCGATTGCGGCGTACAAATTGCGCACTGGGATGTCGATTGGTGTGAAAGTCACGTTGCGCCGCGACCGGATGTATGATTTTTTTGATCGCTTGGTGAATATCGCCTTGCCTCGGGTGCGCGATTTCCGCGGGGTGGATGGCAACGCGTTTGACGGGCGTGGAAATTATACGCTGGGGGTCGAGGAGCAAATTATTTTTCCGGAAGTGGACTACGACAAGGTGGAGCGTATTAAAGGCTTGTCGATCGCGGTGGTGACGTCGGCTCAGACGGACGCCGAGGGCAAGGAGCTCTTACGCCTGTTGGGAATGCCGTTTCGGAATTAAGGCAGGATATGAGGACGTATGGCCAAAAAAGCCCTAATTAATAAATCAAAAGGCCCACAAAAATTTGCCGTCCGGCACTATCATCGCTGCCGGTTATGTGGCAGACCTCGGGCCTACCTGCGGAAGTTTGCCATGTGTCGAATTTGCTTCCGCGCGCGGGCATTGCAAGGCGAGATTCCGGGGGTCGTGAAGTCGAGTTGGTGATATCCTGGGTACTTACAGACTTTTTGGGGCGGAGCAAGACGCCATGATGACCGATCCTATTGCTGATATGCTGACCCGTACACGGAATGCGCTGGCGGCTCGGCATGAACGCGTGCAAATGCCGGCATCACGGATGAAGCGCGAGATCGCACGTGTTTTGAAACAGGAAGGCTACATCCGAGATTATCGGGTGTATGCGGAAGGCCATCCGCAGGGCGTATTAGACCTGGAGTTGAAGTACGACCTGAACAATGCCAGTATCATTCGGACCTTGCAACGGGTCAGCAAGCCTGGCAAACGCCGGTATGTGCGGTGCAAAGAGATGCCGAGGATACTCAATGGGTCCGGGATTGCGATCTTGTCCACCTCGCGTGGGATTTTGACGGATCGCCAGTGCCGGGCTGATAATGTGGGTGGGGAAGTCCTCTGCTATGTTTGGTGAGGTCGGGGAGGGGAGGAGACGATGTCACGCATTGGACGCATGCCAATCATGATCCCTTCAGAGGTGGAATTTCACCACGATGCCAATAATCATGTGGAGGTGAAGGGGCCGCGAGGACACCTCAACCGGACGTTTCATCCACGCGTCATCTTTGAGCGCGACGGCGCGACGGTGCTGGTGAAACGACAGAGTGAATCGAAGTTGGACAAGTCGTTGCATGGCTTGAGCCGCACGTTGCTCAATAACATGATCATGGGGGTGACCGAGGGCTTTGAAAAGCAACTTGACATCGTCTGGGGTGGACATCGGGCGCAGTTGCAAGGGCGTACCTTGACGCTTCAGCTTGGCCATTCCCATCCGGTTCATATCGAAGCGCCTGATGGTATTGAGTTTGAACTCAACCGCACGCAGATCACCGTGCGCGGTATTGAGAAAGAGTTGGTCGGCCAGGTCGCCGCCGACATCCGAGCCGTGCGGAAACCGGAGCCATACAAGGGCAAAGGCATCAAGTATACGACGGAGACGATCCGTCGCAAGGAAGGGAAGGCAGGGTAAGCGATGGCCGCGACCAAATCCAGTGCTGCTGCGCGTAAGCGGCGGCAACGCCGAGTCCGTAAGCGGCTACGTGGAACGCTGGAGCGCCCGCGTCTGTCGGTGTATCGGAGTAATAGTCATATTTATGCCCAAATCATCGATGACAGCACGAACCAAGTGATTGTCTCGGCTTCGAGCCTCAGCAAAGATTTTCGCTCGACTGGCGAGCGGGGGAGTAATATCACGGGCGCGGCGGTCGTGGGGACGATGGTGGCGGAGAAAGCGTTGCAACACGGTGTGCAGCGTGTTGTCTTCGACCGCAATGGGTTTCTGTATCACGGACGCGTCGCCGCCGTGGCGGCGGCGGCGCGCGAAAAAGGATTAGAATTTTAATGTGTGTGCCGGACGGACCATGAGGTGTCCATACGCCACGGCGGCAAGAGGGGACGAGGGTGGCTGAGGAATTTGCCGAGCAGACGGAATATATCGATAAAATCGTGCATGTCAACCGTGTGGCCAAAGTGGTCAAGGGCGGGCGCCGTTTCAGTTTCAGTGCGCTCGTGGTGGTGGGCAACCGGTCCGGACGGGTGGGGATCGGGCTGGGGAAGGCCAATGAGGTCCCTGAAGCGATTCGAAAGGCCATTGAGAAGGCCAAAAAGAGTTTGCGTAGTGTCCCGGTGGCTGGCACGACGATTCCCCATCAGGTGGTGGGACGATATGGCGCGGGCCGTGTCCTGCTGAAGCCGGCGGCGAAGGGGACAGGCATTATTGCTGGGGGTCCGGTTCGAGCCGTGATGGAAGCGCTCGGGGTGGCGGATGTGCTGACGAAGTCGCTTGGCACCAATAATCCCCACAACGTCGTGAAGGCGACGATGGAGGGGCTGCAGCAGTTACGGAGTCGGGGCGAGATTGCACGGGCACGTGGCATCGACCTCGAAGCCTTGCGCGTGTAGGAGGTGGAGGTGGCAGAACAACGGATGATTACCGTGCGGCTTGTCCATAGTATGATCAGCCGTCCGGAGAAACAACGGGCGGTCCTGCGCGGCATGGGCTTGACGAAGATGCACAAAGCAGTCAGGTTGCCCGATACGCCCCAAACCCACGGCATGATCAAAAAAGTGGCGCATCTTGTGCGCGTCGAGTCGTAAGCAACGACTGCCCAAGGTGGGAGACGCAGTATGGCAACACTTAGTACCTTACGTCCGGCCGCAGGGTCACGGAAACAACCGCAACGGGTAGGACGGGGTCCGGGCTCTGGCCGAGGGAAGACGTCGACCCGGGGTCACAAGGGCTTGAAATCGCGCTCAGGGGCCCGACTGCTTCCGGGCTTTGAAGGCGGGCAGATGCCGTTGCAGCGGCGCTTGCCCAAGCGGGGTTTTACAAATATCTTTAAAGTATATTATCAAGTCGTGAATGTGGTGGATTTACGCGACTTCGCGGCTGGAACCGTCGTCACCCCGGCACTCTTGAAAGCGCAGGGGAAAATCAAGTCGTTACGCCGGCCCATTAAGATCCTGGGGGAAGGGGAACTCCGCACGCCTTTGACCATACAGGCAGATAAGTTCAGTCAAGCTGCCAGGCAGAAGATTGTCGCTGCTGGCGGTACTGCAGAGGAGAGGCCAGCGTGATTGATGGGTTTCAGAACATCTTCAAAATTCCCGAGCTGAAAAAGCGTATTCTCTATACGCTGGCGTTGCTTGCTGTCTATCGTATTGGCGTGTTTATTCCGACTCCTGGTATCGATGGGCAGGCGCTGACCCGCTTCTTCGACAGCATGCAGGGGACCATTCTAGGGTTTTTTAATATGTTCTCCGGCGGCGCTCTGGAGCAAATGGCGGTCTTCGCGCTGGGTATCATGCCCTATATTAGTGCGTCCATTATCATGGAGCTGCTCACGGTCGTGGTGCCGCATTTGGAACGGCTGAAGAAAGAGGGCGAGCAAGGCCGGAAGAAGATTACGCAGTATAGCCGTTATGGCACCGTGGTGCTCAGCTGTGTGCAGGGGCTCGGTATCGCGATCGGTTTGGAAAACATGGAGGTGGGTGGCGCGGCGGTGGTACCGGTGGCCGGCTGGTCGTTTCGTTTGATGACGGTGCTGACTTTGACGGCTGGGACGACGTTTATCATGTGGCTCGGGGAGCAAATCACTGAGCGGGGTATTGGCAATGGTATCTCGTTGATCATTTTTGCTGGCATTGTCGCGGGTATTCCCTCGGCCATTGGGGCCACATGGACGCAGCTCCGCCTTGGCGAAATGAGCCCGTTTTTCTTCTTATTGCTCTTGATTGTGATGGTCGCCGTCGTGGCCGCCATTGTCTTCATGGAGGCCGGGCATCGTAAGATTCCCATTCAGTATGCCAAACGCGTGGTGGGACGGCGGATGTATGGGGGACAGAGTACGCATTTGCCCCTGAAAATCAACACCTCGGGCGTCATTCCGCCCATCTTTGCCTCCTCCCTCATGGTGTTTCCCGCCACGATTGCCCAATTCGTTGGCGGGCAGGAGCCGGGAAGTATCTTGCAAATGATCGTGGCGCAGTTGTCGCCGGGAACGATTCTGTATTCGCTCCTCACGGTGGCTCTGATCATCTTTTTTGCCTACTTTTACACCGCGATCATCTTCAATCCGAACGATGTGGCGGATAACATGCGCAAGTATGGCGGTTTTGTCCCCGGCATTCGTCCGGGCAAGAAGACGGCGGAGTATATTGATCGGACGCTTTCGCGGTTGACGTTTGCCGGTGCGATTTATCTGTCGTTCATTGTGATCTTGCCCACCTATTTGGTGCAGTTTCTGCACGTTCCTTTCTTCTTTGGCGGCACCGGACTGCTGATTGTGGTGGGTGTGGGTATGGACACGATGCAACAGATCGAGTCTCATTTGGTCATGCGTCACTACGAAAGCTTTATGAAAAAAGGCCGTATCAAGGGCCGGCGTTGAGCCGGCGAGCAGGGTAGGAAACGCAGACGATGCGCATGGTTTTATTGGGGCCGCCCGGGGCCGGTAAGGGGACGCAGGGACACCGATTGCACGAGCAATACGGCATTCCGGAAATCTCCACCGGTGATATTCTACGCGCTGCAGTGCGCGATGGCACGGCCTTGGGCGCAGAGGCGAAACGTTACATGGATCGAGGCGCTTTGGTGCCCGATACCGTGATGATTGGGATCGTCCGGGAGCGCTTGGCGCAGGCGGATGCCCGAGCGGGATTTATCCTGGACGGCTTTCCCCGGACGGTGGCACAGGCGGAGGCGTTGGATCGGATGTTGCATGAGAGCGAACAACCGCTCGATTATGTGATGAGTATCGAGGTGCCCAATGAGGAGCTGCGGCAGCGCCTTGCCGGACGGCGTGAAATCGAGGGGCGGCAGGATGATACGGATGAGGCGATCCAACATCGTTTGGAAGTCTATTTCCGGGACACGGCGCCTCTCGTCGAGTACTATCGTCAGACCGATCTCTTGCGAACCGTCTCCGGGGTGGGGACGGTGGACGAGATCTTTGAGCGGATTACGACATACTTGTAGCACATTATGATTACCTATCGATCACCACAGGAAATAGCGAAGATCCGGGCGAGTTCGCAATTGGTGGCTGCTACCGTGCAGCATATCACGCCGATGATTGAGCCAGGGGTTTCAACTGCGGATCTGGATCGTGCCGCGGAAACGTATATTCGGCGGCATGGGGGAATCCCCGCCTTTATCGGCTACCGAGGATTTCCCGCCACGTTGTGTACCTCGATTAATGCGGAAGTGGTCCACGGTATCCCCTCGACGCGCCGGAAGTTGCAAGCCGGTGATATCATTGGGATTGATTGTGGCGCCATTGTGGATGGCTATTACGGTGATCATGCGGTTACCTTTGCCGTAGGGGAGATTCGTACCGAGGAACACACGCTGCTGGAGGCGGCCCGGCAGGCGTTGGAAGTCGGCGTTGTACAGGCGAAAGTGGGGAATCGCCTGTCGGATATTTCCCATACGATCCAGAAGTTTGCTGAGGAGCGGGGGTATAACGTGGTCAAGGCGTTTGTCGGCCATGGGATTGGGACGGCGCTACACGAAGAGCCCCAGGTGCCCAATTTTGGGCCGCCCGGCCGTGGGCCGCGCCTACGTGAAGGAATGGTGTTGGCGCTTGAGCCGATGCTCAATATGGGCACTTCCGATGTCTGTATTCTCCCTGATAATTGGACAGTTGTCACCGCAGATGGGCAGCTCTCGGCTCATTTTGAGCACACGGTTGCCGTGGCTGAACATAGTGGGATTGTCCTGAGTCAACTCTAAGGAATGGTGTACACATTCATGGAAAAAGAAGAGGCCATTGCCGTCGAAGGGACCGTTGTTGAACCGCTGCCGAATGCGATGTTCAAGGTCGAACTGGAGGAGAGCGGCCATCATGTCCTGGCTCATATTTCCGGCAAGATGCGGATGCATTACATCCGGATTCTGCCCGGAGATAAGGTCAAAGTGGAGCTGTCGCCGTATGACTTGAACCGCGGCCGTATTGTGTATCGTTTTAAATAGCGCGAGCATGGATGGTATCGGGAACAGGGTCCGGTGTGAGGTTGGGGGAGCGGTATGAAGGTGCGTGCGTCGGTCAAGCCGATGTGTGACAAGTGTAAAGTGATTCGTCGCAAAGGAATTATCCGCGTCATTTGCGAAATTCCGCGCCACAAACAGCGCCAGGGATAAGAGGGAGGGAGTCGGATCATGGCACGTATCGCAGGGGCAGATATCCCCGATGATAAAAAGGTCGAAGTGTCATTGACGTATATTTTTGGCATTGGCAACACGTCATCTCAGCAGATTCTACAAGCAACCGATATTAATCCGGATACGCGCGTGCGTGATCTGACGGAGAGTGAAGTGGCCCGGTTGCGTGAGACGATCGAGCAGCAGTATATGATTGAGGGCGACTTGCGCCGCGAAACGCAAATGAACATCAAGCGGCTCATGGACATCGGGTCCTATCGTGGGTTGCGGCATCGGCGTGGATTACCGATCCGTGGCCAGCGATCTCGTACCAACGCCCGGACGCGGAAGGGACCTCGGCGTACGATTGGGAGAAAAAGTAAACGATAGAGGGAGATCATGGGAGAAAGGCGCAGAGATGGCCGGCGCCGGCGTGAACGGCGCACCGTAGCCGAGGGTGTAGCCCATATTCAGTCGACTTTCAACAACACCATTATTACCATCACCGATACGAGCGGCAATGCCTTGGCCTGGGCGAGTGCTGGGGGACAAGGCTTTCGCGGTTCGCGTAAAGGCACTCCGTTTGCGTCCCAGACGGCGGCGGAGCAGGTGGCTCGTAAAGTGATGGATATGGGCATGCGGAAAGTGGATGTGCTCGTCAAAGGGCCGGGGTCGGGACGTGAAGCCGCGATTCGAGCCTTACAGTCGTCGGGGTTGGAAGTGAGTATGATCCGTGATGTGACGCCCATACCGCATAATGGGCCGCGGCCGCCAAAGCGGCGGCGTGTCTGAGTGCGATGAGATGCTTCATTCTGGAGGGAGGATATAGACAAGGTGGCAAGGTATAGCGATGCTGTCTGTCGGTTGTGTCGCCGAGAAAATACGAAATTATTTCTCAAAGGGGACCGCTGTTTGAGCGATAAGTGTGCGATTAACAAGCGCAACTATGCACCGGGTTTGCATGGGCAGCGCCGACGCACCAAACTCTCAGAGTATGGGCTGCAATTGCGCGAGAAGCAGAAGGTCAAGCGCACCTATGGTCTGCTCGAATCGCAATTTCGCGGTTATTTCAAAAAAGCGGCCCGGTCAAAGGGCATTACCGGCTCGGAGTTGCTCATTTTGCTTGAACGGCGCTTGGATAATGTCGTCTATCGTATGGGCTTTGCCGACTCCCGTGCCCAAGCACGGCAGCTCGTGCGCCACGGGCATATGCGCGTTAATGGACGGAAGGTCAATATTCCGTCGTTTCTCGTGAAGCAAGGCGACATGGTGGAGGCGCGAGAGAAGAGCCGTAATATGGAACTCTTGCGGAGCAATGTCGAACACCTAGGGCAGAAGCAGATTCCTGAATGGTTGCACGTAGAAGCCTCCGATATGCGTGGCGTTGTGCAAGTGCTACCGACACGTGAAGATATTACGATGCCCTTCCAAGAACAACTCATCGTGGAGCTGTATTCGAAATAGTGCAATCCTGCGAGGTGGGCTTACCTTGGAGTTGGGTGTTAAGTTCCTGGACCACATGAGCGACATCGTTTTTCTAGAGGAAAGATATGAATTGAATTCTGTTCGGGCACTTATTGAAACCATCACGGCACATCGAGATATTTCAGGGGGGAGCGCCCTACTATGAGCATTGCCTTAGCTAGTTTCCAAAAACCCAAGCGGATCGAGACGGATCGTAGCTCGTTAAGTGAGGTGTATGGGCGGTTTGTTGCCGAGCCGTTCGAGCGGGGTTTTGGGGTGACCATCGGCCATGCCTTGCGCCGTATATTGCTGTCGTCGTTGACGGGTACGGCTGTGACGGCGTTGAAGATTCAGGGAGTCTATCATGAGTTTTCGACGATTGCCGGCGTATTAGAGGATACGACAGAAATTATCCTCAACATCAAGGAATTGCTCCTGAAGCTCCATGTGGACCGGCCCAAACAGCTCATGCTGCAAGCCCGTGGCCCAGGAGAAATCCTGGCGCGCCATATTACGCCGGACGCCGATATCGATATTCTCAATCCCGATCTCCATATTGCGACGCTGCATAAAGACGCCACATTGGATATCACGATGGATGTGCAACTCGGGCGTGGTTATGTACCGGCAGAACGATATGCGCGGGATATTGTCGACCCGCAAGTGATTCCTATTGATGCGGTCTTTTCACCCATCCGTAAGGTGGCGTTTCATGTTGAAAACACCCGGGTTGGACAGGCTACCGATTATGACCGCCTCATTCTGGAGGTGCACACAAACGGTAGCCTCCATCCTGAGGAGGCGGTGGCGCAAGCCGCGCGGATCTTACAGGAGCATTTACAGGTTTTTGTCAGTTTCCACGAGGAACCGATCCCGGAAGTGCCAGCGGTCGATGAAGAGCGGCAACGCTTGTTTGAAAATTTGAATCGCAGTGTTGATGAACTCGAACTCTCGGTTCGCTCGTATAACTGTTTGAAGAATGCCAATATCCGCACGATTGGTGAATTGGTGCAGAAGAATGAATCCGAGATGCTCAAGACTCGGAATTTCGGGCGGAAGTCCTTAAATGAAATCAAGGAAATTCTGACCATCATGGGCTTAAGTCTCGGGATGAATCTCGAAGGATACGAGTGGCAGGAGATGACCCGGAATAATACCAGCTGTTAGCGCTTCGCTGTTAGCTCTGCGCTCGCCGTCATCCGAAGCGAAGAGCTGGCAGCTTGTCGCTCACAGCTCGCCTAGAAAGAACGGAAAGCGTCATGCGTCATCTGAAAAAAGGGCGGAGTCTGCATCGCAGTAGCAGTCATCGCAAAGCCATGTTGCGAAATCTGGCGGTGTCTATTTTGGTCCACGAACGGGTGCAGACGACAGAAGCGAAGGCGAAGGAAGTGCGGCGGTTAGTGGACCGGATTATCACTTGGGGTAAACGTGGTGATTTGCATGCGCGTCGTCTGACCGCACGGCAAGTGGGAAGCCGGACAGTTGTCAAGCGGGTGTTTGATGACTTGGCCCCACGCTACCGAGATCGGCCGGGAGGCTACACGCGTATTTTGAAGACGGGTTTCCGCCATGGCGACAATGCCCCTATGGTCGTGATGGAGCTGGTCGATCGTCCGTTATAGCCTGTCATAACTGCCTGAACAGAATGACATTCATATCTTTCCTCTGGAAAAACGATGTCGCCAACTCTGTCCAGGAACTTAAGCACCGGAACGATATGACATGTCTATCTTGCCTCTGGAGTCATACATGGAGGCAATTCCGGCCAGTGACACGCTTTACCAGGAAAAGTTGACGCCGAGCCGCAGTCCCATGTGCTGTGATAGGACATTGTTCGGAGGGGGCACACGGAAACGTCGCTCGAGCTGGTGAAGCAAGACCTCCGTCTCATGGCGATTATGCTTATGGGCCCCGTTGACAGCGCCATAGACATTGCCTGTATACCACCCCGCTTCGAAAAAACTGAGCACGCCCGCTATGGCATGTTCACCATGCTCAATCGCTTCGATCGATCCGGCGATAAACAGCCCATTTAGCAGGAAGGCGAGCACCGCATCACCCAAGCGCCCGTTGTATAGCTGACCACTGCCAGGCAGAAGACCTGAGAGTATACCGGCAAGGACCGGGGACTTTTTGGGCAGGCTGTCGCCCGCCTGGGCTTCGGTGGCCAACTGCTGGGCTGCCGCATACAGCGGGGTTGCAGAAGGAATCCGCTGTAACGCAACCGAAGCATCGTGCCACTGGCGGCGATAAAGTAACGTCCAGCTATGTTGATATTGGGCATATGACGCCGCGCGACCCGTGGGAAACCGTTTAATAAAGCGTGTGTAAACCTGTTCGGCTGCGGCATATTGTGTCTGCTGCATGAGGCTTTCACCCTGCCAGAGCCAGGCCTGCTTGCCGTATGGGGTGTCCGGGTATTGTTGTACGACCTCGCCGAAGGTGCGCAATGCCTCATCATAGCTCTGGCCGCGATAGAAAGCCTGACCCATGCGAAAATGAGCCATCGGCTTCCGGGGATCATCGGGATAGGTAAACATGAAGCGGCGATACTCGGTGATGGCGCGAAAATATTCGCCTTCACCGAGGAGTTGGTTGGCAAAGGTCAGCAGCTGGTCAGCTGCAAGGCCCGCCGGGGCCGCCGCCGTATCGGATACGACCATAGGCAAGAGCGCAAACGGGACCGCGTGCTGTAGGAACACAAAAAGCGTGAGCCACAGCGTGCTTCGGGTTAACCGGCAAGCGCAGTGCATGATGTCACCGGGCCGCCGCATATCGGGCACGTTGAAGGTGGGTAATCATGGTGCCGACGGCTCGGTAATCCTGCCCTTTCCACACCAATTCCCCTTGCGGAGAGTAGATGGCAAACAGTGGCAAGAAAGGCTGCCCCCCGACACCGCGCAATTCCGGGAAGCGACGGTCTTCCTGAAACGTTCGGAAGTCCGGATCGGTATCGTATATTTTGATGAGAACCGCCTTCTGCAGCGCCGCATTGAGTTCGTTATGCTGCAGGGCAAGGCGATTAAATGCCTTACAATTGGCGCACCATGTGGCGTAAAAATCCACGAATAAGGGTTTGCCTTCGGAACTGGCGCGCTGGCGTGCCACCTCGACGTCTCGCAACCACTGCAGATTGCCATGGGTTTCGACCTGAGGCCGTTGGCCATTGTTGACTGAGGATCGGTTCGCAGACTGCTCAGCCGTGGCCACACGACGTGGTGTATCGATTGACAAGTCAATCAAAATGCCTGAACGCCCCAAGCCATTATAGAGAAAATGGACGCCGATAATCAGCAGAATGATGCCGCAAGCCCGCCGCAGTAACATCTGCCGTTGCGGACGCTCCCCGAGCGTGTGGAAGGCCCCAATGAACACGGCTAACGCAATGGCAACAATCCCAACGAGCATGGCATGCGCGACGTTGGCAGATACGTTGAGCGTCTCCATGCCCTTGACATAGTAGGTGTAGGCGAAATAAAGGATCGGCAGTCCTAAGAGAAATTTTACCTTTGTGAGCCACGTGCCCGACTGTGGGAGGCGCTGACTTAGCAGGCCAACGATCAAGAAGGGGAGGCCAAGCCCCGCGCCGAACGCGGTCATTAAGGCGACGCCACGCACTACGATATCTGTGGGGACACCGGCGCTGGTGACACTGATCGCGGCGGCTTTGCCGGTGAGGTCGAGAAGAATGGCGCCCACCACCGGACCGACGCATGGCGAAACGATCAGGCCCGCGGTCGTGCCCATCAAGAATGTGCCTGAAAAACCGCTCTTGCGACTGGATGCCGTATCGAGTTTCGTGGTCAATGTGGTTAAAAATTGGAATTCGTACAGACCCAGCATACTCAGACCCAGATACACAAAAATCACCGCAAAGCTGAGGTTGACCCAGGCACTCGTCATGATGGCTGACAGCGCCGTGCCGGTGGTCGCCGCAAACGCGCCCAACAGCGTATAAAAGAAGATGAGACCGATGAAATAGACCAGGGCATGCAAGCGACCTTGCTGCCGGGATTGCCCGCCGCGTGCGATGAGTATCGCAGAGGTTATCGGAATGATGGGATAGACACACGGTGTCGCGGTGGCAAGAAGGCCGGCAGCAAAAACCAATGCGAGGGCAAGAAACAGGTTGTCCGTGGAGCGCTGAAACCAGGCCGTGATGCGCTCACGCCATGTCTGCGGCGCTTCTTGGACGGGGACAGGTGGAACGGTTGGGCTTGGAGCTGGCGGCGCCGTTGTGGCGGCAGCGAAACGCAAGGGTATCTCTGTGGTCCGGGGTGGGTAGCAAATATTCGTCACGTCATTGCAAATCTGAGAGCGCAGCGTCGTTGCAAACGCCTGATCGGATGGCAAGGCCGAAACGTTGTCCAGACGGAAGACGAAGTCGCCATTGCCGCGCAGGACCGTGGCATGCGCCTGTTCATCACGGGTGCCGAGTGGATAAGAGAGTTGGGTCACCCGCACGCTATGTGCTTCGAGGGAGGCAAAGGAGAAGGTGAGTGGAATGAGCAATCCTTCATCACCTTTGTCGAGATAGCCATGATGATCGGGCGGGATTTCCACGGTGATACGTACGGTTTCGGCTCCCCCCTGATCCGATGCTGCCTCCTCTTTCGCACTCCAAGCCTTGACGTCTGGCGGCGCGAGCGGGGAAGCAGGAAGATTGACTTGGGCCATACCCGGCAGAACGGCGCCACATACGACGAACAGAACGATGAGAAGATTAAAGAAACGCATGGGAATGCCTTCATATTGCAACGACGCTGCCATGTAAAATTCCGGGCAGAGGTTCGTGTCTCCCTCCGCCAGGAGGGAAGACATCGAATCTCACCTATCAGACTGGCATAGGTGCCCAGCTACTGCTTAAGAAACACCGGTGCGACGCGGAACATTTCATCGTGGCTGGTCAGAATCGTCTCTCGTCCAGCTCGCGGTAGAGACGTTGCCGATAGGCATCCGATACGGGCGGCGTTGAATCGAGTTTGTCTTCCGTGGCGCTCGGCAATGTTTCCTCTGGGGTTGGGCGATTGCGGACCCACCGAAACGTCAAGACCACAATCAGTCCGGCGCCATTGACCACTACAAAGAGCGGCAAGAGCCAAGCGGCGAGGGCAAAGCCTTTTTTGGGCGGTGCGGCCAAGATTTCCTCGCCATGCATCTCAACAAAATAGCGTATAATATCTGCCTTGCTTTCGCCTTGCGCCACTTTTTGGCGAATGAGTTCCCGCTCCTGTTCCGACTGGCCACTCGTGCAGTTGATCAGGGTGCGGCCTGGGCATGCCGAACTCATCAGCTCATGCGCCACATCCTGCCAGACCAACGCCATGGCGGGTGCGCCAATACTCATTAGGAGCAGCAGACTGAACATGAGGTGACGGCCAAAAATCCATAGGTGGCGCATTGGCGTTTTCCTTCCTGTTTCCATGGCGTATAGGGCATCATCCGGACACGACAACTGGCAATGAAAAAAGGGCTAGGACCTACCCCTAACCCTTTTATGATATTGCTGATGCCTAGTGTAACGGAATTCGCAGCGCAGGGCAATCAATCGTCGTCTTCAAAATTGCATGTTGTATCGATGTTCTCAGTGTAGGGAGGAGCGGCAAGTGAACGCACAAAAGCGATGATCGGCACAACCTGTGGAGACTTCAAATCAGTCTGTGGTGGCATAATGGGTGATTTTCCTACGGCAGTCCCGCCCATTTTGATCACCTTGCAGAGGTGTTCATGCGACAGGGGATTCATATAGCCGCCATCCGTATGATCGCGGGGCTTTGGATTGAGGGCCTTCGCTGTTGCCGTCTGCGCTTTCCCATCCGGTCCGTGGCATGGGGAGCAGCGCTGTTGATAGAGTTCCTTGCCCTTTGCCAAATCAATCGTTTTGTCCTCAGCGGCCGCTGTCGTCAAGATGGTTCCGATGAGAGCCATCAGGGCAAGCATCACGATCGCAAGCGCACAGGTGTCAAGTCGTCTTCGCATGTCCCTCTTCTCCTTGTCTCTACGCCGCCGCTCCATCGGAAGCGGCCCTGTCTCCTGTGCCCCCTGCCACAGAGACGCTTAGACTTCATCAAATAGGTATGACGTCACAAACTGCAGACGCTTTTCGTACGTGTTAGGATCGAGCAACCAGGCTGTTGCAGCCACACTGCTCAGGAGCGAATTACCATCTTGGGGGGTGAAACAGTAGCCCGTGATTTCGTGACCGTCCCGGAGCTAGAGTCGGCGTCGAGACGACCGTCTGGTTCAGCAGACGCCCAAAATAGCTATGGTCACGGCCGAATGAGAAGATCGTACTCGCCATGGTCTTCTCCGTCAAGGCCACGTACGGATTCGCATCGAGTGTGGAGACGACCTCGTCCAAGGTCGTTGCCCCTCTAACACGGATGTTGAACCAGATGCTGTGCATGTATTGCGTGTTGAGCTTAATTTCCGAGGAGAACAAGTTCAGATCCAGCCCGCGAGTGCCAAACAAATGCCACGCGTCCCGTGCGTGATGCGTGCCAAAGCGGGCATCTTTATGCGTCCCGACCTGTGGCGCCGCAATAAATTCACCTTCCTGACTGATATCGCTCGCGCGCCGCAAACACACGAAGCGGCCTTCCTGCAAGTTGTCCGGTTCTTGGCCTTGCAATCCCAGCGTCTCAATCAACACGGCCAGGTTATGCGTATTGCAACTAACGACTTGCAGAAAGCGGTCCGTATCCGGTGATAAAGCGCCATCGTTAATCCCTCTCGCGTACATCTTGCCAAAGCCGAACTCACTCCCTTGGGCAATGAAGCCACGCGTGGCTGGCATGTGGACATACCAGTCCTCTTTATGTTTGTTGCCTAGTCCCTTCGGGGTACAGTCGATGACCACTGTCGCTTGCTCTAAGGCTTCGCGAATGCTATAAGTCGGTTGCATGTCGAGCTTTTCAAAATCGGACATCTTGTCTTCGGATACCACCAATTTGGCCCCGCGGCGCATGAGGCTGCGAATCTTGGCCCGATCTTCTACGAGCGAGCGATTCTTATGGAATGTAATCTCATCGACTTCCAATTCTTGACGAATGTTGAGAAGTAATCCAATTAACGGCTCACCAATCGTTCCCGTGCCGACAACGTGAATGGTACGCTTCGTTCCCATGACTGTCCTTTCTGTTACTGTGTTCGTACAGTAAGTGTGTACATCTTCTACCATCATAAGAATTCTCTGACTTGAAGAAAAGAAAAATGGTAACACGATGTCAAAATAATGTCAAATACAATGATGTTGTGTCTCTAAATCTACAATCATAACAATCTATAAATGTAGATTTAGAGAGGGTTGATATTATCATAGGTGGGAATTTAATGTTGTGATTTTAGTTTTCAAGACTTATCAAAGGTAGGTTTGCTTGGGCATCGATGTCAATGAAACGGCCTTGATCATAATACTGCCTATTGGTCATATAGCGATGCGTTGCTGCGCAGGCGATCATCGCGGCATTATCGGTACAGAAGCGGGGAGAGGGGAAGAAGACAGGAAGCCCAAGCGCCGCAGCGGCCTGTTGCATTTCACGACGGAGCGCCGAGTTACACGCGACACCACCCACAACCACGATAGCATTGGCGTCGATTTGTGCGGCAGCGCGGCGCGTTTTGGCCACGAGGGCGTCGGCGACCGCTTGTTGAAAGCTGGCGAGGATGTCGTTCCGTTGTGGTTCCCACCAAGACGCTTCTGGCAGGGGCCAGAACGTGTCATCGGTAAACAGTGCGCCGCCCTGAGGCGTCGTTGCCTGTAGGAGGTGCGTGCGGACGGCTGTTTTGACCCCGCTAAAGCTGAAATCACACGTGTCTTTTGTCAGCATGGCGCGCGGAAAATGGATGCGCGCGGGGTCGCCTGTCTGGGCCAGGGCATCGATGATCGGGCCGCCTGGATAGCCCAGATGCAGCATTTTGGCAACCTTATCGAAGCATTCGCCGGCTGCGTCATCGCGCGTTCGGCCTAACACGGTATAGTGGCCCCGTTGGGTACAGGCATACAGGTCCGAGTGGCCCCCGGATACCACCAGGGCCACAAACGGGGTGGGTATCATTTCGTGTTCCAGGTAAATCGAATTGATATGTCCTTCGAGATGATGCACGGCCACGAGCGGTTTGCCCAACCCATAGGCAAGGGCTTTGGCGAGCGAGAGGCCGACCAGGAGCGCGCCGATCAAACCCGGTCCTTGCGTCACGCCAATGACATCAATCTCGTGCAACGTCACACCGGCTTCGGTCAAGGCCGCTTGCAGGACCGGGCGGATATTTTCGACGTGGCTGCGACAAGCTAATTCCGGCACGACCCCGCCATAGGCCGCATGAATTGTATGCTGCGAGGAGACTATACTGGACCGGATCTCCGTGCCATTGGCAAGGACGGCAACGGCCGTATCATCACACGACGTTTCAATACCCAAAACCAACACGATCTTCTCCTATGAAAAAAGGATTGAGGACTGAGGACCGAGTAAAAGACGTTTTTCCTCAGTTCCGGGCGCCGCCGGCGCGGCATGATGACGCCTTGCCAGGTCGCGTGGATCAGCGTACGAGATGCGACACGGGAACCATGCGAATACCTGCCTGCCGCAAGGCCGGCAGGGTCTGTTTGAGGGCCCGCAACGTTTCCGGATACGGGTGTCCAATGCCGATGGCGTGCCCCTGTGTATGGGCCAAAGCCGCGAGATGGCGAATTTGTCGCATGATCTGTTCCAGGTCGACATCATGATCCAGAAAGACATGCCGTTGGGCTGTTCGGACGCCCAGCTCCCGCGCCATATCATACGCCTGTGAGTCGGCTGACGTGCGGCTATCCAAAAAGAAGAGGTCCTGTTGTTTCAACGCCTGCATGACCACCCGCATGGCCTGGGCATCTTCCGTGAGCCGTGAACCCATATGATTGTTGACGCCGATAACCCTCGGCAACGCCTGCAAAGCGGCCCGTAGGTGCGCCCTCAGGTCGCGGCTGCTCATATCGCGCAACAGCGCCGCTTTGCCCGGATTGACCTGTGGATACCCGTGGGGCTCCATGGGCATATGGAGCAAAACATCCCGGCCGTGTTGCTGTGCTTCCTCCATAATACGTGTCTGATGCGGCGACTGTGGCAGAATAGCAAAACTCAGCGGTATATCCAATGCCAGTAGAGCCTGTGCCATGTCGAGATTCCAGCCCATGTCGTCGATCACGATCGCCATTTGAGGCAATATGGGGGGGGCGCTCACCTGGGGCGGCATGCGCACCCAGGGTGCACGGTTTTGGAAGAGCACAAAGAGGTCCGTTGGGGCGTGTGCGACACCCACCGTCAGCACCACCGTCGTCTCAGAAGCCTGCTCGCGTGTGCGCCGGACCAGGACCGTGTGAGCCGTACTCCGGATGGCCTGGCGTAGCCGCGTCTCGAATATCGTCAGGGAAATGGGCGTAGGTAACGCAATGCGGTGGCGCCATAACTGCCACGACTCCCGCCCGCGGCGTTGATCTCGAAGGCTCTCAGCCTGATACGCTTCCCCCGTGAGTCCGGTCTCCCGCACGACGGCTTCGACCGTGTGTCTCAGCTGGCGTTGCTGCTGGGCAATGTGATGCCAGCCTAGGGCGAAGTATAAGGCCGACCGGACTTGTTGCCCCCCACGCGTCGCGCCCAGTTGATGACGACCTAACAGCCAGGCGCCCGCTACGAGCACCAACACGAGCAGAACCCATTGCCAGGAGCGGATACGCCACCATGGCGGTGGCGCCGCGCGAGTCTGACGGCGAACAACACGACAGCGTATAAGTTCCTGGACAAAATTAGCGACATCGCTTTTCCAAAGGAAAAATATGAATTTAGTTTTGTTCGGGCACTTACGATACATCGTTCGGTACGGCTCAACTCGCCTTCTTGCTCGCCTTTTTCTTGCTTTGTTTCCCTTGCGACTTTAACACGTCGACGGCTTTCTGCAATTGGGGATCGTCAGAGATGTCGTCACCTGGGAGGGCAATGCGCCGCCGGCTCCGCAGGGGGCGATCCTGACCTTCCTCGACTTTTTCCGGTGGCAGATCTTCAATCACGATGTCCGGAATAATCCCTTTTTCATGGATGACGCGTCCCTTCGGCGTATAATACTTTGCGGTGGTGAGGCGCAACCCCGAGCCATCACTGAGGGGAATGATGGTTTGTACCGAGCCTTTCCCAAAGGTTTTCGTACCGATCACCGTTGCCCGTTCCAAATCTTGCAACGCGCCGGCAACAATCTCCGAGGCGCTGGCGCTGCCACCATTGACGAGGATGACCATCGGATAGTCCATATGGGCGCCGTCATCTTTGGAATAGCCCTTCATATTCTGATTGCTCAAGCGCCCTTTGGTATAGACAATGAGCTGGCCCCCTTCAAGAAACTCATCCGTGACCGAGATGGCTTGTTCCAACAGACCGCCAGGATTATTCCGTAGGTCTAGAACCAGGGCGTTGATATGCCGCTCGTCCAGATCCTCCAATGCCTCTTTCAACTCGTCCGCGGTGTTTTTGTGAAAACTCCGAAGTTTAACATAGCCAATGCGATGGGGCAGGACTCTCGATCGGACGCTTTTAATCTGAATAATGGTCCGCATCAGGGTGAAATCTTTCGGTTCGGTATATCCCTCACGCATAATGCCGATCGTCACCGAGGTATTCGCGGGACCCCGCAATTTTTTCACGGCTTCGATGAGCGACATCTCTTTGGTCGATTCGCCATCGACGCTGACAATTTTGTCACCCGACTGCACGCCGGCCCGAAAGGCCGGGGTGCCCTCAATGGGGGAAACGACGGTGAGAATGTCATCGCGAACCGTGATTTCGATCCCCAAACCACCAAAATGTCCCTCGGTTTCCACCTGCATCTCGCGGTAGACCTCGGGTGGCATGAACGAGGAATGGGTATCGAGGGAGCGTAACATGCCCTGGATCGCACCGTACACGAGATTTTCGGCGTCCACTTCTTGGACGTAATTCTCCTCGACATACGACAGGACCTCCGTAAAGATTTTGAGATCCTCATAGGCGTCGCTCTGAAATGGCAACCGCTTTGCCATGACCGCGCCGGTAAACATGCAAAACAGGGCAGCTGCGACGAACAACAAAAGCCCACGTTTGTCCCGTGCTCTTTGCATTATAGAAGTGCTCCTTCCCTCAGGGCTGCTCTGTCAGGCGTGCAGACCGCTGGCGCAGCCATAGCAACGGATCTTGTGGCGCGGTATGGTGCCGAATGGCAAAATAGAGCGCCGGTTCTCCTAAGGTACTACTATTGCCAACCGTAGCGACGATTTGCTGCGTGTGTACATGGTCGCCGACCTGTACTCGGAGAGTGGATACGTGCCCATAGAGTGTCAATACATGCTGGCCATGGTCAACGATCAATAAACGTCCGAGCCCCTTGAACCCGCCAGCATAGACGACCGTACCTGCCGCCACAACTCTGACATCGCTGTCCAATGGAGCGCCAATATACATCCCTTTGTGGACGGTATAGACATCGAGGTGCGGATGCCGAACCCGTCCGAAGGATGCAAGGACGGGCCCATTGACGGGCCAGAGCAATTGGCCTTTGACGGCCGGCGCGCGCACCGCTGCCGCCCGGGCAGCGATCAACTGGTCAATCATACACGATAAAGCCTTTGCCGTGTGTGCAAATTCCGCGATGGCTTGTGTGGCCAGGTGTTTCTCGTGCCGAATACGACGGAGGAGGTCGGTCTGCCGTTGTTGTTCGTCGTGTAAGGCCGTCCTCTGCTGCTGCAGCGTCTCGCCATAAGCACGGATGCGCTGTTCCGTCGTGGCGAGGTCCGCTTGGGTGGCGGCCACCCGTGCGCGCCCTTCATGGTAGCGTTGGAGCTGTTGCCGGTCATGGGCGGCGAAGCGTCGCACATAGTGGGCCTTGTAGGTGAAGTCCGCAACATCCTTGGCGGATAAGACGAGCTTGATGTACGGATGGCGCCCCAGCTTATAAAGCTGACGAAGACGCCGGGTCAGGTGCTGGCGTTGCTGCTCGACTTGACGAGACCACTCGGTATAGGTCCGTTGCAGGGTTTGCGCTCGTTCTTGCGTCACCTGTAGGTCAGCCGTGGTCATACGCAGAGCGCGCGCCAGCTTTTCCTGACGTCTACTGAATGCGTCCAGCGTCGCGAGGAGAGATTGTTCTTCGACGATATGGCGGTCGAGCTGCTGTTGCGACCGGGACAACTGGCGTTGCGTGCGTTCCAGTTCCTGACGTTTTTGCCGCAACAAGTCCGGCGCCGTTGTCTGTGCCTGGCCAGCGGACATCGCGCCAACCGGTAGGCTCAGCATGACGGTCAGGAACATGACGGCCAGCCCTTGCATACGTTGTCCCTCGCCTACGACGACGCGGCATGAAGCCGACGCAGCATCCAATTAAGCGTGACGCCGCTGCTCACATAGCCCAACCCGAGGCCCCCCATGAGCATACCTCCGACGAGCGGCCACGGCAAAAAGCGGCAGGGCGGCAAGCCCATCAGGTCGGAGAGCACGGCGCTGAGGGAGGGGAGGAACGTATGATACAGCCCCCATGACACCCCCAGCCCCAGCAACGTTCCCGCCAGCCCCTGGATCATGCCAAGGAGCAGAAACGGACCGCTAATGAAGCATTCCGTCGCCCCGACGAGGTGCATAATTCCAAGGTCAGGCAATCGTGTATAGAGCGTGAGCCGCGTTGTATTCGCCATGATAAAGATGATGCCGGCACTCAATAAGAGACCACCGGCAAGGCTCACGAGCCGCGTGCCCTGGAGCACCGACCGGAAACCTTGCCGCCATTGTGCTCCGTATTCTACCTCGTCGATACCGGGAAGGCGAGATAAACGCTGTTGTAAGGTGTGCAGTACCGTGTCGGATGGCGCCTGTGGAGCCAGCTGCACGACGTACGATGCCGGCAGAGGATGCGGTTCCAGGCCGTCGAGGAGCTGGGGGGTATCGGGAAACCAGGTGGTAAAATCATGCCAAGCTTGCTCTTTTGAAATATAATGAATGGCTTCAGAACCCACGATGTCCCGTAGGGTGGCCGCAATAGTCTCGCGTTGTGCCGGTTGAATTCGATCGTCGAGAAAGACAATCACTTTGGCCTGCTCTCCCAGCTCTTGCAGTACCAACT